>CAZITQ010000131.1:3708-26972 GCA_964542165.1 uncultured Rickettsiales bacterium
ACGATGACACCGGCGACGACGACACGGGGGACGACGACGACACCGGCGACGACGACACCGGGGATGACGACGACACCGGCGACGATGATGTCGGGGACGACGACACCGGCGACGATGACGATGCGGGCGACGATGACGATGACGACGACACCAGCCACGGCGTCGGCGTGCTGTGCTCCTGTCGGCATGCCGGGGCGACCTGGCCGGCGTCCGCCGGACGAGCAGGGCTGGCTCTTGCGTTGCTGACCGCGATGGCGGGAATCCGGCAGCGCCGCCGGAGCTGAACCCGCCGCGGCTACTGGAAGGCCCTGACGACGCTGCGGCTCCCCCCCTCGATCACCATCGAACGCAGCACATCGAACCCCGTTGGTCCCGCTGCCCCGGTGGCGGGGATCTCCGTCACCTGGACGACCACCGCGTACGTTGGGCCGGAGGAGCAGACCATCGTGTACGACAGGTAGATGTCCCAGTGGGTGTAGTAGAAGCTCGAGCGATATCCCATGGAGCGCAGGCTGCGCGACACCCGATCGTCGACGGTCAGTGCGTAGGACCCGCCGCACACCTCGGTCAGCTCCGACTCGAGGGACTCGAGGTGGGCGTCTGCCAGGGTCCGGGTCGTGGTCTGCAGCGTCTGGAGGGCCGCGGTACCGGGACTGCCGCCCATTCGCAGGTCCATCCTCGACAGGCCCAGATCCCGCGCCAGCGGGGGAGCTCGGAGCGCGCTGGCCACAACGACCAGGCCGAGTACACCCGCGGCCAGCGTGGCCACCCCCCCCGAGAGCAGCACCTTCGTTCGTGTGGTCACGTGCCCTCCCACCCCCGGTCATGGAGACTACAAGGGACGAGACGGCGCGCAAATTCCCATGTCTGCCGGGGGGGCATGGCGCGCCGGCGTCGAGACGCCACCCGAATCTTGGACAGGTCAAGGCGGCGACCCGGTCTCCGGGGAGCCTCGTCCGCGGTGCTCAGAACCCCACCATCAACGTCAACGGACCCGTCGCCTCGGGCACGAAGCGGATCTTGAGCACCTCGCCGTCCTGCTCCGGAATCACGTCGGTCAGCGGAACTCCGGTCGACGCGGTCGTGGCGTGGGTGTAGCCGTCGGGTACGTGGATGGCGAGCTCGTAGGTGAAGGGCGCCTTCTCGCTGGGCACCGCAGCGTCCATCTGCAGGGAGAGCTGGCGCTCGTCTTCGTCCCAGGTGACCTCGCCCAGCACGGTCCCCCCCATCGAGACCTGGCGGTTCCAGCCCAGGAACTGGGGGTGGCCCAGGGGGGTCCGCAGGGCGACGACGCGGCAGTCGTGGGAGGGCACGGAGACGGTCAACTCGTCGTTCACCGTGCCCAGGAACTCGCCGGTCCAGAACTCGTAGGCCAGGTACTTGCCGTCCAGGCCCCGTTCCACCAGGTCCAGGGTGTGGACCCGGTCGTCTTCGGTGTCGGGGATCTCCTCGTACGGATTGACGGACATGTCGGTGTTCTCGCCCCAGTGGAACAGTCCCACCAGGTGGTAGCTCTCCTGGTAGCCGTCGAGGGGAGCCTCGATGGGCTGCCAGAACACCTCGGGGAACTCCCGCACGAACACGTCCAGGGGCCGGGCCCCGGTGGGGTAGATCGGGATCATGGTCCGGATGACGTTGATCGCGTCCCCGTCCAGGTCCACCAACCGGTCGCCGAGCTTGACGATCCCGCCGGTCAGGGCGGTGGCGGTGGCGAAGGTCCGGGCCTCGGTGAAGCTCACCCGCGGCCAGGTCTCGTCCAGGGTGTTGGAGCGGAAGAAGAACAGGTCCGGGTGATTGACCCAGATCCGGTCGTTGACGTACCAGCGCTTGGAGAACGTCCGTAGCGACGGCTTGAGTCCCGCCTCCTCCATCATCATCGTCTGGCCGGGCTCGTGGTCCCACACCGGCATGGTGTCGAGCGTCAGCCGGCCCCCGTCGGCCAGCCCGTAGTTGATGCCCATCTGCCCGATGATCAGGAAGAACGCGTCCTCGCCCAGGGCGTCGCGGATCACCTGCATCGCCGAGCGCCAGGCCTCTTCGCGGGTGGAGCCCTCCACGTAGAAGTCCTGGCCGAACATGGCGTAGTAGCCGAAGTCCAGCTTGAGCCACTCGAAGCCCCACTCCTCGCGGAAGGTGGTGAACAGATCGTGGAGGTACTCGTGGACCTCGGGGTGGCTCAGGTCGAGGATGCCGTAGCCCTGGGTCACCGGAACGCCGATGGCGACCGGATCGAGGAACCACTCCGGGTGGTCGGCGTACAGCTGCGAATCCACGCTCGGGCTGAAGGGCGCCATCCACAGCCCCGGCTTGAGCCCCCGGTCGCGGATCGCCTGGCTGAGTCCCGTGGGGCCGCTGGGGAACTTCTCCTCCACCCACTCGTACCAGTCGCCGTAGTGGGGCTCGTAGCCGTCGTCGAACTGGAACCAGTCGATGCCCCAGTCCCGCAGCTCGGTGGCCATGATGTCCAGGTTCTCGAGGACCTCCTCCTCCCCCAGCCCGGTCCCGTAGCCGCCGGTGCCGCCCGAACCCGACCAGGAGTTCCAGCCGTTGGGGACGCGGCGGCCCTCCTCCCGCCGGTGCCAGGGCAGGGTGCCCACGGACGTGGCCACCACCTCCGCGTACTCCTCCAACGCCACCGCGGCGTCACTCGTCTTGGGTCGCACGTAGAACAGTTCGGACTCCAGGGAGGCGCCGTCGGCCAGGGGCTTGGGATCGGGCAGATAGGCGGCCGTGGCCGAGAAGTAGTCGAAGCCCAGCCGCCCGTCGTCGGAGGTGGTCGCCAGCCAGGGGTTGTGGGAGAGCTCGATCACCGGCGCGCTGGTCTCGAAGGACAGGGCGCCGGCGACCCAGGCGCAGGTGCCCGGGGCGGCGTCTCCGGCGCAGCCCAGGTCGGTCACCGCGTGGTTGGAGGTGGACACCGAGTGCCCCTCGAACGCCCCGGGGGCGATGCTGGCGTAGCCCTCGTCGCGGGGCATGTCGCCCGGGTTGACCATGGCGATGAAATCCAGGGCGGCGTAGGAGCCGTTCTCGAGGATCCGGTGCTCCGCGGGATCCTGGCCCAGGTAGAGGGCGCCGCCGTCCTCCGCCCGGATCTCGATGGGACTGACCTTGGCCAGCTGGAGGGCGTCGCCGCTTCCGTTCTCTGTCCGCAGCCGGAAGGTGTAGAAGCCCCCGTCCCTGTAGGCGGCGATGGTCCACACGAGGTCCGGCTCGGCGTCTTCGCCCGAGACCGTCACCTCGAGCACCTGGGCGTCCCCCAGCGCGGTGGTCTCGTAGTCCAGCCACGCCTCCCGGGACCGGTCCGCGTCCGTGGTCAGGCGGATCCCCTCGTCCCCCCAGTCGTCGAGCCTGAGCGCGGCGATCCCGTGGGTGAGGATCGCGTTGCCCCCCTCGTCCACGATGTCGACGTACCCGTCCTGGTGGTACACCAGCCGGGAGCCCTCGGCCTCGAGCTCCACGGTGGTCCAGCCCGTCTCGTCCTCGGCGCTGTCGTCGTCGTCGGACGTACAGCCGACGAGCCCGACGATCGCCAGCACCACCATCCCGGTCCAGGGGCCGCGCCCGCAGCCCCACCACTTCGCCCATCTGTACGCGGTCATGCCGACCTCCGCGACGAAGGTGCCACGGTTGGCCGCTGGAGGCTACTCATGGATCGGCCTCTCCCCGTGGAGTTGCGAAAGCCGCCGCGTCTTCCGAGACGCAGCGCTTGGGGATTCCCGTCTTCGACCGATGAGTACAATGGAGTCAGGAGCCGGCGAATCCGGGGGGATCGGCGAGACGGCCTATCCAAGCGACCGTCCCCCCTCGACACGGAGCCAGGGGGATGGACGTGGCGGACAGAACGCAGCGACTGAGGACCGTCCAGGTACCCGAGCCGTTCGAAGATGCCTTCCTTCGGGCGGAGAAGTACGTCCAGGACTACTACGCCATCCGGAGTCAGGATCCCACCGAGGGCACGGTACGGATCTTCGACGAGCGGTACGTCAACGTACGGGCAGCGGCGCTCTCGGTGGAGTTCTACGACGTCGTCAAGCAGATGTACGACGTCCGCTCCCCCGAGGAGTCCGACGGCGTGGCCCGAGCGCTGCTGTTCGACATCGCCCACGCCATCGGCATGGCCGACGCCCGGAACTTCCACGCCCGGATGGGAGTGGACGACCCCATCGAGCGGCTGTCCGCGGGCCCGATCCACTTCGCGTACGCCGGCTGGGCCTTCGTCAGCATCCTCCCGGAGAGCGCGCCGAGCCCGGACGAGGACTACTTCCTGGTCTACGACCACCCTTTCTCCTTCGAATCCGACTCCTGGATCGCCGCGGGAAAGACCGCCGACGCCCCCGTGTGCGTGATGAACGCCGGGTACTCGTCGGGCTGGTGCGAGGAGAGCTTCGGACTCCCCCTGGTGGCCACCGAGATCAGCTGCCGCGCGAGCGGACACGAACGCTGCCGCTTCGTGATGGCCCACCCGGACCGCCTCAAGGAGAAGACGGAGAGCTACATCAAGACCACGGGCCTGGTGGGGTTGCGGACCAGCTCCTTCGAGATTCCCGGGTTCTTCGACCGCAAGCGGGCCCAGGAGGAACTTCGCAAGAGCAACCAGGTGCTCGCGGACAACCTCATGGAGGAGCAGCGCGACCTGGCCGACGCGAACCGCGAGCTTCGTGAGGCCGTGGCCGAGGTCGACCGGCTGCGCAAGCTCGCCCTGGACGCCTCTCCACTGACCGGACTTCCGGGTGCGGTGACCGTGGAGCGCGAGATCGAGCGGGCCCTGCGGAACGATCTCGACGTTGCGGTCCTGTACATCGACCTCGACCAGTTCAAGGCCTTCAACGACGCGTACGGGTTCATGGCGGGCAACGACGTCATCCGGTTCACCGCGACGACCCTGATGGAGACCGTGGAGCCCACGGCGGGCTGGTTCGTGGGGCACGTGGGGGGGGACGACTTCGTTGCGATCTGCCCGGCGGACATGCTGCACGTCACCGCCGATCGGATCTGCCAGCGGTTCGACCGGGGCATCCGCGCCTTCTACGGCGACGAGGACCTCGACCGGGGCCACATCGTCAGCTTCGATCGTCGGGGGGTCGCCCACCAGTTCCCCGTGATGACCGTCAGCCTCGGCGCTGTCCTGCTCTCCAGGCGCGCGTACGAGCAACCCTTCCAGGTCAGCGAGGCCTGCGCCGAGGTCAAGCTCCTGGCGAAGCAGGATCCGAAGAGCTGCCTCCGGGTGGATCGCAGGAGCCGATCGGCCCGTCCGTCGCGACCCAAGTAGCCGCACGTTCCTCGGCGACCACCGATCCGGCGGGGGGGTGGTAGGCTCCCGGAGGGCCATGCCTCGCCGACGACCCTCGCTGCCCTCGTCCCCCGCCCGGCTCCCGGGGGCGCCGCTGTTTCTCTGCTCGGTCCTGCTGTCGATCGCGCCGACATCCCGGGACGTTCCGGCCTCCGACGAAGCCCTCGACGCCCTTTTGCCGCTGACCATCGAGATCGGGGACTACCGACTCCAGC
This sequence comes from uncultured Rickettsiales bacterium, assembly GCA_964542165.1. Taxonomy (GTDB): domain Bacteria; phylum Myxococcota_A; class UBA796; order UBA9615; family CAYRNR01; genus CAYTBN01. Next base: position 9,214 of record CAZITQ010000131.1, read on the forward strand.
GATCGCTCGCCGATCTCGATCTGTTGTACGGGGGTGCCTGCGACGGCGGGTACGCGCCGGTCTGCGTTCCGGGGCGCTGGCGCACGGACGGCGCGCTGGATCCATCCGCCGCGGTCGAGTGGTTCGAGCGCCTGTGCGACGACGGAGACGCGGTGGCCTGCGTGGCCGCCGGATGGGCCGCCAAGCGGGGCGGCTCGACCTCCACCACGGCCGCCGGCAAACCCGATCCCCTGTTCCGGCGCGCCTGCGACGCGGGACTGGCCCAGGGGTGCCACGAGCTGGCGCGGACCCATCGACAGCGCGGCGACCTCGAGGACGCGATCCGGGTGTTCGAGGAGGAGCTGGCGCTGCTGGAGACTGAACACGGGGAGGGCCATGAGAAGACGGGCTCGGTCCTCAACCAGCTGGCCATGACCCACAAGCAGCGGGGGGACTACCGGGCCGCGCTGCCCTTCGCCCAGCGGGCCTTTCAGGTGGCCCTGGACTCCCGCGGCGCGGCCCACCTGGGCACGGCCATCGCCGCGGACCACCTGGCGCAGGTCTACCGGCGCCTCGGGCGGTACGAGGAGGCGCTTCCGCTGATGAGGGGCTCCCACCGGGCCTTCGAAATCCACAAGGGAACGGACCACCCGCTCACCGCCACCGCCGCGACCAACCTGGCCACCCTGTACATGAGCCGCGGCGAGCTGGACCGGGCCCTGCCCCTGGCCGAGCAGGCGGCGGCCATCCTGGCGGACGACGCGGACCAGCCCGCCCGGGAACGCGTCGCGGCCCTGAACGCCCTGGCGCTGGTGCACCGGGGACTGGGCCAGCTCGACGCTGCGGAGCCGCTCCTGGGGAGGGCCCTGGAGATCCTCGACGGGGAGACCGGAGCGAGCCCGGACGACCGCGGCACGATCCTCAACAGCCTCGCCTCGCTCCACCGCGACCGCGGCGAGTGGGAGGAGGCGGAGGGCCTCTATCGCCAGGTTCTCGATCTCTGGGTGGCCGTCCAGGGCGACGAGCACCCGGATGTGGCCATCGCCCGGGGCAACCTGGCCGACGCGCTCGCCGGCCGGGGTGACATGGACGGCGCCGTCCACCAGCTGGAGGAGGCCCTGTCCCTCCGCCGGACCGCCCTGGGCGACGCCCATCCCGCCGTGGCCTTGACGCTGAACAACCTGGCCGTGGTCGAGTCCGACCGGGGACACGAGGACAGGGCCCGGGAGCTGCACGGCGAGGCGCTGGCGATCCGGGAGCGGACCCTGGGCCCCGAGCACCCCTCCCTGGCCGTGAGCCTGACCAACCTGGCGCTGCTGGAGACCGCCGGCGGGGAGCTGGAGAACGCCCTGGAGCGCCACGAACGCGCCCGCGGGATCGAGGATGCCCACCTGGCCCGGGACCTGACCCTGGGCACCACGGCCGAGCGCCGCGCCTACCTCGCGACCATCGAGGACCAGACCTCGGGCACGATCTCCTTCCATCTCCAGCAGATGCCAGGGGACGCCGGTGCGGCCCGGCTGGCCCTGCGAACCAGCATTCGCCGCAAGGGCCTGCTCGTGGACGCGGAGGCGGACACGGCGGGCCGCCTCCGGGCCTCCTTCGATGCGGACTCCCTGGGCCTCGTCCACGAGCTGCAGACCCTGACGACCTGGCGCGAGAGGCTCTACCGGGCCGGCCCCAGCTCGCCCGAGCAGCAGGCTTCCTGGGGGGAGAGCCTGGCCACGTACGACGCCCGGATCGAGGAGGGACAGCGCGAGCTGGCGCGCCGGAGCGCGGAGTACCGGTTCGAGCGGGATCCCCCGGAGCTGGCCGACGTGGCCGCGCGGCTGCCCGCCGGTGCGGTGCTCCTGGAGTTCGTCCGCTACGCCCCCTTGAACTTCGGTGCCAGGGGAAGCCTGACCCGGGAAGAGGAACGCTACGGCGTCTACCTCCTCCGGCCCGACGGCGAGGTGGAGGGGCACGACCTGGGATCAGCCGAGGACATCGACGGGCTGGTCACATGGCTACACCAGACCCTGGCCGGCGGGACCGATCCGGGGGACCTGGAACGGCACGTGTTCGACGCGCTCTTGGGGAAGGTGGAAGGGGGGATCGGCGACGCGGACCACCTGCTGATCTCGCCCGACGATCGGCTCCACCTGGTCCCCTGGGACGCGCTCCGGGACCCGTCGGGGAAGACCGTCCACGAACGCTGGCTGGTCACCGGACTCACCAGCGCGCGGGACCTGCTGCGAGGGGAGTCCGAGGCCCCGGCGGGTCCGGTCCTGGTGATCGCCGGCGTCACCTTCGGCGTGCCCGCTCCGGATGCTCCACGCCGGTGGGGCTGCTCGGGACCCTGGGACGCCCTCCCCGGCTCCGAGGCCGAGGGGGCCGCCATCCTGGACATCTGGCCCGGGGCGCAGGGGCTCACCGGAGCCGGGGCCACGGAGACGGCCCTGCGCGACTCGGGCTCGCCGGCCGTGCTTCATGTGGCCTCCCACGGCTGCTTCGATGGCGCCCGACCGGGCCCCGCAGGAAGCCGCGGCGCCCGGCGCGTCTGGGCCGAACCGGCCCCGGACGATCCCCTACCCCGCGGACCCATCGGCGACGCCATGTTCCGCAGCGCGGTGGTCCTCGCCGGCGCCAACGAGCCCCCCCGGGGCGACGACAACGGCTACCTGACCGCGGCCGAATGGGCGGCCCTGGACCTGCGCGGGACCGAGCTGGTGGTCCTCAGCGCCTGCGAGACCGGCCTGGGCGAGATCCTGTCGGGCGAGGGGGTGCTGGGCCTGCGCCGCGGCCTGGTCCTCGCCGGCGCCCGGACCCAGGTCCTGAGCCTGTGGAAGGTCGACGATCAGGCCACCGCCGCGCTCATGGAGGCCTTCCACACCCTCCTCGAGGCCGGTGAACCCCGCGGCGAGGCCCTGCGCAAGGCCAAGGACGCGCTGCGCGGCACTTCAACGTGGGACGACCCCCGGCACTGGGGGGCGTTCACCTTGTCGGGGGACTGGACGGCGCTTCGAGCCGCGCCCAGGTAGCGGATCCGCTCGCCCCGCGGTTCACGCGGTCACCGTCAACGCTCCGAACGCCCCATCAACTGCTCGATCTGGACCAGCTCGCGAGCCGCATACCGGTACCGTGGGTCCTCCTCGTCGGCGATCAACCGGAGGATGAACTCGAGCTCCTCTTTCCCTTCGCGGTAGTCGCCGCTGCGCTTCAGCTTCTCGTAGTGAAACAGCGTGTCGCGGTGTTTCTGGTCGCGCAGGTCGGCCGCCTCGGCGAGCTTCGCCGCGACGTCATCGGCGAGAGACCCCGGATACTCCACGCTCTCCAGGGCAACCCTCGCGTACTCGAACTGTTCGATCGCGACGGTCAGGTTGCCGTCGGCCAGGTGGTGGTCCTCGAGCTTCTCGGTGCCCCTGTCCAGCGCCTCGCGCGCGATGGACATCCGCTCCCCGTCATCCTTGCCATGGAGAAGAGCGACGGGATCCACGGAGTCCCCAGAGGACGTGGGAGCAGGTCCCTCGACGGGCCGCGGTTCGGAGAGGTCGGCCCGATTCGACGATGAAGCCAACGAACTCACGAGCCACGGGATGACGGCGACGCATCCGAGGGCCAGCGGGATCGACAGGATCAGCCCCGGCAGAAGCAGCCCGTGCAGACGAGGGCGGGACGGGGCTGGATCCGGTTCCCGGCGGACGGCCGACGGCGGCGGTGGGGTCGCGGACGAACCGGGGGAATCGTCGAGCACGGTACGGCGAACGGTGGGGCGCGCAGCTGGCTCCGGCGAAGGCTGGATCTCGCTGTTCGCCTGCGCCAGCGCCGCGGCATACTCCATCGCAGACCCGTACCGCTCTGCGGGGTCGACGTACAGCGCCGGCACCAGCGCCCGGATCACGGGTTGCGGGATGCCTGGGCAATGGGAAGACGGAGAACGCAACTCCCGTCGCGCCTTCTGCTCCAGGATCTCGAACTGGGAGGCATTGGCATCCCAGGGCAGCCGGCCGGAGAGCATCTCGTAGAGCATCATGCCCAGCGAATAGATGTCCGCCCGGTGGTCCACCGCCTTGGCGTCGGTGTACTGCTCGGGGGCCATGTACTCCACGGTCCCCATGCCAGCACCCGTGCGGGTCTGGGAGTCCGCCAGGTCCTTGGAGATGCCGAAGTCGATGATCCGGGGCGCGCCGTCGCTGCCGATCAACACGTTCTCGGGCTTGAGATCCCGGTGGACGACCCCCTGCGAATGAGCGTAGCCGACCCCCTCGAGGAGGGAGCGGAACAGGGGCCAGGCCTGCTCCCAGGGAATCGGACCGGCGGCCTCGCCCACCACCTCGGACATGGGTCGCCCCTCGACCCACTCCATGACCACCGCCAGGACCCCGCCGTCCACCACGAAGTCGTGGACCGAGACGATGCCCGGATGGTCGAGCCTCACCCCCAGGGAAGCCTCCCGCTCGAACCGACGCCGGTAGTCCGGATTCGAGGCGAACTGGGCGTGCATGATCTTGACCGCCACGTCGCCGCCCTGCCGCTGCGCGATGGCCTCGGACGAGTGCCGCCCCCGATGAACCACCCCCATGCCCCCCTGACCGATGAGCGAGCCCAGTCGATAGGCGCCCACCCGCTCCATCTCGGAGGTGGTCGTGCCCGGGGTAGACGGCGTCGGAGCGGGACCGGCCAGCAGCACCCGTTTCTGGCTCTCGAACTCCTCTCGGGTGATCAGTCCCCGATCGAGCAGGGCCGCGAGCCGTTCCAGCTGTTCCGGGATGGAGGTCACGGTGTTCCCCCGCCAGGGCCGCCCCCGGCTCCTCATCAATACAAACGGTACGCCAGCGGCTTGATGGTCGAGCCCACCCGTTTCAGTCCCGAGTCTCCCTCGACCTCCACGAAGTAGTCGACCCGATTGCAGCCGGCCACCTGCCAGTCGCCGGCGGGGATGGTCAGCTGGAGCGTGCCGCCGTCGCCGCCCTCGGACGTCCGGCGCTGCCAGCGGCTATCGGAGCCGCAGCGGTACCAGAGCGTGACCGGGTAGATACCGGAAGGGGAGACGGTCACGGTCAGGGGTACGGCATCGCCGCGGATGGCACGGGGGGGGCTCGTGTGGTCCAGGCGAAGGGGACCGGTCTCGCGGCGGGAGATCCGGTCGCGATCCCGTTGCCGGCTTTCCCGGCGGTCCTCGCGGTCACCCTCGTCCCCGGCTTCCGCTGCCTCGCCCTCGGGATCCGCGTCCGCTGCGTCCCCTTCGTCCGCTTCCCCGTCGGCGATCTCGCCCTCCCCATCCTCGGCAGGGTCCGCCCCCTCCGCGGCGCCCTCTTCCACGGTGATCCCGCCCGGATTTCCACCCCGCCCGGCATCCGCGACGGTGTCGATCGCCGAGGGATCGTCCGCGCCCGGCGCGGGGGAGTCGGGTTCCGGGCCCGGCCCGAGCCAGCGGATCCCCAGGACGACCAGCGCCACCAGGGCCACGCCCAGGCCGAGACCGAAAACCGCCGCCAGGGGCCACAGCCACCAGGCCCGCTGCCGGTGCATGGTCAAGAAGATCTTGCGGTTCTTTCGCCGGGCGGGAGGGCCGGTGTCCTCCCCGTCGCCGGAGATCTCGGCGCCCGTCGCCGGCCCCAGCACCGGCGGACCGGGGTCCCCGGACCCCTCGGGTGACTCGTCCCCCGCGCCCCCCTGGGTCGACAGGTCGCCGAGGTTGCGGCCGTCCTCTCCGTCGGGCAGCCGGCTCCAGTACTTGCGCACCGGCACCGAGCGACGTTTCTCCTCGTACTCGCTCAGGATCCGGGCACCGTCGCTGGCCACGGCGGCGACCTTCTCGTCCCCGAAGGCAGGGGGCTCCATCTCCTTGATCGCCTCGAGCAGCGCCGCGCCGTCGGCGTGCCGCGCCCCCGGGCGGGCCGCGACGCACCCCTCCAGGAAGGCGGCCAGCTGTGGATACTCGCGGCGGGCGGCGGCCAGCGAAGGCCCCACGTCGGCCTCCCGCGCGCGCTGGACGATGGCGTCGAGGGAGTTGGCCACGAGCACCGGTGTGCCGGTGATCATCTCCAGCACCACCAGTCCGTAGCTGAACACGTCCGAGGCCTGGGTCAGCTCGTCGCCACGGGCCTGCTCGGGAGACATGTACAGGGGCGAACCGCGGACCGTGCCGCTGGCCATGGTCTGGTAGAAGTCCGCGGCGACCCGGGTGATGCCGTAGTCGGTGATCTTGGCCTGCCCCTGGGGTGCCAGCAGGATGTTGGCGGGCTTCATATCCCGGTGGATCGCGCCCAGACGCCGCCCGTCGATGGTCGCCTCGTGCAGGGCCTTGAGACCCCGGGCGGTCTGGGCGGCGATGGTCAGCACCGCGTCGGAGTCGAGGGGATCCAGGTGCTCGGGGACCATGCGCAGCACCTGGGAGAGGTTGGGGCCGGAGACCAGCTCCATGGCGATGTACAGCAGGTCGTCGACCCGGCCGCACTCGTAGAACTCCACCAGGTTGGCGTGGGACAGGTAGGCCCCGAGGCGGGCCTCGTTGAGGAAGCCGGTGACCTCCCGCTCGTCCAGGCTGTCGACCCGGCGGCGCAGGACCTTGAGCGCGACCTGCTTGGTGAAACCGTACTCGCCCAGGAGCTCGGCGCGGAACACGGTGGCGAACCCGCCGCGTCCGAGCATGGACAGCAGGCGGTAGCTGCCGAAACGGGTGCCCGGTTCGGGGCCATCCAGCAGGAGCTTGACGCTGTCGGTGGGGGAATCGCTCACGGATCGTTCATTGTAGATCGACGGCGGAAAACAACTCGGCCCCGGCCCGCTCGCCGAACACGAGGCCCAGCCGCTGTGCTCGACGCCGGAGTGCGCGCGCCTGGTCTCCGTGGGATCCGGGACGTCCTCTCAGGCCGGCCAGGAGCCGGCCCGCCGTCTGGTCGCTCACCCGTCCGCGGATCGCGGTCTCGCAGCGGGCCTGGCGCAGCAGCAGCGCCTCCACGAGATCGCGCTCGCGGTCCGTTGCGGCGGGATCCGTCGCGTACATGAGCCGCTGTTCGACCCTCGCGATGTGGTCGAAGAAGACCGGGATCGGGTCCGGGAGTTCCTCCCAGGCGTCCGAGCCGGCGAAGCCTTCCACCGCGGCGAGCCCCGGCTCCTGGCCGGCCAGAGCCTCCTCGACCGTCCAGAACGCCCGGCGCATGGCGTCACCCAGCGGATCCAGGCCGTCGGCGACCACGATCAGCACGTTTCGGCGCATGGGACCGCGGCCGTTGAGATGGATCGCCGGGGGCTGATCCCGTTCGCAGAACACCCTCGACCACGACTCCAGGAAGCGCGGGAGGTCGTCCACGTTGGTCGGCGCCGCCGTGTAGCCCACCAGGATCCGCAGGTCCCCCTCCCGGCCGGCCTCGGTTCGTCTGCGGATCAGGGTCTCCACCTGCCGCTGGACTCGCTCGAAGCGGTCCGCACCGGTGGTACGCCGGAAGGCCTCGCGGGTGGCGGCGTGGAGGGAGACGTAGACGGCGGGCGGGCGGGGCAGCTGGACCAGGAAATCGACGAACTCGTCGGTCAGGGCCACGCCGTTGGTCACCAGGGTGGCGGTGAAGAAGGGCCGATCGGAGATGGCGCGGTAGATCCGCTCCCGCTGGGGGTGGAGCAGGGGCTCCCCGGTCCAGTGGGTGTACAGCTCCGCGCCCTCCCCCCCCAGGGCGATGACCTGGTCCAGGAGCCGCTCGAAGAGCAGGGGATCCATGGAGCCGTGGCGTCGCAGATCCGGGGCGCCGGTGGGCGCGTAGTCGCGCTTGCAGAACCCACAGGCCAGCTGGCAGCGGGAGTCGATCTGGACCTCCAGCCGGGTGACCGGGAAGGGCTCGGTCCGCACGCGGCGCGCGGCCCCCTCCCCGCGCTCGAAGCTGCGGTCCACGTAGCGGGTGACCACGTCGTCGCGGAAGTAGGGGCTGCAGGTGTGGATGCGCGCCGCATGGCAGTGGTCGCAGCAGTGTCGACTCGGATCGCCGTCGACCCAGGCCTGCCTCAGGGCCCAGGCGGCCGCGCCGCCGAGAATGTCGGCCAGCGGCCGCCGGGTGAGGTCTCCCAGGAGCATCCGGTGCGCGTGGGGGACCTCGGCGCCGAAGTCCTCGCACACCGAGCAGCAGGGGAAGACCTGGCCGGTCCAGTGGACCGTGCAGCCGCTCCAGGGGGCGGAACACAGGGGTCGGGCGAAGGGCTCAAGCCCCATGGGCGCCTCCGCGGCGGGCGCGAAGCCGGGCCTGTGCCCGTCGCAGGACCGCCAGGGCCGGCTCCGCGGCCAGGGCCCCGTCGAGGGCGGCCAGGGCCGTCTCCGGATCGCCCAGCTCGGCCAGCAACAGGGCGCGGTAGCGACGGTTGTCCCGGGCGTTGACCAGGCAGCAGTCGCGACAGTGTGCCGGAGGCCGGCCGTCCCGCATGTGGTCCCTGAGCCGGGCCGCGGCGTGGGACTCCCAGGCCTCGGCCAGGGACACCTCGGGGAAACGCAGCGCTCCCTCGTCCCTCCCCTGCCAGCACCCGGCCACCGCGCCGTCCGGGTGGACCACGAGGTTGTAGAAGGGCACGAAGCAGGGCACCGCGGCGAAGGGCGGTTCCACCCCTCGGACGTCGGCCTCGTTCAGCGACGCGGTGTCCGTGGGGGAGCGCGCCACGTCGGTGGACGCCAGGAATCCCAGGTTCGTCGACAGGCCCAGCTCCGCCGCCCGCTCGAGGGCGCGCGGGGCCTCGACGGCGATCCGTCGCCTCGCGGCGTCGTCCAGCATCAAGGGGGTGCAGCCCGTCGACTGGTGCACGATGGGCTCGGCGGCGAAGTAGTCCACGCCCAGCGAGGCGCAGAGGTCCACCATGTCGGTGAGCTGCCCCGCGTTGGCCCGCGAGACCACCGTGTGCAGGTGGACCTCGGGCCCGGCGCCCCCGTCCCGGGCGGCCACCAGCGTCCGGATCAGCTCGGTGGCCTGGCCGAACACGCCGGGTCGGCTCCGCAGGGGATCGTTGGTGGCCGGGTCCGGCCCGTCCAGAGAGACGATCACCAGCTGCCAGCCACAGCGGGCCAGCCGCAGGGCGTCGTCCCGCTCCAGCGTCGTCCCGTTGGTGCTGAGCACGCCGCGAAGGCCCGCGCCGGCGATCCGCTCCATGAACGCGAGCACCGTCGCCTTGCGCACCAGGACCTCGCCGCCGGTCAGGTAGCATTCCCGGACCCCGAGCTCCGCCGCCTGGTCGGCCAGGGCGAGCACGGTGTCGTCATCCATCTCCCGCTCGGCCCCCACGATCTCGCCGGTGGCCAGGCCGCAGGACGGACACCCGAGGTTGCAGCGCTCGGTGAGGTAGGCGAACAGGCGGTGGGGGGGTGGCGTCTCGCCCCGGGCCCAGGCGAGCAGGTCGTCGAAGATGTCCTCGGCAGGATCGCGGGGTGGGGTGTCGCTCACGTCGGCCTCGGTGCGAACAGGATCATAGCCGGCCGAACCGAGGGGCCCCAGTCGAAACCGGGTGTCTACTGGGGTGCGGGTGCGGGTGCGGGTGCGGGTGCGGGTGCGGGTGCGGGAGAAGAACTACATTTCCGAGCCGACGTTGATCACGATCTTGTCTTCGCCCCGACAACCATCGGAGTCCAAGACCTCCAGCGTCAACGTGTGGATGCCGTCCGCGAAGTCGCTCTTGGTGAAGCGGATCTCGCCGTTGGCGTCCGGCGCCGGGGCCGGGAACTCCTCGGGCTCCAGGTACATCTCGTCGTACCAGTGGGTCTCCAGGGTCTGCGCGGAGTCGGTGTCGTCCTCCACCTTGGCCACGAACATCACCTCGTCGCCGGACTCGAACTGGGCCGTGTTGGACGGCTGGATGATGTCGGCGGTGGGCGTCTCGGCGGTCGGGCACTCCTCGACTGTGGTGTCGTCGTCGTCGTCCGAGGGGCACGCGACCAGCAGCAGGCCGGCCAGGGCGACGAACCAGGTGATGGTCAGAATCTTCATGGGATCACTCTCCCAGTCCGGCGAGGCGTCGGACCTCGCGGACCACCAGGTCGAACCCCCGGCGGCCCACGTCCTCCTCGCTGTTGTTGACGATCAGGTCGGCGTACCGCCGGGTAGGCTCCACGAACTGCTGGTAGGACGGCCGCACCGTCGACCGGTACTGCTCCAGGACCGAGGCCACCGTCCGGCCCCGCTCGTCGCAGTCGCGGATCAGGCGCCGCGCCAGCCGGACGTCGGCGTCGGCATCGATGAACACCTGCAGATCGAACTGGCTCCGGATCTCCGGGTCGAACAGGGTCAGGATCCCCTCCACCACCACGATGGGCAGGGGCTCGACCACCATCCGGGTCACCGAACGCCGATGGGTCTCGAAGTTGTAGACGGGCCGGTGGATCGGGCGCCCCTCACCGAGCAATCCCAGGTGCCTCGACAGCAGGTCCAGCTCCAGGGCGTCGGGGTGGTCGTAGTTGATGTCCGCCGGATCCTTGCCGCCATGGTCGGCCAGGTCGCGGTAGTAGGCATCCTGCTGCAACAGGGCGACCTGCCGCGACCCCAGCGCCGCGACCAGGATGTGGGAGAGGTAGGTCTTGCCCGAACCGGTACCCCCGGCGATTCCGATCAGCACGGGGGTGGTGGGTTTGTCCTGGTCCATGCGGCGCCTCGCAAACGCTTGTATACCGCCGTCGGCAGTGCGCAGTCGACAGCTGTGGGCGGATCGGTGATAGTCGGTGCCTCGGGAACGGACGATGACGGCGATCCAGGTCGAAGGACTCACCAAGGACTACCCGGGCGTTCGCGCGCTGGACGGCGTGTCCTTCGCGGTCGAGCGCGGTGAGATCGTGGGCCTCCTGGGGCCCAACGGGGCCGGCAAGACCACCCTGCTGAGGATCCTGGCGGGTTCCCTGGCGCCGACCGAAGGCACCGCGAGCCTGGAGGGACGGGACGTGGTCACCGACTCCCACGCCGTCCGCCGCAACCTGGGCTACCTCCCCGAGAACGCCCCCCTGTACCCCGAGATGACGCCCCGGGAGTATCTGGACTTCATGGCCCGCGTGCGACACCTGCGGGGGAGCGGAGACCTGGAGCGGGCGGTCGACCGCTGCGGCGTCGGCGACGTCCTGGACCGCCCCATCGCCCAGCTGTCCAAGGGGTACCGCCAGCGGGTCGGGCTGGCCCAGGCCATCCTGAGCTGGCCCCCGATCCTCCTGCTGGACGAGCCCACCAGCGGCCTCGACCCCAAACAGATCGCGGGCATCCGCGAGCTGATCCGGGAGATCGGCCGGGACCGCACCGTGATCCTCTCGAGCCACATCCTCGCCGAGGTGGAGACCACCTGCGACCGGGTGGTGATCATCGAGGGCGGGCGGGTGCGGGCGGGCGGGACCACCCAGGAGCTGGCGGACCGGGTCGCCCGGGGCCAGCGGTTGCGGGTGGTCCTGGCCGACGTCGACGCTCCGGTCGCTGCGGCGGCGCTCGCCGAGATCGACGGCGTGGTGTCCGCCGAACCCTCCGGTGACGCCATCTCGTTGACCGCGGACGGGGACGCGCGGGAGGCGGTGTTCCGGCTGGCGGTGGATCGGGGCTGGACCCTGCTGGAGCTGCGCGGGGAACGGATGAGCCTGGAGAGCATCTACCTGAGCCTCACCTCGCAGGGCGACGACCGCGAACCCGGGGACGCGGAGGCCCGAGACCCTGTCCGGTGACCGCCGCCCCGCGCCGCCCACCCACGCCCGGGTGGTCGAGGACCGCCTCGCACGGCTGCGGGAGCGCGACCGCCTGCGCACGCTGATGCCCCTGTGGGACGCCGAGGGCACCCGTGCCGTCCTGGACGGACGCCCCGTGACGGTGTTCTGCTCCAACGACTACCTGGGGCTGCGGCAGCACCCCACGGTTCTCGCCGCGGCCCGCGACGCCCTGGATCGCTACGGCGCGGGCTCGGGCAGCAGCCGGCTGGTGGCGGGGACCCTACCCTGCCACGGGGAGCTGGAGGAGGCCCTGGCCCACGCCTTCGACTCGGAGGCGGCGCTGGTGTTCTCGTCGGGGTACCAGGCGAACCTGGCCCTGCTGACGACCCTGGCCGCCGAGGGTGACCTGCTGTGCAGCGATTCGTTGAATCACGCGAGCATCGTGGATGGCTGCAGGCTCTCGCGGGCCACGGTCCGGGTCTTCCCCCACGGCGATGTCGACGGGCTCGCGGACGCCCTCGACACGCCCCGCACCGGCCACGCCTGGATCGTGGCCGAGGGGCTGTACAGCATGGATGGCGATCGGGTCGACCTGGCGAGCTACGGCCGGGCGGCGGCGAGGGCGGGGGGCTCTTTGCTGGTGGACGAGGCCCACTCCATGGGCACCCTGGGTCCCGCCGGGCGGGGGGCCTGCGCCCTCGCGGGCGTCCCGGCGGCCGTGCGCCTGGGCACCCTGGGCAAGGCCCTGGGTTCCCACGGAGCATTCGTGCTGTGCGATCGGGACGTACGTGCACTGCTGGTGAGCGGGGCGCGGAGCTTTCTGTACACCACGGCCTTGCCGCCGGCGTCCGCCGCGGCAGCCACCGCCGCGCTGGGCGTGATGCGAGACGAGCCCCAGCGCCTCGAGGCCCTCGCGCGCAACGCCCGCCGCATGTGGGAGGGGATCCGCGCCCTGGGTCTACCCACCAGCGCCGAGCCCTCGCCCATCGTGCCCGCGGTGGTCGGTGGCGAGGCCCGGGCCCTGACCCTCGCCGAGCGCCTGCTCGACGCCGGCCTGTTCTGCCGGGCGATCCGCCCGCCCACCGTTCCCGAGCACACCTGCCGCCTCCGCCTGACCCTGTCCGCGCTGCACACCGACGGGGAGATCGACCGCCTCCTCGATGGGCTGGACCGCGCCGTGGGAGGAGATCCGTGACCGCGCCCTACCCCTTCCGGTCCGCCGCCGACCTGAGCCCCTTTCCCGCCACCGACGCCCCGATGGACGCCGATTCCCTCGCCCGGGTGGAGGACCTCGAGGAGCAGGACCGGAGCGCCGTGTGGAAGCCCTTCACCCAGATGCGGGCCTACGAGACGGCCTCGCCGGTGATCGTCGAGGAGGCCCAGGGCTGCTGGCTGAGGGACGTGCGGGGGCACAGCTACCTGGACGGCAATTCCTCGTTGTGGGTCAACCTCCACGGCCACCGACGCCCTGAGATCGACCGCGCCATCACCGACCAGCTCTCGCGCATCGGCCACTGCACCATGCTGGGGCCGTCGAACGTGCCCGCCATCGAGCTGGCCCATACGCTCGCCCAGCTGGCGCCGTCGCCGGACCTGACCCGGGTCTTCTACAGCGACTCCGGCTCCACGGCCGTGGAGATCGCGGTCAAGATGGCGTTCCAGTACTGGCAGCAGACCCCGGGGGGCCAGGACCGCAAGACCTTCATCCGGCTGCACAACGCCTACCACGGAGACACCATCGGCTCGGTCAGCGTGGGGGGCATCGACCTCTTCCACGGGGTCTACGGCCCGCTGTTGTTCCAGACCGACCGGGCCCACAGCCCCGACTGCTACCGCTGCCCGGTCGGGAGCAGCTACCCGGAGTGCCAGGTGGCCTGCACCGACAGCATCCGCGAGGCCTTCGAGCGCAACGAGGGCAAGGTCGCCGCCCTGATCGTCGAGCCCCTGATGCAGGGGGCGGCGGGCATCCTGATCTACCCGCCCGAGGTCCTCACCCGGGCCGCGGAGATCGCCCGGGAGCACGGCGCGCTGCTGATCGTGGACGAGGTGGCCACCGGCTTCGGTCGCACGGGCGAGCTGTTCGCCTGCCAGCACGCCGGCGTCCGACCGGACCTGATGGCGGTGGCCAAGGGGCTGTCGGCCGGCTACCTCCCCCTGGCCGCCACCCTGGCGACCGAGGCGATCTACGAGGCCTTCCTGGGGGAGCACACCGAGTACAAGACCTTCTTCCACGGCCACTCCTACACCGGCAACCCCCTGGCCTGCGCGGCGGCCAATGCCAGCCTGGCGCTCTTCGCCGACGGGACGCTGATGGACGAGGTGCGGCGCAAGGCCGGACGCTTCGCCGAGCGCCTGGCCGCCATTCGGGCCCTGCCCCACGTGGGGGACGTGCGGCAGCTGGGGCTGATCGGCGGTGTGGAGCTGGCGCGGGATCCGGGGACGCGGACCCCCTTCAGCCCGACGCAACAGGCCGGCCTCAGCGTCTGTCGCGCGGCGGTGGAGCGGGGGGTGATGGTGCGCCCCCTGGGGGACGTGGTGGTGCTGATGCCGCCGCTGGCCATCGCCGACGACGAGCTGGACCTGCTGTGCGGGGTGGTCCACGAGACCATCGAGGAGCTGGGACCCCGCCTCGCCGCGGAGGCCGGGCCGTGAGCCTCTCCCCCCCCGCGGCCCTGCTGGTCACCGGCACCGACACCGAGGTCGGCAAGTCGGTGGTCGGCGCTGCCCTGCTGGCCGCCTGGCGGCAGCTGGGCCGCTCGGTCGACGCCTACAAGCCGGTGGAGAGCGGCGTCGAAGGCGCCCCCGCCGACGGTACCCTGCTGTGGGAGGCATGCGGCCGGGCGCACCCGCTGGACGAGGTCTGCCCGGTGCGGCTCTCGGCGCCCCTGGCACCGCCGGTGGCGGCCCGAGACGAGGGTGTGGTCCTCGACCCGGCCGACTGGCAGCGGAGGATCGCCGACCGCGCGGGCGCCTCGGACCTGCTGCTGGTCGAGGGCGCCGGCGGGCTGCTCTCTCCCCTGTGGGAGGGAGGCGACGCGGCCGAGCTGGCGGTGCGCTGCCAGCTCCCGACCCTGGTGGTGGCCGCCGACCGCCTGGGGGTGATCAACCACGTCCGGCTGGTGGTCGAGGCCCTGGAGCGCAGGGCGGTTCCCATCGTCGCCGTCGTGCTCACCCGGAGCGAACCCTCCCGGCCCGACGACCCCTCCCTGCAGAGCAATCGCCGGGAGATCGCCTCTCGGATCGACCCCCCGGTGATCGGTCCCCTCCCCTTCCAGGCGGACCTGGCCCCGGAGTCCCTGGGGCGCGCGCTGCGTCGATGTGAGGGGGCCGAGGCGATCCTGCCTCCCTGAGGCGGCAGGGCCCCAGACCGGGCTACTTGCGCTTCATCGGGAACGACAGGGAACGGCGGACCGTGGCCCGGCCACCCCCTTCGGGGGCCGGGAACCGCAGCTTCTCGACGGCCTGGCAGCAGCAGTCCCGGAACTCGGGCGGCCGCAGGTCCGCCCCCGGGAGCACCGAGCAGAACTCGACGGCGCCGTAGGATCCCACGCCGAACTCGACGGTCAGTGTGCCCGGGTCCAGCTTGTCCACGCCGCCGTTGCGCTCGTAGCAGAAGTACAGATCCACCCGCTGGCTCCCCATCACCTCGGTCACCAGGTCACGATCGAGGGAGGCCAACGGGACTCCGAGGATCTCGGCCTCCTCGGGGGGGTCGAGCACCTCGAGGAGGAACAGCCCCCCCGGGCCACGTCCCCGCAGGTTCTGCCGCAGCGCCTCCGCCCGATCGGGGTCCGACGGCGCGAAGGCGGGGGTCCCCCCCGCGCCGATCTCCGCCAGCCTTCCCCGGAGCCACTCGTCCAACAGGGCGTCGTAGTAGGCCAGCAGGGAGTCGGCCTCCAGGACCTGGCGGTAGACCAGGGCGGCCTTGCCCTCCCGTCCCAGCGCCCACAGGGTTCCCACGTGCAGCAGCTGGACCTCCACGGGGAGGCTCGGCGCGCCGTCCAGGGCCGCCTCCAGCCCCTCCAGGTCCCCGCGGTCGATGGCCTGGGGTACCAGCACCGCCGTCCGGGTGTCGACGCCGGCCTCCATCAGCTGCAAGGTGGCCCCGCTGGCGGGGTGCCGCGGGTCCATGGTGGCCGCCCACCGGACCCGCAGCTGGGAGAGCTCCTCGGCGGTGATCGTCCCGGCCACGAAGCGCTCCTCCAGCACCCCCCAGGCCGCATCCCCCCGGGCCTCCATCTCCACCCCACAGGTGATGGCATGCTGGGTCTCGGCGCTCAGCGGCCGGTTCTTGGGCAGGGGCCGCGCCGTCGCGGACAGGGCGAGGACGCCGCACAGCAGCACGGCGCAACCGCCGAGGGCCCGGCGGGTCCCGGGGCCGCCGCCGGTCGGCATCGTCGATTCGAGTCGCATCCGGCCAGTCTAGAACCTTCCCGAGGACTCGGCCACCGGGCCCGCCCGGCGGGGAGTCGCCCACCGCCCAGCGGGACGAAGCAGGGGTGCAGCAGGCTCACGCGACGGCCTCGGCCTGACGGGCAGGACGATCTCCGGCGGCGGCCGGAGGGGGCGGCTCGACGATCCCCGCGCCGATCAGCGACTGCTGGTAGATGGCGCCGCACAGGTCCTCCCGGGCGGCCAGGGCCCGCATGGCGTCGTCGCGGCCGTGGGCGAAGCGCTCGTCGCCGGCATAGAAGTGATTGCCCTTCTTGCGCAGGTGGCCGGTGATCAGCCCCATCTCGAGCAGGTCCGCGGCGGCCGAGATGCCGGCTCCGTAGTAGATGTCCACCTCGGCGTTGCGAAACGGGGGCGCGATCTTGTTCTTGACCACCTTGATCCGCGTCCGGGCGCCCACCACCTCCTCCTTGCGCTTGATGGCCCCGATGCGCCGGATCTCCAGGCGGACCGACGAGTAGAACTTGAGCGCGTTGCCGCCGGTGGTGACCTCCCCGTTGCCGAAGGTGACTCCGATCTTGTGGCGCACCTGGTTGATGAACATCACCAGCGTCCCGGTCCTCGACACCACCCCGGTGAGCTTGCGCAGGGCCTGGCTCATCAGACGGGCCTGAAGCCCCACGTGGGTGTCGCCCATGTCGCCGTCCAGCTCGGCCTTGGGGATCAGAGCGGCCACCGAGTCGATGACCAGCAAGTCGAGCCCGCCACTGCGGGTCAGGATGTCGGTGATCTCCAGGGCCTGCTCGCCCGTGTCCGGCTGGGAGATCAGCAGATCGCCCAGCTGGACGCCGAGCTTGCCGGCGTAGGTCGGGTCCAGGGCGTGCTCGGCGTCGATGAAGGCGCACAACCCACCCCGCCGCTGGGCCTCGGCCAGGGCGTGGAGTGCCAGGGTGGTCTTGCCCGACGACTCGGGCCCGAAGACCTCCACGATCCGCCCCCGGGGCAGCCCCCCGGCCCCCAGGGCGATGTCCAGCCGAG
Organism: uncultured Rickettsiales bacterium; assembly: GCA_964542165.1. GTDB lineage: Bacteria > Myxococcota_A > UBA796 > UBA9615 > CAYRNR01 > CAYTBN01. Next base: position 26,243 of record CAZITQ010000131.1, read on the forward strand.
GGCTCCCCGAAGGGATCACCTCCACCGCCATCTGCGGCCGGTCTCCCAGCCGCATCACCGCCCCCTTGCCGAAGTTCTTCTCGATGGTCTGCAGCGCCGCGCGCACCTCCGCATTTCGCCGATCCGTCGCCATGGTCTCTCCTCCCCCCGGCGGCACACTGGCCGCCGCCGCGGGCCCTCCCGCCCAGGTTGATTCCGGGACCCGCCCTGCGCCGGCCCCGCCGTTCCGTGTTCAGTCCGCCTCGTGACGCCCCTCGATGGGGTGGGCGTCCATCCGCAGCCCGATGGCCTCGGCCACGTCGCGTTCGTCCAGGGCCTCGCGCCCCTCGAGGTCCGCCAGCGTCCGGGCCACCCGGAGCACCCGGTCGTGGGCCCTCGGAGACAGCAGCCCCCCGTCGACCGCGTCCCGCATGAGCGCCCTTCCCCCCTCGGGCAGCGGGCACAGGTGCTCCAGGTCGGCCCGCTGCAGCCGGGCGTTGATCCGCAGGGCCTCGGGCCGGTCGTCCAGCCGTCCGACCTGCCGCCCCCTGGCCTCGACCACGCGCTCGCGCACCACCGAGGACGGCTCCCCCTGCTCCAGCTCCGCCAGGGCCGCATAACGGATCCGCGGCACGTAGGAGAACAGGTCGATCCGGTCGAGCAGGGGCCCGCTCATCCGCTCCCGGTAGCGCCCCACCTGCCCCGGAGAGCAGCGGCAGGCCCGGTAGGTATCGCCGTCGTACCCGCAGGG
>CAZITQ010000132.1:0-22695 GCA_964542165.1 uncultured Rickettsiales bacterium
TGAACTTGGCGAAGTCCACGTCCAGGGCCCGGGCGTAGTCGATGGTGGCCTGCAGCGTGGCGCGGGTCTCGCCGGGGACACCGAGCATGAAGAAGCCGATCACCTGGAGGCCCGCCTCCCGCGCCGCCGCGACCGCCGCGAATCCCTCGTCGGCCCGCTGGCCCTTGTTCAGTCCATCCAGGGAGTCCTCGTGGGCGCACTCGAAGCCGAACATGATCCGCCGGAGTCCCGACTCCCGCAGCGCGAGGAGGAGCTCGGGGTCCACCCGATCGGTGCGGGTCTCGGTGATCCAGACCTGTCTTCGATGGAGCCCCCGGCGGATCAGCTCGTCGGCGAACTCCAGCCCCTCCTGGCGGTCGAAGGGGAAGATCGGGTCGACGAAGGAGGGCTGGGCCACGCCGAAGCGGTCCGCGAGGAACTCGAACTCGTCCGCGATGTTCGCCGCGCTCCGGCGCCTCCGCCGCGTCCCCATGACCTTGAGCGAGCAGTAGGTGCAGCGGTAGGGACAGCCGCGGGAGCCCAGGACCAGCGTCCCCGGTTCCCGCACCCGGGCAAAGTTGAACAGGCGGTAGCGGTCCACGGGAAACAGGTGCCACGCGGGCATCGGGAGGCTGTCCAGGTCCTCGATCAGGGGCCTCGGCGGGGTGGTCGTCGTCTCGCCGTCGCGGCGGAACGAGATGCCCTGGACCGCCGACGGATCCCCATCTCCGCTGGCCAGCGCCCGCGCCAGGTCGACCACCGTCTCCTCTCCCTCGCCGTGCACCACGACGTCCGCCAGGCCCTCCGCCAGCAGATCGTGGGCATAGAGGTCGGCGTGGAGGTTTCCCAGCACGACGGTGGCTTCCGGGCACCGGGCGCGGATCCGGCGAACCAGCTGCGCGACCGTCGGCATCGTCGCGGTCACCACCGGCAGGCCCACCACGTCCGGGCGTGTGCGGCGCAGCGCCTCGTCGAGGGCGGTGGCCCGGCCGTCGCACACGCCGTCGTCGTGCACCCGCACGTCCACACCGGCCCGCTCCAGGCAGGCAGCCAGGTAGGCCAGCGAGATCGGCGGCATCGGAGCCAGGAAGCGCCGGTAGTACCCCGCGGCGGTCACCGGGGCGGGGTGGGGGTTGATCAGCAGCCAGCGCATCAGCGGTGGTACCAGGGGGGCTCGACCAGGCTGGTGTAGCGCTCCAGCCGGAAGGGGTTGAGGCGCTGGGCCGCGGTCGACGCGAACACGCGGGCCATCACGATCAGCCACCAGGCGTACATGTTGCGGCGGTACGAGCTGCGGTCGAGGAGGCCCCTGAGGAACCAGGGGGTGTCGACGAAGCTGCCGTTGAGGTCGATCAGCGCGGCCTCGATCTCCTCGCGGGTCATGGTCTCGGAGCCCATGAGCGGAGTGGACATGTCGAACTGATCGAAGTCGGTGATCTCGAGCCAGCCCTCCTCCTGCGCCTGGCTCCAGGCCTCGGTCCCCGGGAAGGGGGTGAAGGCGTGGAACGCGGGGTAGTCGAGCTGCAGATCCCGGGCGTAGTCGAGCTGGCGCCGGATCGCCTCGGGGGTCTCGTCCCGCACGCCGATGATGAACGTGGCCTGGCGGAAGACCCGGGGGTAGCGTCTGCGCAGCAGGTCGAAGGCGCGCCGGCCGTGGTCCTGGGTGTGGAACCGCTTGTTCGCCCCGTGCACCCACGCGTCGTCGACCCGCTCCAGGCCGACCGAGACGTGGGTCAGACCGCTGCGCACGAGCTTCTCGAAGATCCCCAGCTCCTCGTCCCGCAGGATCAGGTCGGCCCGCATGAAGGCGAACCAGGTCAGGTCCCAGTCGCGGGCGATCAGCGCCTCGGCGAACTCGTCGTTCCAGTGCGGGTCCAGGTTGAAGGTCGGATCGACGAACACGAGGCAGCGCTTGCCGAAGCGCCGGTGGAGGATCTCGATCTCCTCGAGGGTGCGCTCCACGGACTTGGTCCGCCACCGGGGGGTGAGCTCGTCGGACTGGCAGCGTTGCGTCCGGTCGGCCATCTGCGTCCACCACACGCAGTAGGCGCAGCGGGACGAGCAGCCGCGGCTGTGGTGGATGGTGGTCCCGCCGGGGCTGAACAGGAAGCGCGCCTGCCCGTAGCGGTCCATGGGCATCAGGTCGTAGGCGGGGAGGGGTAGCGAGTCCAGGTCCTCCACCAGCGGCCGCGGTGGGTTGTGGACCACCTGGCCGTCGTCCCCGAGGTAGGAGACTCCGTCCACCCGGCGTCCCTCCGGCCGTCCCCCGGCGTCGAGGGCGCGGACGAGATCGACGGTGGTGACGTCGCCCTCCCCGCGCACGACGAAGTCGATGGGGTGCCGGTCCAGGTACATCTCGCCCACGTTGGTGAAGTGGGCGCCCCCGAGGACGGTGTAGACCCCGGGGTCGATCTCCTTGGCCAGCTCGACCAGCCGGATCACCTCGGACGCGTACAGGGCGTGGTTCTCACCGGCGGCGACGACGTCGGGGGCCAGGCGGCGGATCCTGCGCTCCAGCGACCGCCAGCCGACCTGGTCGGGCAGGCAGTCGAGGACGGTCACGTCGAATCCCGCCTCCCGGAGGTTCGCGGCGAGACAGGCCAGGGACTGGGGGAGCAGGAAGTTGTCCTGCTCGTTCATGAAGGGCCACAGCAGCCTCGGTGGCGCGACGAGGAGGACTCTCACGACATCCGTCCGGACGACCCCGTAGTCACCTTGTGGGTGGGCACCCATACACGACCGCCGGCTCCGCGGCCGGGGTGCCGGCGGGGCGAGAGGCCGAGAGGTCGGCTAGCTCTTGGGCGTGGGCCGGTTCACCGGCTTGGGCGAGGGCTTCGGCGCGGGCCTCCAGTTCGCCATGTCCACTCCTTCGGTCGTGTTTTCCGGATCGACTGACGGGAGGATAGCACACGGATGGACAAACGGCCCCGTCTGTGTAGGGTGAGGAGTACATCGAGGATCCCACGGCAAGGGGTGGTGGAGTCCGATGAACGAGCGCGCTCGAGTGCCCAGTGACGGCCATTCCGCCGGCGGACGCCGGTACGTCGTGCTGGGGGCGCTGCTGGGGATCTACACGGCCGTGTTCGTGGCGTTCCAGATCCCCGCCGTACTGGACCCCCACGTGTCGATGAACGGGATGGTCAACTGGTACGGCAGCCCGCACGGAGGGGCGGCCGACGACTCGGTGGCCTACTCCGCCTTCCAGCGGGGAGAGCTGCGCGACACCGCGCCCGGCTTCGCCCTGCTCCTCGGGGCGATGCGGCTCACTGGCGAGCAGGTCCTCCTGGGCAAGCTGTACCCCCTGATCCTGCTCGCCGTGACCGTGCTGCTGCTCTACCAGCTCGTGGCCCGACTCGAGGGCCCTACCGCCGCGTTCTTCGCCGGCGTCCTGTTCCTCCACATGCCGCCGGTCTACTTCGCCCTCGCGGGGATCCCGGACACCTTCGCCTGGCCGCTGCTGGTGACCTACCTGTTCGTGGAGCAGCGTGGGCGCGGGCGCGCGGCGGTGGGCGTGGTGGCCGCGGCGGTGGCGTTCTACCCGCCCATGGCGCTGAACTGCGCGGCGTTGTTCGTCCTGCGGCGGATCCGGCGGGATCCCGCGGACGGTCGGCTGACGTTCCCGGTGCGCGACCGTCGGGTCTGGGCCGTGGGCGGCGTGATGGTGGCCATGGTCCTGCTGGTCGTCCCGTGGGGCGCGATCCTGGGATCCGGGGATTCGCCGGAGCTCGCGGCCTACTCGGTCAAGCTCGCCCGGGACGCGGCCCTCAACCGGGGAGGCATCCTCCCCCCGGTCGACGCCCACCTGGAGACCTTCGCCCTGCCCTACGGCGCGTCCTTCCCCCTGCTGGCGGCCGTGCGTCATTGGGGATGGGAGCTGCTCGAACCGGTCCTGCTGCCGTTTGCGGCGTGGGGCATGACCCTGGTGCCGGCGTTCTCCGGCACCTGGGCCTTCCAGGGGGCGATCCCGGCGCTGGCGCTGGCGCTGCTGGCCGGCGTGGCCTGGCTGGGCCTGGCGCGTGCCCGCCCGCCCCGGGTGGTCTGGCAGCTGCTGACGGTCTCGTTGACGATGTACGCCCTGGCCGTGGTGGCCGCCCCTCGCCTCTTCCTCCCCCAGCGCTACATCTGGTTCACCCTGTCGCTGGCCGCTGTGCTGGCCGTGGCCATCGTGGCGGCGCGCTGTGTGCGGCGGCTCCCGGCCTGGGCGAGGACGATCGCACCGCCGGTGCTGGCGGCGTGTTACCTGATCACCCACGGCACGGGGATCCCCCGGCCGTTCCACCTCACCGACGACTATCGGCGCGCCTCGGGGCTGCTGACCTACCTGGGGGAGGTGGAGGGGGCCCCACGGGTGGCCGGGCCTCCCTATCTGATGGATGCGGTCGAGCTGTTCTCCCAGCGCGAGACCCTGCTGTACTGCCAGGAGCTGGTGTCGATCGTCCATATCCTGGGGGGCGACGACTACAACCTGGTCAGCTGGCGGCTCTCCGACCTTCACGACGCGTACTACGCGACCGAGGAGGCCGAGGTCCTCGCGTTCATGGAGCGCCAGGAGGTCGACCTGCTGGTCGTACAGACGGACCATTTCGAGGACTGGTTCGAGGGCGAGATCGAACCGCCGTGCACCTTCCTCCCGGTGGAGGAAGACGGCGTGTCACCCCTCACCGGCCCCTTCGTCCTTGCCGATCCCCCCTCGGAGATCCGAGTCTATGGGGACGAACGGGGGTACGTGGTGATCTCCCGCGAGGCCCTGGCCGACCACCTGGGCGCCGGAACCGTGGTGCCCGTGCTCGGCGCGCCGTCCGCGGCGGACGTGTCCCCCACCGCGACGGAGGAGTGAAGGTGCGGGTCTTCCTGATCTCGTCCAACCTGTATTCCCAGTTCCCGGCCGTGTTCCCCAACGCGCTGGGAAGCCTGTCGGCCTACCTGGGTGCGCACGGCCACCAGGTCGGCACCCTGCACATGGAGCACCGCCGGGAGCTCCGCCGGCGCCTGGCCAACCGCATCCGGAAGTTCGCCCCCGACGTGATCGGCATCTCGGTGATGACCTGCGAGACGCCGATCATCGAGCCGGTCATCGAGATCGCGCGACGGTCGGCCCCTGGAGCCCCCATCCTGGTGGGCGGGATCCACGCGATCGTCGACCCCGAGTCCGTGCTCCGCGCACCGGGGGTGGACGGCGTGTGCTGCGGCGAGGGGGAGCACGCCTTCGTCGAGTACCTGGACAAGCTGGAGCGGGGACAGGACGTCACCACCACCGCCAACTTCGCCTTCCTGAGAGACGGGGAGGTGGTCCGCCCTCCGCCGAGGGAGTTCATCGAGGATCTGGACGACCTGCCGCCGATGGACCGCGACGTGGCGGATCTGCAGCGGGTGATCGACGCCAACAACCACGTGCTCAACCTGATCTTCTCCCGGGGCTGCCCCTGGCGCTGCCGGTTCTGCTGCAACGAGGACATCCGCAGCGCGGGCACGGGGACCTACGCGCGGGCCATGTCGGTGGAGCGGTCGATGGACGAGATCGCCCGCCTCTCCCGTGCCTACCGCTTTCGCTACATCCTCTTCCGCGACGACACGTTCACCTGGAACCGGGAGTGGGCGCTGTCGTTCCTCGAGGCCTACCGGACGCGATTCACCACCCCGTTCGACGTCTTCAGCCGGGTGGACTGCCTGGACGAGGAGCTGCTGCAGGCGCTCAAGGACGCGGGCTGCGGACACGTCTTCCTGGGCCTGGACTCGGGCAACGACACCATCCGCAACGAGGTGCTTCGCAAGGAGCAGAGCAACGAGGACCTGTTCCGCGTCGTCGACATGATGGAGCGGATCGGGCTGATCCCGATGATCTCCAACATCGTCGGCCTGCCCCACGAGACCCCCGAGATGTTCCGGGACACCATCGAGATCAACAAGCGGATCCACGCCAACCGGGTGGTCTTCAGCCCGACCTGCGGGGCCTGCCCCAAGATCTGGGTCTTCACCCCGTGGCCGGGATCCGAGCTGTACCGCATGTGCGAGGAGAACGGCTGGATCGAGGAGCAACGGGGCCAACGCAAGGTGTACCGCGAGACCGTGTTGCGGATGCCCGGGTTCTCGCCCGAGGAGATCGACCGGGAGTTCCGCAACTTCCGCTACAACGTGTACAAGGACAACCACCCGGTGCGCGCGAGGCTGTTCAGGATCTACGACAGCCGCTGGTTCCAGGACGCCTTCGAGCGAACCCCGATGGCCGCGATCGGCCACGTACGGCAGTCGATCCTCGACGCCATGAACTCCATCCGGTAGCGCGGCCGGGACGGATCCGATGAGCCTGACCAGCCCGGCGGACGGCGGTCCCCTGCGGGTGGTGCTCGTGGCCCCGCCCTTCGACTACCTGGCGCAGCTGTACGGGTTCCGCCGAAGCGCGGCCTACCGCAACCAGCCCCCCCTGGGGCTCGGATTCGTCGCTGCGATGGTCCGGCGGGCGGGGGCGTCGGTGGTCATCCTGGATGCGGCGGCCCACGGCTGGGACGTGCCGACCACCGTGGACCGGATCCTCGATCATCGCCCCGACGTGGTGGGCCTGACCGCCATCTCCCTGGAAGCCCCCTCGGCCTACGCGGTGGTCCGGGAGCTGCGCCCGCGGACCACCGCTGTCCTGGTCCTCGGTGGCGCCCACGCCAGCGCCCAGCTGGACGCGATCCCCGACCAGTGCGACCTGCTGGACGCCGTGGTGGCCGGCGAGGGTGAGCGCACGATGCTCGAGCTGTGCCGGGCGGTGGCGTCGGGGCGCGGGCTGGAGGGAATCGCCGGCCTGCGGGCGCGTCGGCCGGACGGGACCTTCACGCCGTTCGTGGAGCGCCCGGGGGTCGAGGATCTCGACGAGCTGCCCCCGCCGGCCTTCGACCTCTTCCCCCACCCCCTCTACCGGCCCCTGCCCCACCGCCGCCGGCGGATGCCCAGCACGGCGATGATCACCAGCCGCGGCTGCTCCTACGCCCGCTGCACCTACTGCGAGATGTCGCTGCTGTCCCGCCGGACGTTTCGCCGCAACAGCCCCGCCAGGGTCGTCGAGGACCTGCGGACGCTCGTGGGGTTGACCGGCGCCCGGGATGTCTACTTCCAGGACGACATCTTCGTGACCGAACCCGAGTGGGTGGAGGAGTTCTGCGACCGGTTGATGGCGTCGGGATTGGAGCTCGTCTGGAGCTGTGAGAGTCGCTTCGTCGGGGTCGGCGGCGAGCTGCTGAAGCGAATGCACCGCGCCGGATGCTGGCGGATCTACTACGGGTTCGAGTCGGGCACCCAGGCGCTGCTCGACCGGATCGACAAGGGCTTCACCCTCGACGAGGCCCGGGAGGCGGCACGCCTGGCCCGCGTTGCCGGGCTGGAGGTGGTCGGGTTCTTCATGCTGGGGTTGCCCGGCGAGACCCCCGAGCTGGGACGGCGGACCATCCAGTTCGCGATCGATCTCGACCTGGACCACGCCATGTTCGCCCTGACGGTCCCCCACCGCGGCACCGAGCTGTACCGGATCTGCGAGGCGGCGGGCGTGATCCTCGACGACCACACCTATCACGCCAAGCAGGCGGCCTTCTTGCCCCACGGGTACGACTCCACCCGCCAGCTGGAGCGGATGCAGATCCGCGCCTACCGGCGCTTCTACCTGCGGCCGGGGTACGCCCTGGGGCAGCTGCGCAGGGTTCGATCCCGGGACGATCTGCGCTACCTTGTCCAGGGCGCTGCGGCGCTCTTCGGTTACTTCTGAGATGGACCCTGCCGCCCCCGGATCCCGTCCGCGTCGCCGGGCCACGTGGCGAACGTCGGCCCTCGCGCTCGCGGTGACCCTGGCCGTCCTCGGCATCGGCGAGGCCTACCTGCGCTTCGTGCACCCGGCGTCCGACGGGTTGACGCGCTACGTGTTCCACAGCCGGCTCAGCGCGTCCCGCTGGGCCTACCTCGCCGGGGAGCGCGAGGACCTGGTCCTCGAGCGCATCCTCGAGGACAACGTCCGGCCCAACCTGGACCACATGGAGCAGCCCGAGCCCGGAAGACCACCCTTCGACCGGGTCGCGCGGCCCTTCCACGTCCGCACCAACGACCTGGGCTTCCGCGACCAGCCCTTCTCCCGAGACCGGCAGCCGGGCACGGTCCGCCTGCTGGTCCTCGGGGACTCGATCACCTGGGGCAAGGGGGTCGAGGAGGAGCGACGCTACTCGGACCAGCTGGCGGACCTGCTGCCGGGGAACGTGGAGATCTACAACCTGGGGTTCGAGGGGGCGACCACCGACTGCGTGGCCGAGATCCTGGAGCGGTTCATCGAGTACCGGCCGGATTTCGTGGTCGTTCAGGCGCCGGGCAACGACGTGGACCAGGCCCTGTGGCGCATCGCGGAGCACAAGCGCTTCCACGCCCTGTCGGTGTGGATGCAGCAGGTCGTGGTCCGGTCCCACCTGCTGCTGACCGCCCGCTACCTGTTGATGAAGGACACCTTCGACGAGCAGATCGTGGAGGCCCAGGGGATGGCGGGGGAGGTGTACGGCGGGGAGATCGACCGGATCTTCCGGGCCAGCCGCCGTGGCGGGAGCCAGGTCGCGGTGCTCTCGATGCCGCTGGCCCACGGACACGAGTACGGCGCCCACGTGGCCGACGCCTGCCGGGACGCCCCTGCGGACTGCCTCGGCGTGGTCCACGTGGACTTCGGCGATCCCGGATCGGCCCTCGGGGACTGGGCGCGCCTCCGGGAGGAAGCGGCGCGGGAGGAGGACTTCGTCGATCGGACCGCCGCGGAGATGGGGTTCGACGCCGCCGCCCTCGACGCGACCTTCCCCCACCGGCGCCTGTTCACCGACATCGCCCACCCCAACGAGCTCGGGCACGCGGTCATCGCCCACGAGCTCGCTGCGTTCCTGGGGCCCCTGTTGCCGCCCCCGATCCCGCCCGAGGTGGAGGCCGCGCCAGCCGGGGAGTGATCCGCGCCGGCCCGCCGCTCAGGTCCCGTGGCGCAGGACCGTCCAGCCGCTGCTCAGCAGCGCGCGCAGGATCCGCGGCCGGAGCAGCACCGATCGCTTGCGCCACAGGAAGTCCCGCGACAGGTAGAAGTCCAGATAGGCCAGCCGCTCGGCGCCGAGCTGCAGCCCACTGGGCCGGGGTGCGAGCCCGGCGTCCCCGTACCCCGGGCTGCCGGGATTGGGGAACAGGGTGTGGAACTGGGCGTAGTCGCAGCCGATCTCCCGGGCGTAGCGGCTGATGCCGAGCATCCCGCGGCGGGACTGCCCTTCGAGGCCCACCAGGAAGTTCCCGATCACCTCCAGCCCCACCTCACGAGCCAGGCGGCAGGCCTCCCGGGCCTGATCGACGGAGGTCCCCTTGCCGGTGGCGTCCAGCGCGGCCTGCTCGGACGCCTCGATCCCGAAGGAGATCTGGGTGCACCCGGCCCGACGCATGGTCGCCAGGATCTCCCTGTCCACGGCGTCCACCCGGGTCATGCAGCGCCAGCCGACCCGCAGCCCGGCGCTGAGCATGCCCTCGCAGATGCCGGTGACCCAGGCCGGGTCGGAGGTGAACGTCTGGTCCCGGAAGATGATCTCCCGGTACCCCAGGGCCAGGGCGCGGGCGATGTCCTCGACCACCCATGCGGGCGAGTGCCGGGCCAGCTGCCCCGCCGGGCGCCACAGCGCCGAGGGGCAGAACCGGCACAGGCCGTGGGAGCACCCCCTGGACGCCCACACCGCGGTGAACGGTCCCTCCCGGGCGAGGGGGCTGTAGTAGCGGCGCGGGTCCAGGAGGTCGCGCGCGGGGTGGGGGAGCCCGTCCAGGTCCATCAGGGGGACCAGCTCGCCGCCGGGCGGACCGGACCTTCGGACCACGTTGTCCGCCGGGTCGACCCCCAGGGCCCAGTCCACCGCCGGGACGTCCGGTTCGCCCAGGATGGCCGCGTCCACCGGGGTCTCGTGCAGCAGGTGCCCGGGGTCCCGGGTGACCTCGGCTCCGTACACGGCCTGGCGCGCCCCGGGGAGCCGATGGTCCAGGGCCTCCAGCAGGGGGAAGAGCGCGGGCAGGACCCTGCCGAGGGGGGCGGGCATCAGGATGTGGGTCGGCCGCAGGGCCACCGCGCGTTCGAGGACCCACTCGGGGGGGCGCCCCTCCGCCGCCGCGTCCAGCAGGCTGACCCGCAGGCCGCGATCCCTCGCCAGGGCGGCGGTGTACAGCAGCTCCATGGGGGGGAAGACGAAGTTCGCCGGCGTCGTGGACGAGGAATAGTCCGCCATGTAGTGGCGAACCCGGCCCTCGAAGCGCACGCCGGGAAACACCAGGAGCAGGTGGCGGGGGACTCCCATGGGTTGGGAATACCACACCGCCCGACGAATGGAAGCGCTCCCGGGTCCTGGGCAGCTCCCGGGCCCGAAACAGCGATTCGCCCCGGGGGGCTTCGGCTACAATCCACGGATGTTCGGCACGCTGCTGCTCGCGGCGGTGGCCTCCCTGGTCTGGCTGTTCCCGGGCGCCGCGGTGGCGCTGACCTGGCACCCCCGGGAGCCCGACCCGGACGGTCCCCTGCGCCACGTGGCTCTGGGCCTCGCCTGGGGCTGCGGGTTGGTGCCCCTCCTCGCCTTCGCCTACGCCGTCAGCCTCCAGCGTCCGCTCACGCCCTGGGTGGTGGTGGCCGCGTCGGCCGCGGTGACCGCGGGCGCGCTCCTGCTGTGGTGGTTCCGTCGCCGTGGCGCCGTGCCCCGGCCCCTGGGTCGCGGCTGGCGCCGCGCGGCGCCGGTGCTGGCGGCCTGCGTCCTGGTCGGCACGGTGTACCTGGTCAAGTACGACCGCGCGGCGTTCTTCCAGGACTCGTGCATCGTCACCGTCGTGTACCAGGTCCTGCAGGTCGACGGGGAGCCGGTGGATCTCCTGCGGAGCAACGAGGAGGACCAGCGGCTCGGGAACACGGCGGTCATCGGCAGTTTCGTCGCCGTCTACCGCGGCCTGGGATTCCGCCTGCTGTACGCGCTGATCGGCGCCTCCATCGCGCTGGGGGGCTACCTGCTGGCCCGCACCGCTCTCGGGAGCCGGGCCTGGGGCTGGGCCGTCCTGCTGTTCCTCCCGCTCAACCCCTACGTGGCCAAGATCCCCCTGCTGGACGAGAACCTCCTGACCCTGGGGTTCTGCTCCCTGTTCCTCCCCCTGCTCTTCCGCCGGGACACCCCCTGGCTGCACGTGGGGGCCCTGTTCGGGCTGGCGGTGATGATGCGCCACGCGATGATCCTGGCGCTGCCCGCGGTCGCCTGGGCCGCGTACCGGCAACCGCAGAGGCGGTTGCGGTCCCTGGCCACCGGCGGCCTGGCGTTCCTCGCCGCCACGGCGCTGGGGCACGTGCACCACCAGCTCGCCCTGGGCAGCGTGTTCCGCTTCGAGAGCTTCGGACAGATCCCCGACTTCCCCCACCGGTTCCTCGGCGACTACTCGGGGCTGCTGCAGTACCCCTTCGCCGAGGTGATCATCCGCACGCCCTGGAACCCCTTCCCGACCTTCGTGATGTGGCCGGTGTACCTCATCGGTCACCTTGGACTGCTGTGGGCCGCAGCCATCCCCCTGGGGGCGGTCGCCCTGTGGCGCCGGGATCGGGGCACGGCCCTGTTCTGGGCCCTGTGGGCTGGGCCGCTGTACCTGGCCCTGTCGCTGCAGGAGAACTGGGACGTGCCCAACAAGATGGGGGTGATCTACCTCCTCTTCCACCCGGTGATCCTCCTGGGGGCGATGGGGCTCGCAGCGGCCCTCCGCCAACCCCGACGCTGGGGAGTCGCCTTGCTGGTGGCGAGTCTGGCCCTGGCCGCAGGGGTCTGGGGTGTGCGCGGCTGGCGGGTGGGCGCCGATCAGCGGTACTACCAGGCCTGGCCGGGGGAGCGTTGGGAGGATCCGGAATACGTCGCGGCCGAGCGCCGGGCGACCACCCGGCTGGTGCCCTGGCCCGACTACCGGCGGGTGAACGACACCGCTCCCATGTTCCACGGCCGGAAGCTCCGGGGGCTCATGGGCGACCTGCGCTCGCCGGCGCTGGACACCTCGGTCACCCCCTACGGCTGGCTCCCCGGGGACGCCGTGGATCCGGATGCGGATTCCGTCATCGTGGAGATCGACCTCTCCCGCCGGCTCTTCGATCGGCCCAGGGACTGGATCACCGTGACCCCCGGGGACGGACCGGTGGACGCGGACCTGACCGTGCCCGGCCCCGCCGTGGCGTTGACCGGGCTGGAGCTGCCCTGGAGCGACCGTCCGGCCAGCCTGCTCTTGCCCCAGGGAGGGGCCGACGTGACCACGGCCCTGCTCGTGTTCGAGCGCTGGAATCCAGCGGACCCGGCTCACGGGGAGATCCTCGAGCGCTACGAGCGGACGGCCCAGCTGGCCATGGGCTGGCAGGGCCCGGAGCTGCGGGAGGTCCGGAGCGAGGCGGTCGAGGATCCCGTGGTTCGGGTGCGGGTCCGGCCGGGACCCCTGGGCTTCACCGAGGTGGTCAACAACGCCGGCCAGCTCTACTTCACCTGGCAGGCCGCGGTCGACGGTCCGGGCACCCTGGAACTCGACGGGCCGGTCCGGGCGTTCCACAACTGAACCCCCGACCCTCGATCAGGGGTGGACCTCCACCTCCTCGCCCGTGCGCGCTGCCTCGTGGATCGCGTGGGCCAGCTCCAGGCTGCGCAGCGCGTCGGCGGGTACGACGAGGGCGGGGGCGCCGTCCACGAGGCAGTCGACCACGTGGCCCAGGAAGCGCCGGTGGCCGAACCCGTACACGTCCGGGGGGTTCTCGGAGAACTCGGACAGGACCCTGTCGTCCTCGGGGCGGGGCTCGGCGAAGCGCCAGTGGCGCAGACGGTTCACCGCGAAGCCGCCGATCTCCACGCTGCCGCGCTCGCCCAGGATGCTCAGGGAACCCTCCAGGTCCCGGGGGCGGGTGGCGGTGGTGGCCTCGACCACACCCAGGGCCCCGGACGCGAAGCGCAGGGTCGCCACGGCCGTGTCCGGCGTCTCGGTGTCCACCAGCTGGGTCGCCTGGTAGGCGCGGACCGCGGCCACCGGTCCCATGCACCACTCCAGCAGGTCCAGGTGGTGGATCGCCTGGTTCAGCAGCACGCCGCCGTCCTGGGCCCAGGTACCCCGCCAGGGATCGGCGTCGTAGTAGGCCTGGTCCCGGCTCCAGCGCACCCGGACGGTGCCCAGCAGCAGGCGGCCGAAGCGCCCCTCGTCCAGGGCCTTCCGCAGGCGGGTGACCGGCAGATTGAATCGGTTCTGCTTGACCACGAACAGCCGGCAGCCCTCGGCCGCGCAGCCGCGGATCAGCCGGTCGGCCGCGCCGAGGTCCAGATCGATGGGCTTCTCGACCACCAGCGCGGGCACCTCGGGGGCCAGGAGGAGGCCGTGCTCGGCGTGCATCCCCGACGGGGTGAGCACGCAGACCACGTCTGGCGACAGATCGCGGACCATCTCCAGGGCGTCGATGAAGGCGGGGACCTGGTGTCGCGCGCCGAGGGTCGAGGCGCGCTCCTCGACCACGTCGCAGACGCCGACCAGCCGGGCGTCGTCGGCCCGCGAGAGGATGTCGCAGTGGCGGCGGGCGATCCGTCCGCACCCCATCACGGCAAAGCGCAGGCGAGTCACGGTCGTCCTCCTCTCCCGGACGGGCTCACAGGTAGCTCTCCGGTTCGTAGGCGTGGAAGGTGGTCCGGGGGACGTCGTCCTCGCCGACCCGGACCGACCAGCTGTCGATGCGGTGGGCCACCCCGGCCACCCCGTCCACGATCCAGTTGCGGATCAGGACGTGCGTCCCCCGGGGCACGCGGACGACCACCGAGGGATCGTAGTCCGGCTGGGGGAGGGCGGTCATGCCCGCCGCGAGGACCCGATCCCGCTGGTCCTCGTCGATCCACTGGTGCACGGGGCCGACGCGCACGAACCCCAGCTCGTCGTCGCCGAACCCGCGGAAGGCGTTCAACTCGATCACCAGCTCGCCGAGGGCAGCGGACTCCGGCTGCAGCGGGAAGGCGACCACCGGCAGCGGCTCGGGTTGCCAGGTCACGTCCACCTGCTTGAGCGCCAGGTCCAGCCGGCGGGAATCGGTGAGGTCGACGAAGGTCCGGGCCTCCCCGGGCTCGACGGTGGCGGCCTCCCCGGGGGCGTGGACCAGCCGTTCCAGGTCGATGCGCAGGGTGATCGCGTCCCCCGGATCCGTTTGCACCGGGGCCGCCGGCGGCTCCACGGTGGGCAGCCAGCGAGCGATCCAGGGGGTTCCGGCGCGCCCGGAGGCCGGGCCGAAGAGAGCGGCGCGGATGGACCGCACCTGGCGGACCTTGCGGGCCCGATCGAGCTTGAGGAAGGGTCGCCCGTAGTCCGGCAGCAGGTTGTGCCGGGCAAAGGCCCCACGGACCCGCTGCACGTACGCCGGCGACTCGGTCTGGTACAGGGGCTTGCGGGCATAGGTCATCGGGTCGGCCAGGGCGTCCACCCGGGCCATGAGCAGGGAGGCACAGGCCACCAGCGCCAGGGCGGCCCCGGCCGCGACCACCCGCCGCAGCAGCCGATCGCGCCTCAGCAGGTGGTCCAGCCCCAGGCCGAACCCAAGGGACCACACCGCACCCGCCGAGAGCAGGATCCGGAGCTTCTCCCCTTCGATCCAGTCCCGCTGGCTGGCGAGGACCACGAACGGGACCGCCAGCAGCCACAGCAGGCACGCCGCGAACAGGCGCTCCCGTCGCCAGCCCACCACCAGCCCGACCAGCGCCGCGGCGCCGGCCAGCAGGCCCAGGTGCCCCAGCAGGTTCAGGGCATACAGCTCGGCGTTGGGGTAGGGCACGAAGGGCGTGCGGCCGTGGTCGGTCACCGCGGACAGGGCCAGGCGCCACAGGGGCTCGGTCTCCCCCAGGCTGTGCAGCCCGTGGTGGCCCAGGTGGGGGAGGTTGATGGCGAACAGGGCCGCGGCGCCCCCCGCGAAGGTCAGATAGCCCCGCCAGGGCGCCCGACCCGCCACGTAGAGTGCGATGACCGGCGCCAGGTGGATCGCAGGAAGGAAGCGCAGACCCGTGCCCGCCAGCGCGCCGAAGAGCAGCCCGTGCAGCAGGTGGCAGCGCCGGTGTGCCCGCAGCGCGTGCAGGAGGACGGCGGACAGGGCGAAGGCCATCAGGTTGCGGTCCAGGACCTCGATGGACAGCACGTAGGGATTCCCTACGGCGAACAGGGCGGCGATCGTCGCGGTCCAGCGCCTCGCGCCCAGGTCCACCAGCAGCAGGCGCAGGAACAGGAAGGCCGCGGCCACGAACACCACGTACAGGACCCGGAAGGCCTGGGGCCCGACCAGGGGCATCAACCCGGCGGTGAACAGGGTGTTGCCGGGGGTGTTGATCACGTCGAAGAACAGCTCGGGACGCAGCCCCGCCTCCCCCTCGTTCAGCCCCGGCACGAGCTGGTAGGTCTGCATGTAGAAGCACTTGGCCTCACCCGTGTCCAGGTAGGCGGCCAGGTTCGTCAGCAGCTCGGCGTCGGTGTGGTGGAGGCCCGCGAGGAGGGCCACGACGGCCGTCAGCCCCAGGAGGAGGGCGTCGTCCCCCGTGGGGCGTTCGACGCGCAGGTGACGCAGCCGCGTCGCCCCGTGGAGGGTGCCGAACAGGACGAGCAGGCCGGCGACCACGATCCAGGCAAGTAGACCCGATACCGGACGGGAGGTCGCCAGCGCCAGGATCGATGCCAGCACCGGGGCGCCTCCGACCGCGAACACCAGCGCGTAGCCCACGCGTCCGGCGAGCGGGCCCCCGCGCACGAACCACGCCGAGGCGAGCACCCCGACGAGCAGCAGCGCGGCCAGGCCTGCGATCACCAAGGACATCGCCCCTCTCGTCTGGAAGAAGGTTCGCGCAAACCCGGCAGGGACGCAAAGGGAGAAGGCACCTCGCGCCTGGGTGCCAAGGCGGGCTCGTCCCGCCGTGCTGCCCCGGGGGTCCGAGGAACACGGCCGAAGTGTCGGACCAGGGGCCAGCCCGCCGTGGCACCCGACCCGCGGGGCGCGGACGTGACGATTACGGGAGCTGTCGGATGTGGCTCAGCAGCCGGATCCCGGGAAGGTGAGAGCGTCCGAGTCGTCGCAGTCGAGGCCGAGGGCCGGGTAGGTGCCGTGGTCATACGGACCCGGCTGCCACCACAACGGGTAGCCGTCGCGGTCCAGGTCCCATCCGTCTGCCGCAGGACCGCCGAAGGCACCGATGTCGGAGGGGGAGCCGTCCGGATCGAGGAGCGGGGGAGTGCCGGCGTCCAGCAAGAGTGACGAGGTATCCAGGTGCAGGTCCCATTCTTCGGCGTAGAAAACGTCGCTCGTGTCCACGAAGACCGGGTCCACGAACAGGGTCTCTTCGAGGGTGAGGACGCCGGGCTCCCACACACAGTATTGGTCTCCCAGGTTCTCCCAGAAGTCGCTGTACGAGATCAGTATGTCTCCCTCCCCTGAAACTGCACCGCAGGATCCCACCGCGTTGTACGCAAAGACTGTGTTGGTGATCGTCATCGGACTGGCATCCCAGGCGCTCACAGCGGCGAGGCCGCCCCAGGTCACGTTGTCGATGACCGAGGAGCTGGTCAGCTCCAGAGCGGAGCTTTCGTCCCAGGCCTCTAGCCAAATCGCGCTGCCACGACCGTCCGACTCGTTCGCCACGAAGATGGACGTATCGCAGCGGACGGATGACTCGAGGGCCGCGATGGCCCCGCCGTCTCCGTCGCATAGGTTCGTGGCGAAGCGGCCACGGGATCCGTGCAGGTCGGAGAATTGAAGCTCGATAGCGCCCCCCGACCCGCCGGTCCAGTTCCCGGTGAAGCTCGCGTTTTCCATCTCGGCCATCGAGTGCGCCAGGTGGACCGCTCCCCCGCCGGCCAGAGCGGCGTTGTCCTCGAACTCCGCTCCATCGAGAGTCGGCGACGAGCTGTACAGGTAGAGGGCGCCCCCTGCGGATCCGGCGGTGTTTGCGAGGAACAGGACATCCAGGATCCGGGGTGCGGCGTCGTGGGCGGATATCGCCCCGCCGTCCTGGTCAGCGTGGTTGTGGCGCAGCACCAGCATCGACAGGGTGGGTGAGGAGCCCTCCAGGAGGATCCCGCCACCGCTGTGGGCGTGGCCGTCGGAGATGGTGAACCCGCTCAGGACTGTTGACGCGCTCTCTCCGGACGCAAGCCGGACGACCGGCCCGGCTCCATTGCCCGCGAGCGTGGTCGCGCCGGCCCCCTCGGCGCCGAAAAGCTCCACCGACTTGCCGAGGAAGTCGATCTGCCCCGGGTAGGTGCCCGCCTCCACGCAGATCCGGTCCCCGTCGATCGCCGCCTCCAGCGCGGCCTGGATCGAAGGCTGCTCGAGGGGCACGACGATGTCGGCGCCCGTTCCGGCGCAGGCGCCCTGGGGCGTCGCGTCGTCGTCGCCGGGGGCGGCGGCCTCCCCCACGTTGGTGTCGTCGTCCCCCGTCGAGTCGTCGTCCCCCGTCGAGTCGTCGTCGTCGGTCCCGTCGTCGTCGCTGTTCGTGTCGTCGTCGGCGCAGGGCGGATCCGGGCAGCCGGCTCCGAGCAGGAGCGCGATCAGGCAGGCGGTCACGGAGATGCGGAGCGCCCGACTCGTCATGGCGCGCTTCCGCGGCGGTGCTGGGGGGTTCAGCATCCGCTTCCCGGGTGTACGGTGGCGTCGAGATCGTCACAGTCGAGCCCGAGGGCTGGATAGGTGGAGTGATCGTACGGTCCCGGCTGCCACCAGGCGGGGTAGCCGTCCCGGTCCAGGTCCCAGGCGTCCGCGCCGGGGCCGCCGAAAGCTCCCATGTCGGAGACCGAGCCGTCGGGATCGGTCACGTCCGGGGAGCCGGCGTTCACCAGTGGCGAGGCGGCGGCCAGGTGCAGGTCCCAACTCGCGGGATCCAGCCCTCCCGCGTCGACGAACTCGGGGTCCAGGAACAGGTTGCCCTCCTGGTCGGCGACGCACAGGAACCCGGGAGACCCGCAAACGCAGTCGTCGTCCGGGAGGTTCGCCCACAGGTCGCCGTACACCACGACCGTGGAGTGCCCCGTGTACAGCCCACCGCAGTAGCCCGCCGAGTTTCCGGAAACGATCACGTTCTTGAGGACCATCGGGTGATCGTACTGCTGGCCCTGGGCGCCCCCGGTCCCACCGGCGGAGTTGCCCACCAGCGTGGCGTTGGACAGCTCCAGGTACGCGCCCTCCTGCTCCGTGGCGAGATCCAGCGCCCCTCCACCGCCCAGGGCCACGTTGCCGGCGAACAGGACATTGGAGGCGCGGACCACGGACCTGCCGGATCCGAGTGCTCCGCACGAGGATCCGGTCCAGTTGGCGATGAACGCCGCATGGGAGAGTTCCAACTCCGATCCGCTCACTGCGAGAGCCCCGCAGCCCGCGTGCGCCACGTTCCCGGCAAAGTAGGCGTTGTCTAGGCTGACTGCAGAATCGCGGATCGTCATCCCACCCGCGGAGCCGAGGGCGAAGTTCCCCTCGAAGAGCATTCCTGTGCTCTCTAGCTGCGATCCTTCCGCGTAGAGACCGCCACCGTGGGTGCCAGCTGAATTGCCCAGGTACGATACGTCGAGCAAGACCGACGCAGCGTTCCTCAGATATATGCCCCCCCCAACGTCATCTGCGCTGTTGTTGCGGACGACCAGGTCCTGAAGCGTCGGCGACGATTCCTGCACGAGGATCCCGCCACCCGCGAAGGCATGACCGTCGGTGACAGAGAACCCCCGCATCACGGACGCCGGCCCCTCGCCGCCGATAAACCGGACCACGGGACCGATCCCACCGCCGCTGATGGTGGTCACTTCCGCCCCTGAGGCGCCGAATAGCTCCAGAGCCTTGCCCAGGAAGTCGATCTGTTCGACGTATGTTCCCGGCTCCACGCAGACCCTGCCTCCCTCGTCCGCCGCGTTCAGGGCGTTCTGGATGGAGGGCTGGTCCAATGGCACAACCAAGTCGGCCCCGGTATCGGCGCATATCGAGGCATAGGTCGAGTCGTCGTCGCTGCTGTTGTCGTCGTCGTCCGAGTCGTCGTCGGGGGCGCTGTCGTCGTCGCCAGTGTCGTCGTCCGTGGCGTCGTCCCCCGCCAGGTCGTCGTCTCCCGTGTCATTGTCGCAAGGCGCCCCTCGACATCCGCCACACAGTATGAGCGAACCCGTGAGCGCCATCGACAGCGCGCCAAAAATGGGAAGGGTGTGTGACATGTGAACCACCCCCACATTGAACCACTTCATGATTGCACTCTTTTTTTTTTTGTGCTAGCGAGAACTGTGGAGGGGGGGCCTGGGGTCGGCTCCCGACAAAGTGCAACGTCCGAAAAACCCGGGAGGGAAAAATGGACAAGTGTGTCTGTGTCTGGGTCGTTCTCCTGACGACAATCCTATTGCCTGTGATGGCAGGTGCTTTCCCAGCGGACTGCAGCGATTCGTGCCTGGGAGACTGGCAGAACGAGAGCTGCAACAACCTTTGCCAGGACGAATCGAACGGGGAAGCGCACTGCGACTTCCGCGAGGCGGCAACGGATCCCGTCACAGAGGTCTACGTGTTCTCCTCCGGCGGGGACCTCGTCATCTTCGGCTGGAAGGGAGCGAACCGCTTCTGCTGCGATTCCAACGACCTCGGTCTCCGGAGGCTGGCCATCGACACCGACGACAGCGGCGACCTCGTCTGCCTCAGGTACAAGGACGCCAACTGCGATCCTGGAGGCGACATCATCGATGATTGCGACTTCGATTCTGGGAACGAGGACTGGGACCACGCGTCGTTGGTGCGGACCCGCGGTGGAGACGACGACGTGTATGGTAGCGACTACGACTATCAATGCGGCCACAGCTGGTCCTACTGGTGCGACGACATCGAACTGGGATCGGGAAGCTCCAGTGGTGACGTCGCATATGCCGGAGACGGCAGCGATCGCGTTGCTGGCAACGGCGGGGTTGGAATGTACGCTGCGGGTGAGGAAGGCGAGGACAAGCTCCGGGGTACAGATGATGGGGATAGACTTCACGGTGGGGACGACGCAGATGTCATCGATGGGCGCGACGGGATCGACACGATCACGACCGGCACGGGGGGCGCCACGGAGAACTGGGTCAACGGTGGCGATGGTGCAGACGTCATAGAAGGGAACACCGATGATGACGTCCTGTGCGGTTTCGTCAGTGCAAGCGGCCAGGACGGCGACGTGGACCTGATCAACGCCATTTCCACTGTTGATTCCGACATCTGTTATGACGACTCCGAAGACTCGCTGTCGAACTGCGAAACCGTGGTTGATGGAAGATGTCCCAATCCGCCGTTCTAGTCCGATCCGAAACGAATAGGCGGTTGGTGCGACGCAGTGCGGGTGAATAGTCCAACGTAGCTAGAGATCTGCGGATTCGTCACCTAGAAAAACGCCAGATCCGCGACCCGGACGGCCGGCAGCGCGATCTCGATCCCGCGGATGCCCTGCTCACTCACCCGGGTGTCGCCCAGCTCCAGCTCCCTGAGCCGGGTGAGGCCGTGGAGGTGGCCCAGGCCCTGGTCGGTCACCGGGGTCCCGGCGAGCTCCAGCTCCCGCAGGCCGTGGGCCCCGGCCAGGTGGGCCAGGCCGTCGTCGCCCACCGCGGTGTACCAGAGTTCCAGGTGCCGCAGGGTGGGGATGGACGCCGCCGAGGCGGCGGAGGCGTCGGTGACGGCCGTGGCTCCGAGCCCCAGGAACTCCAGGGCCGGGAGGGCGGTCAGCCGGGCCACCCCGCGGTCGGTGACCCTCGTCGCCCCCAGGTCCAGGAGGCGGAGCTGGTGCAGACCGACCAGGGCCTCCATCCCCTCGTCGCCCACGGCCGCGCCGCCGAGCACGAGCTCCTGGAGGCCCGCGTGGGCGGCCAGGTGGACCATGCCCCCGTCGGTGATGGGTGTGCCCGCGAGCCCCAGCTCCCGCATCCGGCCGCCCACGGCCAGGTGGGCGAGCCCCGCGTCGCCGACCCGCGTGCCTCCGAGCTCCAGCTCGCTCAGGGTGGGGATGGCGGCCAGTGCCTTCGCCCCCTCGTCGCCGGTGCGCGTCCCGTCCAGGGCCACGAACACCAGGGGCGCGCCGCTGGCCAGGTGGGCCACGCCCGCGTCGGTGACCGGCGTGTACCAGGCCAGCAGCTCGGTGAGGGATCCCATGCGGCCCAGGTGGGCGAATCCCGCGTCCCCCACCCGGGTGCCGCCGATCTCGAGCATCTCCAGCTCGAGCTCCGCGGCGAGGGTGGCGATGCCCTCGTCGCCCACGGCGGTGTCGTTGAGGGAGAGGAAGAGGAGCTCGGGGAAGGCGGCCACGTGGACCATGCCCGCGTCCGTGACCCGGGTGTCCCACAGGGCCAGGTCGACCAGCCCGGTCAGGGGGCGCAGCTGCTGCAGACCGGCGTCGCCGACCCGCGTGCCGCCGAGGCGTAGCTCGGCCAGCCCCCGCAGCTTCGCCAGGTCGGCCATGCCATGGTCGCCGACCCGCGTGTACCACAGGTCCAGGGAGCGAAGGCGCTGCAGGGTGACCAGGTGGGCGACCCCCGCGTCGCCCACGTCGGTGGACCACAGCTCCAGCGTCTCCAGGGCGGCGAGGGCGGCCACCGACCGCAGACCCTCGTCCCCCACCCGGGTGGCCCCCAGACCCAGGTGGCTCAGGCGCCGTAAGTTGCGCAGGTGGGCCACCCCCGCGTCGCCCACCCCGGTGCGGCCCAGCTCCAGCTCCTCGAGGGCCGAGAGTCCGCTCAGGTGGGCGAGTCCGGCGTCCCCGACCCCGCTGTGCCACAGGTCCAGGCGCCGGAGGCGCTCGAGGCCCCCGACGTGGGCCAGGCCGGCGTCGCCCACGGACGTGTTGGTCAGGGCGAGCTCCTCCAGCGACTTCAGCCGGGCCAGCGGCTCCAGCCCCGCGTCGGTGACCGCGGAGCCGCCGAGGAGGAGGGTGCGCAGTCCGCCCCCGCCCCCCAGGGACGCGAGGCCACTGCCGGTCACCGGCGTGTGGGACAGGTCCAGGCTCGCCAGGTGGATCAGGGGCCCGAGATGGGCCAGCCCGGCGTCGGTGGTCCCGGTGTCGTCCAGGGCCAGGTGGACCAGGGCCGGCATCGAGGCCAGGGCGGCCAGCCCGGCGTCGCTCGCCGCCGAGTGGGACAGCCGCAGCTCCACCACGCGTTCCCCGGCGGCCGCGAGGCTGCCCAGTCCGTCGTCGTCGGCGCCGGTGTGCACCAGGTGGAGGGGGACGGCGGGCAGGTCTGCAAGACAGTCCGGTGCGGCGGATCCGTGGAGGGTCACGGCCAGGCGGTTCGACCCCACGAGGGCCGCGACCACCGAGGGATCGCACAGCAGCGGGGCGTCGGCGAACAGGGCGAGGTCTCCGCCGGACCAGGCGCCGACGGCGCGGGCCGCCTCGCCCGGCTCCGCCCCGGCCAGGTCGAGACCCACGTCGGCGCCGTCCAGCCGCACGGTCCGGCCGGCGAAGGTCGCCTCGTGGGCCTCCGGGTCGAAGTCCCCGGGTTCGTCCCCGGGGGGGAACACGTACATCGGGTGGAGGCGGCCCAGGGAGACCAGACGGGGGGTGTCCGATGCCGGTGCTGCCCCCGACGTGGTTGGAGAGGGGGTGCCGCGACAGGACAGCAGGAAGCTTGCCGCGGCGAACAGGACGACCGCGATACTCCGGGTGCCACGGCGTGGTTTGCGAGGAGCTGCTGATGGAAGACGGCGGTCACGGCGATCCCTCC
>CAZITQ010000132.1:22795-26729 GCA_964542165.1 uncultured Rickettsiales bacterium
CGGCGTGGTTTGCGAGGAGCTGCTGATGGAAGACGGCGGTCACGGCGATCCCTCCCGCCGGTCCTTCAGTGTCTGCAGCAGGGTTCGCGCCTCGTCGTCCTCGGGGAAGTTCTCGATGGAGCGGTTCAGCAGCGCCTCGGCGTCGTCCAGGCGCCCCTCCTCGATGTAGATCCGGGCCAGGGCGTTGAACTTCTTGTACTCGATGCCCGGGTTGAGGTCGACGGCCCGCTCCAGGTGGTCCCGGGCGTCGTCCACCCGCCCCTGGCGCAGGTAGACCAGGCCGAGTCCCTCGTAGGGGCAGGTGTAGGCCGTTCCCCGCTCCAGGGCGGCCTCGAAGCGCTCCTCGGCCCCCCGATCGTCCCCGAGCCCGTAGCGGATGACCGCCGACTCGGCCAGGGCGTAGGGGTTGCCCGGGTCGATGGCCAGGACCCGCTCCAGCAGGGCGTCGGCCTCCTCCAGGCGGCCGAGACCGATGAGGGAGTTGGCCTTGCCCAGCAGCCCCAGCAGATCGTCGGGCTGGGCTGCCAGGACCGCGTCGAATCGGGCCACCGCCTCCCGGTGTTGGTTGCGGTTGGCCGCCACCCAGCCCAGGCCCAGGTGCGCCAGCCCCACCACCATCCGGGGGTAGGCGGCCGACGCCTGCACCCGCTCGGGCGTCCAGTGTTCGACCACCTGTCCCAGCCGCCGCTCGGCGTCCCCGTGGTCCCGCTCCACGATGGCCAGGTGGGCCAGCCCCACCGACGGGCCCGGGTCCTCGGCCACCGGCGCGGATTCCGCATCGAAGACGGCGCGGGCCTCCTCGTAGCGCTGGTCGAAGAGCATCAGCAGGCCCAGGAACACCCGCTGGTGGGAGTGGGGTCGCAGCTCTTCGGCCCGCCGGGCCAGGGCCAGGGCCGCCGGGCGCTCGCCCCGGGAGTAGGCGTCGAGGGCCCGGTCGAAGGCCTCCCCGGCGTCCCCGATGGCGGCCAGCTCGGCCGCGTCCAGGGTGTCGCCCGCGGCCAGGTCGGTGTACAGCTCCCCGAGCCCCTGGTAGGCGCAGCCCAGGCGGGTGCCGTCCGGGTGGGCCACCGTGCGGTCGAAGATCGCCTCGGCCAGGTCGTAGCGGTCCTGACCCAGGTAGACCTGGCCCAGGGTGGTCCGGGCCTCCTGCATCGCGTACACGTCGTTGGCGGTCTGGGCCAGCTTGACCGCCTTGCGGGCCAGGGAGCCCGCCCGGTCGTGGTGGCCCAGGCGCAGGTACCCCCGGGCCAGGCGGGAGTGGGCCCGGGAGTCGGCGGGGCGCAGCTCCACGACCCGCTCGTACAGGGACAGGTACGCCGTCTGGTTGGCCGGGTCCAGGCGGATGGCCTGCTCGAACATCTCGATGGTCACCAGCGCGGCGTCGGGCCGGTCGGGGTCGGTGGACAGCAGGCCCTCGGTGGGGGAGTGGAGCAGGCCCAGGGCGATGTAGGCCCGTTCGTCCGTCGGATCCTGTTCCAGCGCTGAACGGAGGAGGCGTTCGGCCTCCTCGAAGCGGGAGGGATCGTCGTCGGCCCGCCCCAGGGCCACCAGCGTCTCGGCCTCCAGCAGCAGGCGGTCGACACCCTCGGTGGGCAGGGAGACCGGCGCCGGGTCCGCGACTTCGGGGGATGGGGTTGCGGGCGCACCCGCGACCGGCCGATCCACCTCGGCCCCGCCGATGTCGAGGGGTTCGCCCCCCCCGCAGCCCGCGGCCATCGACGCGACCACGGCCAGCAGACCCCGGCACCACCGGTCAATACCCATGGCCACCTCGCTGTCCGTGGTCCCGGGGTGGGGTCTGGGTACCCGCCGGTGGGTGAGCCGCCGGCATGCCCTGGGCCCTGAGCTCGCGGAAGTGGAGCAGGGCCGTGCCCCGCAGGGCCAGCCGCAGGGAGTCGTGGACCGGGCCGTCGGGCCCCCGGGCCTCGAGGTGGAGCTGGAACACCACCGTGTCCGCCAGCTCGGGGTCGCCGGTGGCGTAGTTTCGGGCGTCGTAGTTGGGGTGCTGGGCCGCGGCCTGGGCCGGGCTGAAGCGCAGCGTCCAGTCCCGGTCGGAGATCTCCACGATCCCCTGGTCCAAGACCCTGCCGGGCATCAGCGTCGCCCAGTGGATCCGCACGTCGCGGAGGTTCGCGGGCCAGGTCAGGGGGATCTCCACCGTGTCCGCCGGGTCGATCCAGGTGACCACGGGCAGGGAGGTCGCGAGTACCGGTGGCGCGTCGTTCGGGACGACGGAGATCCAGAACCGGCCGTCCGGCGTGCCCAGCACGTCGCCCCGCAGCTCCTCCCAGGCCACCTCGACGTCCACGGTGTACACGCCCACCTCGTCGGTGACGATGGCCCGGTCGGCCCGGACGATGCCGAGCCGGTTGGCCCGACCTTCGAGGGTGATCTCCCTCCCGGAGGGCGACGTCACGGTCCAGGTCGCGTCGGCCTCTACCGCCGGGAACACCATCCCGCCCAGGCGGATCGGCTCCCCCAGCTCCAGGGCGTCGTGGGTGTCCAGGGCCAGGTGGATCCAGTGCTCCCGGCCCGGCTCGATGGCCAGCGGCCGGGCGCCGGGGGGCAGGATCGCGGTGGCCTCCCCGTCGGTGGGGATCACCACGATGGACGAGGCGTAGGCGTCGTAGTGGTTGTGCCCCGTGGTCCGGTCCTTGAGCACCGCGCCCGCCTGCACCCGGTAGAGGTCGCCGGGCAGGTCGCCGTTGGTGCCGGCGTTGAAGTGGTTCCCGAAGCGGTTGGGGCTGGCCAGCCAGTACAGGCCGAGCGCCTCGGACTGCATCGTCGCGGTCATCACCGGGAAGCCGGGACGCACCACCCCCAGGGTGACGTAGGCCTCCACCTTGGCCCGGTCCGGGTAGGCGAAAGCGTTCCACCCCTCGTCCCCGATGGGCAGGATCGGCAGCTCGTCGGCGTGCTCCTCGTCGGCCGGGAACCAGGCCGCGCTGTCGGCCGAGACCTGCACCACGTCCTCGAGCACCTCCCAGGGGCCGGAGCCCAGCTGCAGCAGGGGCGGGGGTAGGACCGTGGCCAGCCGGTGGGCGGCGAGCATCCGGGCCCGCAGGTCCGGCTCCTCGACCGCGATGGAGAGGTGGGGCTCGACGATGGACTCGTTGTAGCCGTTGGACGGGAGGAAGAGGGTGTCCCCGGGGTGGTAGGGGGTGAACACGTCCGGTAGGGGCGCGGGCTTGAAGGGGAGGATCGGGGTCGAGACGTCCGGGCGGTCC
This sequence comes from uncultured Rickettsiales bacterium, assembly GCA_964542165.1. GTDB lineage: Bacteria > Myxococcota_A > UBA796 > UBA9615 > CAYRNR01 > CAYTBN01. The sequence goes on from CAZITQ010000132.1 coordinate 26,023, forward strand.
TCGAAGCGTTGCACCCCTCCCAGGTAGTCCTGATCCGGCTTGAGGTTGTAGGGCAGGGTGCGGGTGCCGTGGAGCCGGATCGTGCCCTGCTCCCGGGGAGCGACCACCCCCGCCGAGGTCTGCTGCTCCATCCACAGCTGGCCCTGGGCGTCGGTGTAGCGCGCCGTGACCACGCTGACGTACTCCCCGGGCTCGTCGAAGACCAGGTTCTCCAGGTCCACCGGCGAGTAGTGGCCGAAACGGGACGCCTCCCCCGACGAACTCCAGGTCACCTTGCGCGCCGGATCCGAATCGGGGAAGTACTCCACCTCGACCTGGACCTCCGCCGGCACCGGGGGGACCAGGTTGACCTTGGGGGGGTACCCGTCGCCCACCAGGAAGCTCGTCCCCGGCTTGCACGACGTCGAGAACGTCAGCGGCCAGGCCGAGTAGACCTCGTAGGTCCCGCCCCCCTCGAAGACCCTGCCCTCCCGGTCGAAGAGGCGCGCGGTCAGCTCGATCTCGTAGCGGCCGGTCTGACCCAGGTCGGCGCTGGGCCCGGTCCGCTGGTGTCCCGGCGTCTCCAGCTCCCCCTGAGCCCCGTCCACGAAGGGCCGGAAGGAGCCCAGCTCCACCGTCCCCCGGGGACCGCGGATCCGGCCGCTGATCTCGGTGGAGGCCAGGTCCAGGTGGTGGCGGACCGACGGCGGGAAGACCTCGAGCCCGCC
>CAZITQ010000133.1:0-26642 GCA_964542165.1 uncultured Rickettsiales bacterium
TCCCACTCGGCCTGCGCCCAGGGGGGCATCAACGCCTGCATGGACACCAAGGGCCAGCACGACAGCGTCCGGCAGCACGTGGTGGACACCATCAAGGGGGGGGCCTACCTGGCCAACCAGCCCCCGGTGAAGTCCATGTGCGAGGACGCTCCGGGGTTGCTGCGGACCTTTGAACGTATGGGTGTGACGTTCTCGCGTACCCCCGAGGGAATCATGGATCTGCGCCTCTTCGGGGGCGTCAAGAACAAGCGCACCTGCTTCGCCGGTGCCTCCACGGGCCAGCAGCTGCTCTACGGGGTGGATCAGCACGTGCGCAAGCTCGAGGACCAGGGGTTGATCGAGAAGCTGGAGTGGTGGGAGTTCCTTTCACTGATCCAGGACGACGAGGGCCGCGCCCGGGGCATCGTGGCCATGGACCTGCGCACCATGGAGCTGCGGGCCTTCGCCGCCGACGCGGTGTTGCTGGCGTCCGGCGGGCTGGGGCTGGTCTTCGGTCGCTCCACCATGTCCACCAACGCCACCGGTGCGGCCGCCGGCCGCGTCTACCAGCAGGGGGCCAAGTTCGGCAACGGCGAGATGATCCAGTTCCACCCCACCGGCATGCTCGGGGACGACAAGACCCGGCTGATGAGCGAGGCCGCCCGCGGCGAGGGCGGCCGGATCTGGGTGCCGAAGAAGGCCGGCGACACGCGCGATCCGCTGACCATCCCCGAGGACGAGCGCTGGTACTTCCTCGAGGAGTGGTACCCGGCCTACGGCAACACCGTGCCGCGGGACGTGGCCTCCCGGGCGGTCTGGAAGGTCACCCAGGAGCACGGAATGGGGATCGGCGGGGAGCACAAGGTCTACCTCGATCTGACCCACCTGGACCCGGTGTTCGTGGAGAAACGCCTGCACGCGATCCTGGAGATCTACCGCAAGTTCCAGGGGGTCGATCCGGTCACGAATCCGATGGTCATCTCGCCGTGCATGCATTACTCGATGGGCGGCCTGTGGGTCGACTTCGAGCGGGACGAGACCACCGGCGGCATGAAGGCGTCCAGCCCCCGCAACCACGCCACCAACATCCCCGGTCTCTACGCCTGCGGGGAGTGTGACTACGCGTACCACGGCGCCAACCGCCTGGGCGCCAATTCCCTGCTCTCCGCGTCCTACAGCGGCCGGGTGGCGGGTGAGGCGATGGCGGCGTACTGCAAGGGCAAGAGCAGCGAGGCGACCCCCCAGGCCATGCTGGAATCGGAGCTGACTCGCCAGCGGGAGATCAACGAGGGCTTCGTGAAATCAGACGGCCCCGAGAACCCCTTCACCATTCACCGGGAGCTCGGTGAGGTGATGCTGGGCAAGGTCAACGCGGTGCGAGAGAACACCGAGCTGGACGGAGCCATCGGCGAGATCAAGGCGCTGCAGGAGCGGTTCGAGAACATCTCGCTCGGGGAGACCGGGAGCTGGTCCAACAACTCGCTGGCCACGGTACGTCAGATCCACGAGATGCTGATCCTGGGCGAGGTCATCGCCCGTTCTGCCCGGGAGCGGGACGAGTGCCGTGGCGCCCACTACAAGCCCGAATTCGAGCTCAAGATCCCGGAGGGCAAGTTCCCGGGTGACCCGGAGTTCGAGGCGTACCGCACGAAGTGGAAGGCCAACAACGACGAGTGGCTCAAGACCACCGTCGCCGAGCACACCGCCGACGGACCGAAGATCTCCTACGAGGAGGTCGACATCTCCGTGCTGCCTCCCGAGCAGCCCCGGGACTACAGGTAGGGAGGACGAGATGGCCGACACGATCCACATCAAGATCCGCCGCCAGGACCGGCCGGACTCGAGCCCCTACTGGCAGGAGTTCAAGATCCCCTACAAGTCCAGCCACAACGTGGTGTCGGCGCTGATGGTGATCCGGGAGACCCCGGTGACCGTGGACGGGACCCGGGTCGCGCCCGTGGCGTGGGAGTGCAACTGCATGGAGGAGGTCTGCGGGGCCTGCACCATGCTGGTCAACGGCAAGCCGATGCAGTCCTGCTCGACGCTGGTGGACAGCCTGACCCAGCCCATCGTGCTCGAGCCGATCAGCAAGTTCCCGGTGGTGCGCGACCTGATGGTCGACCGGCGGGCGATGTTCGACGCGCTGCGCACGGTCAAGGCCTGGATCGACATCGACGGCGGGTTCGACATCCACCGGGGTTCGCCCCGGATCTCGCCCCAGGAGTGGGAGGAGAACTACCCGTTCGCGACCTGCATGACCTGCGGTTGCTGCACCGAGGTCTGCCCCAACTACGGTCCCCAGCGGGCCTTCGTGGGCCCCGCGGCGCTGGGTCAGGTCAAGCTGATGAACGCCCACCCCACCGGCACCTACCAGCGCAGCGAACGCCTGCACGCGATCATGGGCGACGGGGGACTCAGCGACTGCGGCAACGCCCAGAATTGTGTCCGCGTCTGCCCCAAGGAGATTCCGCTGACCACCGGCATCGGCGAGCTCGGACGTCAGGTCACGGTCCAGCTGCTCAAGGATCTGTTCGGCAAGTAGGCCCCGTCCGCGGGTCGCGCCTCAGACGTCCCGCACGTCGACCCTCAGGATCTCCCCGTCGAACTCGGTATCGAAGGACTCCAGGGCCACCGTCGCAGGTCCGTCGACCACGTCGCCGTCCGGCAGGAACGTGGATGCGTGGCAGGGGCAGACCAGGAGTCCCTGGTCCGTGTCGTAGCTGTCGACCAGGCAGCCGGCGTGGGTGCACGCGGCGTCCAGGGCGGCATAGGTGCCGTCGTCGTCCACCCGGACCACGACCAGGGTCAGGCCCGTATCGGCGACCTCCACCAGGACCAGGCCGCCCACGGACTCCAGCTCGGCGTGGTCGGCGAGGGCCAGCACCAGCCAACCCTCCTCGTCCAGCTCGCCGCTCTCGGTCGCCGGGGGCGTGCAGCCCACATGGCCCAGCAGCGAGGCCAGGGCCGGGGCTGACACCGCCGCCGCCAACCCGGCTCCCCCCAGCCGGAGGACGTTTCGGCGGGTCGGCTCTTCGGTCCGGTCGGTGCGATCACGTTCCATGGTGGTCTCCTCGTGCGGTCAGGCGGGAATCCGGTCCTCGGCGGGCCCCGAGGCCCGGCTCGGCTCGATGCGCCGGGGAAGGAAGATACCCCGGATCGTGCGGGGCTCGAAGACCAGGGTCTTCCAGAAGAAGTCGGCGAGCACCCTTGGGAAGTTCGCCCGGGGGTGGGAGCGCTTCACCTCCCGCAGGTGGCCGGGATCCAGTCCGTCGCGCCTGAGCCCGAGGGTATGCTCGGTGAACACCGCCCGGCGGAAGGCCTCGGCCTCGGGGGCCAACCCCTCCAGCGGTCGCAGCGAGTGGTTGTAGCGCAGGGAGTGTTCCAGCACCTTGGCGGCATGGGGCTCCAGCGAGCCCACGTGCAGCTCCCGGTAGGCCAGCGCCCAGGAGCGATCCACATAGCTGCCCCCCGGTTCGGGTCGGAGCAGGAGCCCCAGATCGTGGAGCATCGCGGCCGCGTGGACCAGGTCGGGGTCGACCCGGATCCCCATCTGACCGGCGTGCAGCCGGGCGTACTCCGCCAGCCGCAGGCAGTGATTGCGCAGCCCGTCCCCGGGGTAGCTGTTGATCCGCTCGAAGACCTGATCCGCCCGTTCCCTCAGCGGTCGCATGGGATCCTCCTCGATCAGGGTCTCACCAGAGCCCCGAGTGTGACACGACGCCGCGACAAGGTGTGAACCGGGCGACGTCTCACCTGTCTCATCGACGGAGCGCGGTGTCTCACGCCTGCAGCTCGCGGACCGCCTCGAGTACCTGCTCCACGTGGTCCTTGACCTTGACCTTGCGCCAGATGCGCTGGATGACCCCTTCGCCGTCGATCAGGAAGGTCGTGCGCTCGATGCCGAAGTACGTGCGGCCATAGTTTCGCTTCTCCTTCCACACCCCGTAGCCCTCGATCAGCTCCCGCTCCGGATCGCTCAGCAGCGGGAAGTTGAGCTCGTACTTGGTCGTGAAGTTGCCATGGCTCTTGAGGCTGTCCTTGCTCACCCCGAGGACCACCGCACCCAGACTGCGGATGTCGTCGTTGGCGTCGCGGAAACCGCAGGCCTCCTTGGTGCATCCCGAGGTGTTGTCCTTGGGGTAGAAGTAGAGCACCACGGCCTTGCCCCGCAGGGACTCCAGCGTGACGGTACCCTCGGTGGACTCGGCGGCGAACGGCGGTGCGGCCATGCCTTCGGTCAGCTCGGTCATTGTCTCCTCCATGTTCTCCACGAGTAAGATGCAATCCACGTGCCGGGCCCTTGCTGTCCGGCGGGGCCGCATTAGGTTGTGAGGCGATTGGACGACGGCATGGACGACACGATGCTGGAGGGAGCGCTCACCGAGCTGAGCGATGCCATCGAGGGCGAGGTGCTCACCGACCTCACCCACCGGCGGCTCTACAGCACCGACGCGTCGATCTACCAGCAGCTGCCGGTGGGGGTCGTGCGGCCCAGGCACCGGGCCGACTGCGAGGTCATCGTCAGGTTCGCGGGGGAGCACGGGATCCCCCTGATCCCGCGGGCCGCCGGCACCTCCCTGGCCGGACAGTGCGTGGGGTCGGGTCTGGTCTTGGACGTTTCCCGCTACATGACCGGGATCATCGAGGTGGACGCACCGGGGCGCCGGGCCCGCGTCCACCAGGGCGACCTCCTCGACGACCTCAACGATCAACTGGCACCCCCTGGCCTGATGTTCGGGCCCGAGCCCGCCCCCACCCACCCCGGCCTGATCGGCGGGCTGATCGGCAACAACGCCGCCGGCTCCCACTCCATCGTGCACGGTACCACGCGGGATCATGTGCTGGAGATCGAGGCCGTGCTGGCCGACGGCAGCGTGGCCCGATTCGGCCCGATGGATGACGACCAGCTCTCCGTCGCCCGCAGCGCCGACGGGCTCGAGGGGGCGGTGTACCGCGAGATCGTGGAGATCCTCGAGACCCGGGACGACGTCATCCGCAAGCACTCCCCCAAGCCCGAGATCCTGCGCCGCAACACGGGGTACGCCCTCGACCGGCTCCTGGGCCACAGGCCGATGGACGCGGAGGGACCACCGTTCTCCCTGGCCCCGCTGATCTGCGGGAGCGAGGGCACCCTGGCCCTGGTGACCGAGGCCACGTTGAACCTGATCCCCGTTCCCCGGCACAACCTGGTGGTCTGCGCCCACTTCGCTTCCCTGGACGAGGGTACGCGCGGCACCGTGCTCGCGCTCGAGCACCGGCCGTCGGCCGTGGAGTTGATGGACGGCGAGATCCTGGAGCTGAGCAAGCGGAATCTGGAGGCGGCGCGCAACCGGTTCTGGGTCGAGGGGGATCCCGAAGCCGTGCTCGCCATCGAGTTGTTCGACGACGACGAGGGGGCACTCCCCCGCCGGGCCGAGGCGCTGATCGAGGCCTTTCGAGCGGCGGGTATGGGGTACGCCTTCCCCGTGGTGGAGTCGGCGCGAGTGCCCCAGGTCTGGGCGGTGCGCAAGGCGGGTCTGGGGCTCCTGACCGGCGTCCGGGGTGACCACAAGCCGGTCACGGTGGTCGAAGACGTGGCCGTGGCCCCCGCCGATCTGCCCGACTACGTGGCGAGGATGCGCCAGCTCATGGAGCGCCATGGCGCCCGCGCCGTGTATTACGGCCACGCCTCGGTGGGGGAGCTGCACATCCGGCCCGTGTTGAGCTTCCGCGATCCCGAGGATCTTCGGAAGCTGGAGGCCATCGCCGCGGACGTCGCGGAGCTGGCCGGCGAGTTCGAGGCGTCGCTGGCCGGCGAACACGGCGTGGGCCGGCTGCGGGCGGAATTCCTCGAGACCGTGCTGGGACCCGAGCTGGTGGCGCTGCTGCGTCGGGTCAAGCGGGCCTTCGATCCAGCGAATCGGTTCAACCCGGGCAAGATCGTCGACGCCCCGTCGATGGTCACCGACCTGCGGATCGAACCAGGCCACGAGGTCCCGGAGCTCGAGACCTTCCTCGACTGGAGCGCCGACAAGGGGCTGCTCCGGGCCGCCGAGCGATGCAATGGCGCCGGTGCATGCCGCAAGAGCCCCGGCCGCGGCACGATGTGTCCGTCGTACATGGCCACGGGTGAAGAGCTGCACTCCACACGCGGACGGGCCAATCTGTTCCGCCACCTCCTGTCCGCAGAGGACCCGACGGCGGCGCTGACCAGCGAGGAGCTCCACGACGCCCTGGAGCTGTGTCTCAGCTGCAAGGGCTGCGCGTCCGAGTGTCCCTCCAGCGTGGACATCGCGAGGATGAAGGCCGAATTTCTGCAACACCACCACGATCACCACGGCACTCCCCTGTCGTCGATGGTGCTGGGGCAGTTCGGGCGGTTCGCAGCCCTGGCCAGGTTGACCCCGACGTTCGCCTCCCTGATCTCCAACACGGGTCTCGCCAAGCGGGTCCTGGGCGTGGACCCGCGCCGTGGGGTCCCGCCGTTCGCACCACAGACCTTCAGCGCCTGGTTCCGGCGCCACCGCCCCCCGGCGGCCGCGGGGGACCAGGGCGAAGTCGTGCTCTTCGTCGACGAGTTCTGCGAGTTCACCGAACCCGCGGTGGGCATCGCGGCCACGGAGTTCCTGGAGGCCGCCGGGTACGAGGTCCTCGCCCCACCGGTGCTGGACTCCGGGCGAACCCAGATCAGCAAGGGTCTGCTGCGCAAGGCGCGGACGGCCTTCGAGCGGTCTCTGGCGGCCCTGGCCCCCCACGCCGAGGCCGGGCGGCCCATCGTCGGCCTGGAGCCCTCGGCGATCCTCGGGTTCAGGGACGAGGCGCCGGATCTGGTGCGCGGTGAGGACATGGCCCGGATGGCCCGGGTCGTGGCCGACAGCGCGATGCTCTTCGAGGAATTCGTGGTGCGGGAGTCGGTCTCCGGACACCTGGACGGGCTGCGCTACGAGCCCGAGGTGACGTCCCCCAAGATCCTCCTCCACGGCCACTGTCACCAGAAATCCCTGGTCGGGGTGGAGCCCTCGGTGGAAGCCCTCGGGATCCTCCCCGGCGTGCAGATCCAGGTGATTCCCTCCGGCTGCTGCGGGATGGCCGGCTCGTTCGGCTACGCCCACTACGACCTCTCGATGGCCATCGGCGAGCAGGTCCTCTTCCCCGCGGTGCGAGCGGCGGACGAGGACACGATCATTGCCGCCCCGGGCACGAGCTGCAGGCACCAGATCCACGATGGAACCGGACGGACCGCCCTGCATCCGGCGCAGATCTTGCGCGATTCCCTGCTCCGAGGGGCCTGACCGCGGACACGTCTCTCGCTTGACAGGTAATTAGGCGTGACTAATTTTTGTAATGCGCGGTTCGATCCGCGCGCAGGTCGAGCCAGGAGGGCTGGGATGAGAACGGAGCGCGACAGCATGGGATCGATGGAGGTTCCCGACGGGGCCCTGTACGGGGCGCAGACCCGTCGAGCGCAGCTCAACTTCCCGGTCAGCGGCTGGCAGATGCCCTCGGGCGTGATCCACGCGCTGGGGCAGATCAAGGCCGCCGCGGCCGCGGTGAACCGCGACCTGGGCCGGCTGGGTGATCCCATCGCAGCATGGGTCGAACGGGCCGCAGACGAGGTGGCCGCAGGGACACACGACGACCAGTTCGTGGTCGACGTCTTCCAGACCGGCAGCGGCACGTCCACGAACATGAACGCCAACGAGGTGATCGCCAACCGGGCGATCCAGCTGGCGGGTGGCAAGGTGGGGAGCCGGTTTCCGGTCCATCCCAACGACCACGTGAACCTGGGCCAATCGTCCAACGACGTGATCCCCACGGCAATCCAGGTCGCGGTGTCTCGGGCGTTGGATGGCGACCTCCTCCCCGCCCTGGCCGAGCTCGAATCCTCGCTGCGGGACAAGGCGGAGCAGCTGGAGGATGTGGTCAAGCCTGGCCGCACCCACCTCCAGGACGCGACCCCGATCCGCGTGGGCCAGGTGTTCCGGGGCTACGCCGCACAGGTGGCGCGGTCACGTCACCAGCTGGCCGCTGCGCAGGAGACGATGCTCGCCCTTCCCATCGGTGGCACGGCCGTGGGCACCGGCGTCAATACCCACCCCGAGTTCGCGCGGGGTGTGGCCGATGCCCTCTCCCGCCGCTCGGGTCTCGCCTTCGCGGAGTCGGATGATCACCTGGCGGCACAGGCGACGGCCGACGCCTTCGTGGTGGCCATGAGCGCGCTGAAGCAAACCGCCCTGGCGCTGGCCAAGATCGCCAACGACATCCGGTTCCTCTCGTCCGGACCGCGCGGGGGTCTGGGCGAGCTCGTTCTGCCCGCCGTCCAGCCGGGCAGTTCGATCATGCCCGGCAAGGTCAATCCCGTGATCGCCGAGTCCCTGATCCAGGTGTCGGCCTGGGTGGTGGGGGCGGACGCCAGCGTGAGCTGGGCGGCGTCGATGCTCAGCAATTTCGAGCTCAGCGCCGCACAACCGTTGATCGCTCTGCAGCTCCTCGAGTCGATCCGTCTGCTCGCCGCGGGATCGCGTAACTTCGACGAGCGTGCGGTCCTCGCGCTCGAGGCGGATCGCGAGCGCTGCGAAGAGCTAGTCGAACGCTCGTTGGCCCTGGGCACGAGCCTCGCACCGCGGATCGGTTACGACGCAGCGTCGGCCCTGGTGAAGCGGGCCCACGAGACCGGTGCGAGCATCCGCGAGGTCGCCCGGAGCAGCGGGGAGATCCCGGAAGAAGAGGTCGACAGGCTCCTCGACGCCAGGGCCATGACCGAGCCGGGCTGAGGGCCGGTCGTCTCACGTCGTCCGTCTGAATCAAGAAAAACTCTGGGGACAGTCAAGGGCTGGGTCAGGAGCGGGCGAGGTCGACCGCGCCAGGCGCGATGCCGCAACCGCACCCGTTCAAGGCGAAGAGAGACGCTCGCGCAGAGTCGCGGAGTCGCAGAGAAAAATCAGAGCCTTCACCGGGTCATCTCCCAGCGGCCGTGCGCGAGCATCCTTGTTCTTCGGCGCCAGCTTCGATCCAGGCCGGCTCTTCCGGGAGATTGCCACGAGTGCGCGTACCCGTGATTCTCAGCTGGACCCGATCCGTGATCTTGGATTCTGGTACGCGCCGAATCAGCCGACGTTCACCTGAATCTTGCGGGGCTGGGCTTCCTTGACCTTGGGGAGGTCGAGGGTGAGGACGCCGTCCTTGAGGGTGGCGGCGATGGCTTCGCGATCGATATCGTCGCTGATGTTGAATCGTCGCAGGTAGCCGCCGAGTCGGTACTCCTGCTGCAACGGGCGCCACTCCTCGGGGAGTGCCTCCACCTTACCCAGGAGCGTCAGCACCCCCTCGCGCAGGTCGATGTCGAGGCCGTCCTTGCTCACTCCGGGGAGATCGGCCACGAGCGTCAGGCCGGTGTCGGAGGAGCGGATGTCGACCCGGGGGCTGAAGAAGGTGCCGGCCCAGGTGGGCTCACCCGCGGTGTCGTCGATCTCGTGCTTGTCGGCCACTTCGATCTCGGTCTTCTCGTCGGTCTTGTTGCTGGCCATGGTGCGTTCCTCCTCAGATGCTCTCGACGAGCACTTTCCGCGGGCCCTCCTCGGGCAGCCGTGCGATACGCAGGTCGAGGATTCCGTGCCGGTACTCCGCGGAGACGCGGGCGGTGTCGATGTTCTCGGGAAGGGCGAACGCGCGGCTGAACTTGCCGTGCTCTCGCTCCCGCCGGCGGACGCGGTCGCCCTCGGCGGTCTCTGGCGCGGGGCGCTCGCCCTGGATGACCACCTCGTTGCGGGTCACGGAGATATCGAGGGTATCCGGGTCGATTCCCGGGAGCTCCGCCCGCAGGTGATAGCCGTCCTCGGCGTCGTAGATGTTGATCGGGGGGAAGACCCGGGAGCCATACTCGCCCTCGACCTCGCCGGCGAGGCGGTCCATCTGGCGTTGCATGCGAACCAGGTCATCCAGGAGAGAGTTCCTAACGGAGTTTGGCGATGTCCACACGGGTGCACCTCCATCCTGGCGCTTCATCCAGGAATGCGCGTCAGTCGATGTGTATCAAGTTACATCCTCCCACTTAGTCATCGCTACGTGTGCGTCAAGGGATCGTCGCGAACATTTTTCGATCAGCTTCTCACGCGTGTGCACGACTGAGAACGTGTGTCTGTAAAAGGCAGGAACAGGGGGAGTACGGGGGGTATGTTCGCGACAGGGGCTACGGGGTGGAATCCGCCCCCTCGGCCTTCCAGTTCCGGAAGGTGGCCAGGAGGTCTTCGCGGAGGTCCTCGGTGACCTCCGGGGGCGGGATCCGACCGCAGCTGTCGACGGTGAGCTTGAGCTGGGTCACGTAGGTCCTGCAGTGACCGCACATGGCCAGGTGCATCCGGATCCTCATCCGGTCACCCAGGGACATCTCACCTTCGAGGTACTCTGTGAGCAGGTCCGTGATGTCCTTGCAGCTCAACATCGCGGTCAGATCCCGGCCAAGTGCTTTTCGAGTGCTCGCCTCAGCCGGGTCCGTCCTCGGTGAAGCAACACTCGCTGGTTGGTCTCGCTGATCTCCAGGACGTTACACACGTCTGCAGATTCCCAGCCGTCGATGTCCCGCATCGCCACCACGGCCCGCTGGTTCGGAGGCAGCTGTTCGATGGACGCGGTCAGCACCTGCATGGCTTCCTTCTGCTGAAGGAGGGCCTCGGGAGTGGAGACCGCCCACGGTGAGGGCGGCGTGGCCCAGCGTCCCTTGGACGTGAACCGCTCGGCTTCGATGGGCGCGTCCTCGTCTCCGCGCCCGAGCGCCGAGAACGGGACCGTGCGCGCTTCCCGGGTACCCCGGGTCTTGGCTCGATTGGTCAGGATCCTGAAGATCCAGGTCTTGAGCGTGGATCGCCCCTCGAAGCTGTCGAGGCCCGTCAGCACCCCCATCCAGGCTTCCTGCACCACCTCGTGGGCCACGGCCTGCGATGGGACGAAGGCCATCGCCAGCCGGATCATCGAGCCGTTGTACTGCTCGACGAGCTCCGCGAAGGCGCTCTCCTCGCCGTCCAGGATGCGGCGGATCAACCCCTGTTCCTCCGGGGTGATCCTCAGTTTCGGTTGTTCCTCGCCCATGAATCCTGGGGTGGCCTAGACGCAACGTTCGTGCCAGATCCGAGCATCGCGGCTCCATCCAGCGAAATCCCACCATTCCAGGGTGCTTTGGGCGGGAAATCGAGACAGCTCCTCGCCGAGAACTGTCCCATGTGAGACGAGATCGAGACATGTTCCGCGCCCTGGACCTGTCCGCATCGCCCATGCAGGTCGATCGCCTTCGCTGGTATGGTATTTGCCTCATCCCCACGAGAGCGCACCCACCGCGCCGGAGGAGCCGTGAAACTACAGCGGGTACCGCACGTCGTGATCGTCGGCGGCGGCTTCGGCGGACTCTATGCGGCCAGGGCGCTGCGCCGAGCGCACGTGCGCATCACGCTGATCGACAAACGTAATCATCACCTGTTCCAGCCGCTCCTGTACCAGGTGGCCACCGCCGGCCTGAACGCATCGGACATCGCAGCGCCGATTCGACGCATCCTCCGCGGGCAGAAGAACGTGACGGTCCTGATGGGGCAGGTGACCGACGTCGACGTGGACGGCAGGCTGGTCCGGATGGACGGTCGCGAGCTGAGCTACGACCATCTGATCGTCGCCACCGGGGCGACCCACGCCTACTTCGGACACAGCGAGTGGGCGGACCACGCTCCCGGTCTGAAGAGCCTCGAGGACGCCCAGGAGGTCCGCCGCCGCGTGCTGCTGGCGTACGAGCACGCGGAGGCCGAGACAGATCCCGAGCGGCGGCGGGAATGGCTCACCTTCGTGGTCGTGGGGGCCGGGCCCACCGGCGTCGAGCTGGCGGGGGCCCTGGGTGAGATCGCCCACCGGACGCTGGCCCAGGACTTCAAGAACGTGGACACCCGCGAGGCCCACATCCTGTTGCTGGATGCGGGCGATCGGATCCTGGGCACGTACCCCGAGGAGCTATCGCAAAGCGCGGTCACACAGCTCGAGACACTGGGTGTGGAGGTACGCACCGGGGCGCGGGTGATCGGAATCGACGAGACGGGCATCGAATGCGAGGACCGACACATCGCAGCGCGGACCGTGCTCTGGGCCGCCGGTGTGAAGGCGTCGCCCCTCGGAGCCGGTCTGGGCGCTCCGCTGGACCGGGCCGGTCGCGTACTCGTGGAGACGGACCTGACGATCCCTGGCCACGACGATGTCTACGTCGTCGGCGATCTCGCAGCCCTGGAGCAGGACAGCGACTGGATCCCGGGGGTCGCGCCCGCCGCGATCCAGCAGGGAAACTACGCCGCGGCTGCGATCCTCCGCCGGATCGAAGGCCAGGATGTCGAGCCGTTCCGCTACAAGGACAAGGGCGCGCTGGCCACCATCGGCCGGGCCCGCGGTGTGGCTCAGTTCGGAAAGATGCGATTCAGCGGCGTGATCGCCTGGTGGCTGTGGCTCGCCGTGCATATCTTCTTCTTGATCGGATTTCGGAATCGATTCGTGGTGATGTTCGAATGGTCGTGGGCCTACTGGACCTGGCAACGCAGCAATCGGGTGATCCTGCAGCGAGCGATGCCCCACGAGGAGAACTGACCCCATGGAGAAACCCATGAACTTCCAAGACAGCTTCCGCGCGCGTTCTTCCCTGTCCACCGCCGGTGGCGAAGTCGACTACTACCGACTCGCGGCCCTCGAGGAGCAGGGGCTGACCGATATCTCCCGCCTTCCGTTCTCGATACGGGTGCTGCTCGAGTCCGTGCTCCGCAACGAGAACGGCCGCGACGTGACCCGGGACGACGTCCTCGAGCTCGCCGGGTACGATCCACGCGCTCCGCGACGGGTGGAGTTCCCGTTCAAGGTCGCTCGGGTCGTTCTGCAGGACTTCACCGGCGTGCCCGCCGTGGTCGACCTGGCGGCCCTGCGCAGCGCGGTGGCCCGGATGGGGGGGGATCCCCGCCGCATCAATCCCCAGAACCCCGTGGACCTGGTCATCGATCACAGCGTCCAGGTGGACGAGTACGGGTCCGCTGCAGCTCTGCTGATCAACGCCGAGAAGGAGTTCGAGCGGAACCGGGAACGGTACGAGTTCCTGCGCTGGGGTCAGCAGGCCTTCGACAACTTCCGTGTGGTCCCGCCCGCCAGCGGCATCGTGCACCAGGTGAACCTGGAGTACCTGGCTCGCGTGGCGTGGCTCGGGGAACAGGACGGCCGCAAAGTGGCCTACCCCGACTCTCTGGTGGGCACGGACTCCCATACGACCATGATCAACGGCCTGGGTGTGGTCGGCTGGGGTGTGGGCGGAATCGAGGCCGAAGCGGCGATGCTGGGCCAGCCGATCTACATGCTGATCCCCGAGGTCATCGGCTTCAAGCTCACGGGCAAGCTGCCCGAGGGCGCCACGGCCACCGACCTTGTGCTGGTGGTCACCCAGATGCTCCGGGAGAAAGGTGTGGTCGGCAAGTTCGTCGAGTATTTCGGGCCGGGTCTGTCGACCATGACCCTGCCCGATCGAGCGACCGTGGCGAACATGGCTCCCGAGTACGGTTCGACCATGGGCTTCTTCCCGGTGGACGAGGAGGCCCTGCGGTTCCTCCGCCGTACCGGGCGCCCCGCCGATGTGGTCGACCTGGCCGAACGGTACACCAAGGCCAACGCCCTGTTCCGCACCGACGACACCCCGGATCCCCGCTACCTGGACGTGGTGGAGCTGGACCTGTCGACGGTTCAGCCATGCCTCGCCGGCCCCAAGCGGCCCCAGGACCGGATCGCGCTGACGGACATGAAGCGCAGCTTCCGCGATGCCCTGCGCGCTCCTGTCGGACCGTCGGGCTTCGGCCTGGACGAGAACCAGCTGGACGCGGTCGCTGCGGTCACCACCCGGGACGGCGGCGGGGCCGACCTGCGACACGGGGACGTGATGATCGCCGCGATCACCAGCTGCACGAACACCTCGAACCCCTCGGTGATGCTGGCCGCCGGACTGCTGGCCCGCAACGCGGTGGCGCGTGGGCTCGCCGTGAGGCCGACGGTCAAGACCAGCCTGGCCCCGGGCTCCAAGGTGGTCACCGACTATCTGAATCAGGCGGGGCTGATGAAGGATCTGGAGGCGCTGGGCTTCCACGTGGTGGGATATGGCTGTACCACCTGCATCGGGAACAGTGGACCGCTGCACGAGGGTCTGGTCGAGGGAATCCAGGGGGAAGACCTGGTGGTCTCGGGCGTGGTCTCGGGCAATCGCAACTTCGAGGGCCGATTGAGCCCCCACACCAAGGCCAACTACCTGGCCTCCCCGCCCCTCGTGGTGGCCTATGCGCTCGCGGGCACCGTCGACATCGCGTTCGACACCGAGCCCATCGGTCGGAGCGGCGACGGCACCGACGTGTTCCTGCGGGACATCTGGCCCTCGGCGGCGGAAGTCGCCGAAGCCATGGACAGCGCCCTGACGCCGGAGATGTTCGGCAGAGCCTACGACGGCATCGAGTCCTCCAACGAGGCATGGAATGCGATCCCGGTCAGCGGCGGCGAGGTCTACGGCTGGAAGGAGGAGAGCACCTACATCCAGGAGCCACCCTTCTTCGTGGACATGGCGCCGGACGTGGCACCGATCACCCCCATCGAGGGCGCTCGTGTGCTGGTGAAGGTAGGAGACAGTACGACCACCGACCACATCAGCCCCGCCGGAGCGATCCCCCTGGACAGCCCGGCGGCGGACTACCTGCGCGGCAGGGGTGTCGAGGTGGCCGACTTCAACTCCTTCGGCAGTCGCCGGGGCAATGACCGGGTGATGACCCGGGGGACCTTCGGCAACATCCGCCTACGCAACGAGCTCGCCCCGGGTACCGAAGGGGGGTGGACCCACAACTGGCTCTCCGGCGAGGTGACCTCGATCTACGAAGCGGCCCGGAGCTACCGCGAGGCAGGTGTGCCGACGGTCGTGCTCGCGGGTGCCGACTACGGCATGGGCAGCAGCCGCGACTGGGCGGCCAAGGGAACGTTCTTGCTGGGCGTCAAGGCCGTGCTGGCCACCACGTACGAGCGGATCCACCGCAGTAACCTGATCGGGATGGGTGTGCTGCCGCTCGAGTTCCCCGACGGAGAATCCGCCGAGTCCCACGGCCTGACGGGGCGCGAGACCTACTCCATCGCCGTGGACGACGACCTGCAGCCGGGTCAGGAGGTGGAGGTGACCGTCACCGACGAGGACGGCGCCGCGAAGACCCTGCGCACGATCTGTCGCATCGATACCCCCATCGAGGTGGACTACTACCGCAACGGCGGCATCCTGCACACGGTGCTTCGCAATCTGGTGAAGGACTGACCGCCGGGAGGCGGTGGCGGCGGATCAGAGCCAGATCCCCAGCTCGACGCGGGCGTCCTCGCTGGCGTCGACGCTGGGATCCCAGGGGGGCTGCCAGACCAGCTGCACCTCCACGTCGCCGGTCCAGGGCAGCTGGGTCACCGCCGACTCCACCGAGGCGATGATCTCGGGACCCATGGGGCACATGGGACTGGTCAGGGTGAGGTAGACGCGAACCTGGTCCTCGTCACCGTGGACGTCGACGCCTCGGATCAGGCCCAGATCGACGATGGAGATGCCGAGCTCCGGGTCGATGACCGGCTGAAGCGCCTGTCGCACAGAATCGGTCTTGGCGGTCTTGCCTTGATTCACGACATCACCCCTTCCCGCTCTTCGGTGGTCACCTGCCCCGGCGCCTCGACCTCGTGGTCCATCGCCTGGATCAGGGTCATCCACGGGAGCAAGGCGCACTTGATCCGCGCGGGGAATTGCCTGACTCCCCCCAGCGCCTCCAGGTCCCCGAGGTCGACGTCCTCCCCCGGATCCCTCCCGTGCATCAGGTCCACCAGCCGGTCCGCCAGCGCCCGGGCTTCCGCGAGAGTCAGCCCCACGAGCATCTCCGCCAGGATCGATCCGGAAGCCGTCGAGATGGCACATCCGTGGCCGTCCACCGACACACCCTCCACCCGCTCGCCGTCGAGCCGGAGGCGAATCGCCACCTGGTCCCCGCAGGTTGGGTTGTGGCCATCGGCGCTCGCGTCCACCCGGTCCAGGAGATCGCGGCCCCTGGGATGGCGGTGGTGGTCCAGGACGACCTCGCGATACAGGGAATCGAGGTTCATGCGAAGTAGCTCCTCGCCACGCGGATCCCCTCGACCAGGGCGTCCACGTCTGCACGCCGCGAGTAGACACCGAAGGACGCGCGGGTGGTCGCCGCCAGCCCGAGCTTGCGGTGTAGCGGCTGGGCGCAGTGGTGCCCCGCGCGGACGGCCACTCCACCCTGGTCGAGCAGGGTTGCCAGATCGTGGGGATGGACCGTGGGATCATGGAAGCTGATCAGGCCCCCCCGGTCTGCGGCATCCCGCGGCCCCAGCACTTGCAGACCGCCGAGATCCGACAGCTTCTCGTGGGCGTACGCCACCAGGTCCTCCTCGTGGCGACGAACCTGCCCCATCCCGAGGCGTCGCAGCAGAGCCATGGCCTCGCGGAAGGCCACCGCGGCCGCCACGTTGGCCGTGCCCGCCTCGAAGCGCAAGGGTACCGGGGCCCAGGTGACCCGGTCGAAATCCACGTGGGCGATCATCTCGCCCCCACCCTCCATGGGCTCCAGCCGCTCCAGGATCGCCGGCCGACCGATGAGCACGCCGAGCCCGGTGGGTCCGTAGGTCTTGTGGGCCGAGAATGCCATCAGGTCGGCCCCCGTGGACCCGAAGTCCACCGGCATGTGGCCCACGGACTGGGCCGCGTCCACGACCACCAGCGCCCCGATGCGGCGGGCCCGGTCCGCCACCTCGGCCACGGGATTCACCGTACCCAGCACGTTGGAGACGTGGGTCAGCGCGACCACGCGTGTGCGGGAGCTGAGCAGGGAGGGCAGCCGCGCGAGTTCCAGCCGCCCCGAGGTGTCCACCGGGAGCACCCTGAGCCGTGCCTTGAGCCGTCTGGCCAGCATCATCCAGGGCACCAGGTTGGCGTGGTGTTCCATCTCGGTGACCAGGATCTCGTCCCCGGCCTTGAGCCGGTGCTCCCAGCCCCTGGCCGCCAGATTGAGGGCCGAAGTGGCGTTGCGGGTGAACACCACCGACTGGGGCGAGGGGGCCCCGAGCCAGGCCGCCACGTCCGCGCGGGCGTCCTCGTAGGCCTGGGTCGCCTCGGTGCCCAGGGTGTGGATTCCCCGGTGAACTGCGGCGTTCGTCCGGCGGTAGAAGCGGGCCTCGGCCTCGATCACCGCGGCGGGCTTCTGGGAGGTGGCCGCGCTGTCCAGGTAGACCAGCGGCCGTCCGTTGACCTCACGATCCAGGGTCGGGAAGAGCCCCCGGACCGCGTCGCCGGGTTCCTGTGTCGGGGGGTTCTCCAGCGCCTCTCCGAGGGCGTAGACGCTCATTCGTCCTCCGCCTCCACTTCGATCCAGCCGTCGTCGCTGATCCGGGCTCCAAAGGACTCCACGGGGGCCGCGGCGGGCATCCGCAGCACCGCCCCGCTGGTCACATCGAACCGCGCCCCGTGCCTCGGGCACTGGATCACGGTCCCATCCAGGCTCCCCTCCCCCAGCGGGCCGTCGTCGTGGGAGCAGCAGTTCTCGATGGCGTGGACCTGGTCCTCCGCCGTCCGGCAGACCAGCACCGATTCTCCGTCCACCTCCACGACCCGCGTCCGCCCCACCGGTACCTCGTCCAGCCGTCCCGTCCGTGTCCAGCTCATGTCGTCACCCCCTTCAGCCGCTCCACCCGCCGCTCGACCGCCGTCCGGACCCGCGCCCGCAGCGGCTCCGGGATCCGCTCCAGGATGGGTTCGAAGAATCCCTGCACCACGAGCCGCGCCGCCTCGTCGGGCGCGATCCCGCGGCTCTGCAGGTAGAACAGCGGCTCGGGATCCACGGGCGTCGCGGTGGCGCCGTGGGTGCAGGTCACGTCCGCATTGAGGATCTCCAGCTCCGGGATGGTCTCTGCACGGGCCCGCGCCGACAGCAGCAGGTTGCGGTCCCGCTGGAACGCCTCGCAGCCCGGCGCGTTCTCCTCGATCCGAATCAGGCCCGTGTAGGCGGACCGTGCTCGCCCGCCCACGGCGGCTCGGATGTCCATGTCCGAGGACGTCTTGCCCGCGAGGTGTCGGTGTTCGGTGTGCAGGTCGAAGTGCTGCCGTTTCTCCCCCAGGACCATGCCGACGATCTCGCTGCGGGCGCCCTCTCCGGCCAGAACGACGCCCACATCGGCCTTGGTCAGTCGGCCGCCCAGGTTGCTCAGAACGGTGAGCGCCTCGGCGTCCCGCTCCAGCACGGTGCGGTGGGTCAGGTGCCCACGCACCCCGGGGGACCAGCCCTGGATCACCACGTGGCGGAGGCGCGAACCGGCGCCCACGAAGACCTCGGTGACGCCGTAGACCCGCGCGTCGCCGTCTCCCCGCTCGTGCTCTTCGACCAGGTCGACCGCAGCGCCCGGCTCCACCACGACCAGGAGCCTCGGGAACGTTCCCTCCCCCGCGGCGGGCACCACCACGTGCAGGGGCCCCTTCAGGGTCACGCCCGCGGGTACACGAATCAGCACACCGGCGTTCCAGCTGGCGCCGTTGAGGGCTTCGAACACGCCGTGTCCGGCCGGTACCACCGTCCCCAACCGCGTCAGGTTCGCAGCGGCGCTGGACAGGGCCGCCACCTCCACACCCGCGGCGGCGGCCTCGGGGGAGAGACGCGAGGCCACGGAGTCGCCGGGCTGCAGCACCACGGTTGCGCCGCCGTCCGGAGGATCGGCGACCTCGATCGGCGTCACGGGCGCCAGGGGATCCAGAGCGCCTGCGGGAACCAGGAGGTTGGGATCGGTGTACCGCCACAGGTGTCGCACCCGGTCCGGCAGCGGCAGGGAGTCGTGCTCCGCCAGGGCGTTCAAGCGCTGTTGGGCAAACTGGGGATTCTCCCCCAACCGGCGGGAAAGCCTGCGAATCGCGTCGGAGGTCACGCCAGGGCGCGCCACGCTCTCCTCGGGGGTGAAATCAGCCAACGGATCCCTCCATCTCCAGCTCGATGAGCCGGTTGAGTTCCACGGCGTACTCCATGGGTAGCTCCCGAACAAAGGGCTCGATGAATCCGTTGACCACCATCAACCGGGCCTGTTCGGGGTCCACCCCCCGGCTCTGCAGGTAGAACAGCTGCTCGTCGGCCAGCTTGGAGACCCGGGCCTCGTGCTCGACCTTCACGTCGCGCTCGGCAATCTCCATGGTCGGGTAGGTGTCCGACCGGGCGGTGTCGTCCAGAAGCAACGCGTCACATTCGACGCTGGTCTTGCTTCCGCGAGCCCCCTTGTGGACCTTCACCAGCCCCCGATAGCTGGACCGCCCCACGCCCTTGGAAATCGACTTGGAGATGATCCGGGAGGTGGTGTTGGGCGCCGCGTGGATCATCTTGGCGCCCGCGTCCTGGTGCTGACCGTCGCCAGCGAAGGCGATGGAGAGCACTTCGCCGTGGGCCCGCTCTCCCACCAGGTAGACACAGGGGAACTTCATGGTCAGCTGGGAACCCAGATTGCCGTCCACCCACTCGACCACCGCGTCCTCGTGGGCCATGGCGCGCTTGGTGACCAGGTTGTAGACGTTGGTCGACCAGTTCTGGATGGTCGTGTAGCGGATGTGCCCGCGTTTCTTTGCGACGAGTTCCACGACCGCCGAGTGCAGAGAGCTACTGGAGTACACCGGGGCCGTACAGCCCTCGATGTAGTGGACCGACGCACCCTCGTCCACCACGATCAGCGTGCGTTCGAACTGGCCCATGTTCTCGGCGTTGATCCGGAAGTAGGCCTGCAACGGGATCTCCACCTCGACCCCTGGCGGGACGTAGATGAACGAGCCTCCGGACCACGCCGCGCTGTTGAGGGCGGCGAACTTGTTGTCCGTGGGCGGGATCACCGTCGCCCAGTGCTCCCGCACGATGTCCGGGTGCTCCCGCAGCCCGCTGTCCATGTCCGAGAAGATGACTCCCTGACGTTCCAGGTCCTCCTGGATCGAGTGGTACACCACCTCGGACTCGTACTGGGCGGTGACCCCCGCCAGGAACTTGCGCTCCGCCTCCGGGACCCCCAGCCGGTCGAAGGTCTTCTTGATGTTGTCCGGGACATCGTCCCAGTCCCGACCCATACCCTCGGTGGGCTTGAGGTAGTAGTGGATGTCGTCGAAGTCGATGGCATGCAGCATCTGCTGGTCGCCCCACTTCGGCATCGGCTTGGCCAGGAAGGTCTCGAGGGCCTCGTGCCGGAAGCGGCGCATCCACTCGGGCTCTGCCTTGTGACGCGAGATCATCTCCACGACCTCGTGATTGATGCCTTTGGGCGCCTTGACCAGGTACTCCTCGGGATCGTGGAATCCGTAGCGCGACTCGTAGTCGCGATTGAGGTCGGTGAGAGCCGTGGATTCAGCCATGACTCAGGCCCCCGCCGCGAGGCTGGACGCCCCGAAACCCTCGTAGCCGTGTTCTTCCAGCTCCAGCGCCTGCTCCGGCCCCCCCGAGCGAACCACGCGGCCATCCATGAACACGTGGACGTGGTCCGGTCGGACATGGTCCAGGATGCGCTGGTAGTGGGTGACCATCAGGACACCCACGCCGTCGTCCACCGCCCGGTTGATCCCCCGGGCCACCAGCTTGAGCGCGTCGATGTCCAGGCCAGAGTCGATCTCGTCGAGTAGGGCGAAGGAGGGACGCAACAGGGAGAGCTGCAGGACCTCGAGTCGTTTCTTCTCTCCGCCGGAGAACCCCTCGTTGAGGTAACGGACCGCGAACTCCCGGGGAACGTCCAGAGCCGCGAACGCCGCGAACAGCTCTTTTCGGAACGCGCTCGCGCGTACCTCCTCTCCGCGCCGCGCAGAGACCGCCGCCCGCAAGAAGTTGGCCACGGGGACGCCGGGAACGGCGACCGGGTGCTGGAATCCCAGGAACATGCCCCGGCGCGCGCGCTCGTGGGGCTCCAGGTCGTGAATCGGTTCGCCGTCGAGCAGGACCTCCCCCTGCACTCGATAGTGGGGGTGTCCCATGAGGGCGGCGGCGAGGGTCGACTTGCCCGAGCCGTTGGGCCCCATCAGGGCGTGCTTCTCCCCCGGCATGATCCGGAGATCGACACCCTTGACGACCTCCTTGTCGCCCACGAAGACGTGGACGTCATGGGTCTCGAGGGTGGGAGTGAGGGTCGAATTCATCGTGTCTCCTCGGGTGGACACACTCCCACGGGGAGCTTCTGCCCGACCTGTTAGCCTTAACTAACTACCTTCTCATAATCTATCAATAGGGTCTGTCAAGGGAGGACTCGCAGACGGAGCCCGAGTTCGCGCGAGCTGGACCGATCGGGTGTCCTGATGTCTCCTTGGATCCGCGGGCCCGAACGGCCCGGTGAGAGGAGGCGACCATGAGCGATCCGAATCTGGGCTGGACGAGGACCTTCGACGAGGACTACGACGCGGTGCGCGAGCGAACCGTGGCGGCGCTGCAGGGCGAGGGATTCGGCGTGATCACCGAGATCGACGTCAAGGCGACGATGAAAAAGAAGCTGGACGTGGATTTCCGGCGCTACCAGATCCTCGGCGCCTGCAATCCTGGCTTTGCACACCGCGCGTTGTCGATCGATCCGTTCGTGGGATTGATGCTGCCCTGCAACGTGATCGTCTACGAGGAGGACGACGGGTCGACGACCGTGTCCCTGGCGCGCCCCGAGGAGATGTTCAAGCTGGTGGATCTGCCCGAACTCGCGCCGTTGATGGACGAGGTCTCGGCCGCCATCCGCCGGGTCTTCGACCAACTCTGAGAACGCGGGCCCGCGGGGGCATCGGCTCCGCCTCGGAGTGTCTCATCACCGGTTGCGGATAGTGAGACACCATGCTATCGCTACGGCGTCCAACGATGGCGGAGGCTCAGGTGGACCGCAAACTGCACGTCCTGTTCGTCGGTGGTACGAACTCCCGCCGCAGTCAGATGGCCGAGGGTTTGCTTCGTGAGCTGGCCGGTGATCGCACGCTGGCGGCGTCGGCGGGGCTGACGGCCGGCTCCCTCGACCCGGGGGCCGTGTCCGCGATGCGGGACCGCGGCATCGACATCTCGCAGCAGCGAGCCAAGGTCCTCGAGGAAGCGGGCGACGTCATCTACGACCTGGTGGTGACCTTCGACGCTCGAGCCCACGAGCTGGGTCGGGCCCACCACGACCCCCAGGACCAGGGACAGGATCCTGCCCGCGCGCTGCGCGCCGGCGTTCCAGCTCTGCTGCACTGGCCCATCCCCGACGCGGGCACAGCTGGTGACGGCGACGCCGCAGCCCTGGACGCCTGCCGCGCCGCTCGGGATGCGATCCAGGCTCGGATTCAAGCGCTGGTGGACCAGGGCTTCCTGGACACCCTGCACGACCGGGTGCGACAGTCCGAGGCGGTCCTCGACGCCCTCCACGACGGCCTGGTCATCCACGATGACGGGCAGCGGATTCAAGGGTTCAACCGGGCCGCGGAGAGGATGACCGGCTTCCGACGCGAGACGGTGATCGGCCGCCACTGCCACGAGGTCTTCGGGCCGGGGGGGATCTGCGGCGGGCAGTGCGACTTCCTCAACGGCGCACCCGAGGAATTCCAGCGCCGGGAGCGGGAGGTCCCCTTCGTCACGCGCCAGGGTGAAAACCGGCTGCTGAAGATGGTCGTCTCCCGGGAGCTCCGAGGTGAAGGCGCGGGTGGACGGGTGGTCGCCGCCATCCGCAACGTCACCGAATTGGCCAAGCTCCGGAGCCAGAACCGACGGGTGCACAGCCTCCACGGCATGGCGGCCATCTCGGCCCCGATGCAGGAGGTGTTCGAGAGCATCCGCCTGGTCAGCGCCTCCGACTACCCCACCCTGATCCTGGGAGAGAGCGGGACGGGGAAGGAACTCACCGCCAACGCGATCCACAACGAGAGCCGTCGCAGAGGGGGGCCCTTCGTACCCATCAACTGCGGGGCGCTGCCCGAGAACATCCTCGAGAGCGAGCTCTTCGGGCACGTGCGCGGTGCGTTCACCGGCGCGATCCGCGAGAAGAAGGGGCGCTTCGAGCTGGCGGATCGGGGAACCCTGTTCCTGGACGAGGTGGGCGAGTTGTCGCCGGCGTTCCAGGTCAGGTTACTCCGCGTTCTCCAGGAGAAGCGCTTCGAGAAGGTGGGGGGCGAGCGCTCCATCAGCGTCGACGTGCGGATCGTGTCCGCCACCAACCGGGACCTGAAGAAGATGGTCGCCGACGGGGAGTTCCGGGAGGACCTGTTCTACCGCCTCTGCGTGGTCCCGATCCGCCCCGCCCCCCGCCGGGCGCGCCGCGAGGACATCCCGCTCATCATCGAGCAGGTGCTCGAGCAGGTCCGCAGTGAATCGGGCAAGGACATCCAGACCGTGTCCGACGACGCGATGCGCCTGCTGATGGGGTACGACTGGCCGGGGAACGTGCGAGAGCTGATCAACGCGCTGCAGTTCGCGTCCGTCCGCTGTCTGGAGTCGGAGATCCGGGCCCAGCATCTCTCGCCGGACCTCCGGTCCGCTCCGGTGGGCCGACTCCCCGCCGCGGTAGAGCGGACCCAGGCGCTCGACAATGCTGGCAGCGCCGGAACTCCTGGGCGCCGGCGGAAGCTGACCGTCGAAGCCGTGCGAGACGCCCTGGAACAGACCGGTGGAAACAAGGTCAAGGCCGCCAAGCTGCTCGGTGTCGGCCGCGCGACGCTGTATCGCTTTCTGACCGAACACCCTGTCTCGTGACACACCGCCCGAGACAGGGCATCGCAGGCCGACCGGTGTCGCACCCCTGGGCGATCGCGGGGACAGGCGCCCACCTTACTCTGTAATCTCGAGTACTTAGGTCGTTTCTAACAATTCAGTATCGTTCTCCGTCGCTGTTGGCATACGCCTTGCTCATGTCCTGGGTCGACACCGCATCGGTCGGTAGCCGGCGGCGGTCGAGAGGCGACAGGAGGTATGAACGTGGAACAGTGGAACTCGGTGGAGGACGTCCTCGACTACGCCATCCAGAGGGAGCAGGACGCCGTGGACCTGTACACGGGACTCGCGGAGAACGCGGAGCACCCGCACATGAAGTCGGTCTTCGAGGGATTCGCCGCCGAAGAGCAGGCCCACAAGGACCGACTGATCGCGATCCGAGCCAAGGGCATGCTGACGACGGCGCCGACCAAGTCGGTCGCCGATCTCCGGATCGGGGACTACCTGGTCGCCGAGGAGCCGACGGCGGACCTGGACTATCAGGGAGCGCTGATCCTCGCGATGAAGAAGGAGAAGGCCGCCTACAAGCTCTACTCGGACCTGGCGGCGCTGGCAGAGGGCGACAGCCTGACCCACGTCTTCCTGCGGCTGGCGCAGGACGAAGCGCGGCACAAGCTGCGGTTCGAGATCGAGTATGACGAGAACATCCTGGTGGAGAACTGACCACCGCTCCCGGACGGATCACGAGGATGCGTAGAGCCAACAACCAGAACCTGCTGAAGGTGATCCGCTTGACGCGGGAGATGCTCGCCCTGGCCGACGAGGGGGACCGGGACCGGGACGATGCCTCCTGTGGCATCATCTACGGGGTCCTGCGGGACTCGGCCTACCGGCTGAGGAACCTGGCCGAAAAGGAATGCGACAACCACAAGCAGGCGGGGAAGTGGGACGACCACGGAGCCTGCGAGACCGCACAGATCGAGGAGTAGGACGATGAAGCAGGAGTGCATTGTCTGCAGCTACATCTACGACCCGGCCGTCGGAGATCCCGACGGGGGCATTGCCCCTGGAACCGCCTTCGAGGACATCCCCGACGACTGGGTCTGCCCGGTCTGCGGCGTGGGCAAGGACGAGTTCGAGGTCGTGGAGGACTAGGTCTCGATCGAGACAGAAACGCTCGACACCGACATTGCGAGCGGGACGATTCAGACCTAGACAAGGCACACTACGAAGCGCCGGGAGTGCGTCTCCCGGTAGGAGGCCTCATGGCCAAGGGCAAGCTGACTCACACCGACAAGAACCCCAGCCAGAGAACGGTCCACTGCAAGGCCACATCAGGACTCACCAAGTGGTGCTTCGCGATGTGCAAGCCCGTGCATGGGTACGGCTTCTGCGGCCGGCCCGCGCCCCACGCGATCCGAGGGCGAACACAGAAGGCCATAGCCAGGTACAATGCGCGCCAAAAGGCTGCGGAGGCAGAGGCCGAGCAGAAGAGCTGACAGGGGGAATGGGGCCCACTGCGGCCCCCCGATGATGGATTCGGCCGGACTGGACCGGCCTGTACCATACCCAGAGGAAAGACACACCATGAAGAAGTACGTCTGCACGATCTGTGGCTACAACCACGAGGGCGACGCGGCCCCGGACAAGTGCCCCCAGTGTGGAGCCCCCGCCGAGAAGTTCGAGCTGGCGGGCGGCGGCGAGGACATGGCCTGGGCCGACGAGCACCGCATCGGCGTGGCCAAGGACGTGGACCCCGAGATCCTCGAGGGCCTGCGCGCCAACTTCACCGGCGAATGCACCGAGGTCGGGATGTACCTGGCCATGAGCCGCCAGGCCGACCGCGAAGGCTACCCGGAGGTCGCCGAGGCCTACCGCCGGATCGCGTTCGAGGAGGCGGACCACGCCGCTCGCTTCGCCGAGCTGCTGGGTGAGGTGCTCCTGCCCGACACGCGGGCGAACCTCCAGGCGCGCGTGGACGCGGAGCACGGAGCCTGCGCCGGCAAGAAGAAGATCGCGACGCGGGCCAAGGAGCTCAACTACGACGCGATCCACGACACCGTGCACGAGATGTGCAAGGACGAGGCACGCCACGGTATGGCGTTCAAGGGCCTTCTGGATCGCTACTTCAAGTAGGCTTGCTGGCCACGTGGAGGGCGGCCACACCGCCCACCAGCCGTCTCGCCTCGACCTCCACGAATCCCGCCTCCGCGAGCATCCCGCCGACCTCTTCGGGGGTGTAGAACCCTCGCGCCGAGACGGCCAGGTAGCGATACGCACCGGGCTCGCCGGAGATCCATCCCCCCACCGGTCCGACCGCTCCGCCCATGAAGGCGTGATACCCGGCCCGCATGGGCGCCCAGCTGGGCTGGCTCGTCTCCACGATGGTGAACCGCCCGCCGGGCCGCAGGACGCGCAGGACCTCTGCCAGGGCCCGATCCCGCAGGGGATTGCGCCAGGTGAGATTGCGAAAGGCGAACGCGATGGCCACCCCGTCGAAGTGGTCGTCGGGGAACGGCATCTCGGCCGCGTTGCCCTCGATCAACGGGACGTCGCGACCCGGCGCGATCCGATCGATCTTCTTGCGGGCCAGCGTCAGCATTCCTGCGGAGAAGTCCAGCCCCAGGACCTGCGTCTCCGGCGCGGCCGTCAGGGCCAGCCGGGCCACGAGGTCGCCGGTGCCACAGCAGAGGTCCAGGACGCGGGCCGGGCGGTCCCGCAGGCAGCTCCTCGCCGCGAGCGCCCGCCACCGCTCGTCCAGGCCCAGGGTCAGCAGGCGGTTGAGCAGGTCGTACCTCCGGGGCACGGACTCGAACATCGACTTCAGGGGGGACGCCTCACTCAAGGGGGATCGATCTCCAGTCGGGGCGGGGTCGGCTATGGGCCAGAATCGGGCCGCGGGGGGCCCCCCCGCGCCCGCCCCCCCCCCACCGCGTCGGGGCGCTCCCCGCGCCGGGCCGCCAC
>CAZITQ010000134.1:0-26440 GCA_964542165.1 uncultured Rickettsiales bacterium
TGTAGTAGTCGTCGCGGTGGATGAACATCACCACGTCGGCGTCCTGCTCGATGGCCCCGGACTCCCGCAGGTCGCTGAGCATCGGACGCTTGTCCTTGCGCGACTCCAACCCCCGGTTGAGCTGCGACAGGATGATCACCGGGACGTGGAGCTCCTTGGCCAGCCCCTTGAGCCCCCGTGCCAGGGTCGCGATCTGCTGCTCGCGGCTGTCGATCGCCTTGTCGGTGCCCATCAGCTGCAGGTAATCCAGCACGAGCATCTGCACCCCCTCCTCGACCACCAACCGGCGAGCCTTGGAGCGCAGCTCGGACAGGGAGATCCCGGGGGTGTCGTCCAGGAACAGCGGAACACCCGCCAGCTCCTCGCTGGCCAGTACGAGCGCTGCCCAGTCCTCCTGGGTCAGGGATCCCTTTCGCAACCGGTCGGCGGATACCCGGGCGTGGGCGGAGAAGAACCGCATCCCCAGGGATTCCTTGCTCATCTCCAGCGAGAAGAAGGCAGCCGGCCGGCCGTACTGGACCGCGGCGTTGAGCGTCAGGTTCAGTGCGAAGGCGGTCTTCCCCATCGACGGACGGGCGGCGAGGATGATCAGCTCCTCCTGCTGCAACCCGGCGGTCATCCTGTCGAGATCCACGTACCCCGTGGGGACACCCACGATGTCCCCTTGCCGCTCCGATCGCTCCTCGATCATGTCGAAGGTGCGGGTCAGCACCTCGCCCAGCGGCGCGGTGTCCCGGGACACCCGGACCTGGGTCAGGTCGAAGATCCGCTTCTCGGCCAGATCCAGGACCGGGCCCAGCTCCCGGGGCTGCTCGTAGGCCTCCTCGGAGATCTCCTGGCACGCGGCCACCAGGCCCCGCAGCACCGACTTGTCCTTGACGATGGCGAGGTAGTGCTGGAGCGTCGCCGCGGCGGGGATGGCGTCCGCCAGCTCCGCCAGGTAGGCCACGCCGCCGATCTCGTCCAGGGCGTTCTGGGAACGCAGGGCGTTGGTCAGGGTGACCGTGTCGACGGGGGTCCCCCCGTCGAACAGCTCCACCATCGCCCGGAAGATGCGCCGGTGCGCGGGGCGGTAGAAGTCCGCCTCGGACAGCACCGACGTGATGCGCCCGAGGGCGTCGTTGTCCAGGAGCACGGCGCCGAGGACGGCCTGTTCCGCCTCGAGGTTCCGCGGGAACTCGCGCTCGGCGCCGCCCTGCTCTGCCAACGGCTATCCCTCCTGGGCCACGACCTTGACCTTGATGGTCGCCGGTTCGCTCTCCTTGAGCTTCACCTTCACCTCGTGCTCGCCGAGGGTCTTGATGGGCTCGTCGAGGACGATCAGCCGACGGTCGATGGTCACACCCTTGTCCGCCAGAAAATCGGCGATCTCCGAGTTGGTGACCGATCCGTACAGCTTGTCTTCCTCGCCGACCAGCTTGGCGATCTCCACGGTCACCGCCTCGATGGCCTCCTTGAGGGCGGCGCTGGAGGCGGCGACCCGCTTGCGGTGGGTGTCCACCAGCCGGCGGGCGTGGTCGATCTGCTTGAGGTTACCCTCGTTGGCCGGGATCGCGAGCTGATTGGGAATCAGGTAGTTACGTCCGTAGCCGTCCTTGACGGTCACGATCTCTCCGGCGCGCCCCAGGTTCGCCACGTCTTCCTTGAGAATCAGCCTCATCGTGGTCGCTCCTAGTAGCCGGTCGAGACGTACGGCAGCAACGCGATGTTGCGGGCACGCTTGATGGCGCCGGCGAGCTGGCGTTGGTGCTTTGCGCAGGTCCCGGAGATCCTCCGAGGCACGATCTTCCCGCGCTCCGTGATGAAGTGCTTGAGGATCTTGACCTCCTTGTAGTCGATCATCAGGTTCGAATCCGCGCAGAACTTGCAGACCTTACGCCGCCTCCGTCGCCTCTTTCCCATCCACATGCCGTCCACTCCTTTTCTCGCAGCGCAGCCTGGCGCAGCGATGATGTCCGATTGTCTGTGCGCCGATCAGCCTTCTTTGCTCTCGGCAGCGTCCGCCTCCGGCTTCGCCTCTTCATCAGGGGCGTCGGCCGGGGCCTCCTCGGCGGCCTCGGCGGCCGCAGGGGCTTCCTCCTCCGCGGGGGCGGGCGCCTCGGCAGGTGCCGCCTCTGCGGGCTTCTCGTCGGCGGGAGCTTCCGCCGCCGGCTTCTCCTCCGCGGGTTTGTCTTCCGCGGGCTTCTCCTCCGCGGGTTTGTCTTCCGCGGGCTTGTCTTCCGCGGGCTTGTCTTCCGCGGGCTTGTCTTCCGCGGGCTTGTCTTCCGCGGGCTTCTCCTCCGCGGGCTTCTCGTCGGCGGGAGCTTCCGCCGCGGGCTTCTTCGCCGCGGGCTTGTCTTCCGCTGGCTTGGCCGCGTCCTGGCGTGCGGCGGCCTCCTTGGCCTTCCGCTCCCATTCCTCGCGCTCTTCGGCTGCCCGTCGGGCGGCTTCCTCGTCCGCGGCGCGCTTGGCGGCCCGCTCGGCCTCGTCGCGCTCGGCCTGGGCGGTGCGCGTCTCGACCTCGGTGCGGTCGCTGAGCTTGGCGGTCATGTACCGCAGGACCATGTCCTCGAAGCGCAGCACCCGCTCCAGGGCGGTGACGGCCGGAGCCTCGCCCAGGAAGTTGAACAGGTAGTACAGCCCCTTGGTGAAGCCATCGATCTCGTAGGCCAACCGCTTCTTGCCGAAGAGGTCGTAGTGCAGCTTGACCCCTTCGTTCTCCGCCAGCACCTCGGCCAGCCTCTCGCCGACCCCCTTGATCGCCGCGTCATCCGTCTCCGGCTTGAAGATGATGACCAGCTCGTACTCCCGTAGATACATCTCTTCTCCCTGCGGGGCGCTGCGCTCGCGCTCAGCTCTCACCCCTGGTGTTGTGCACGTTCATCGCTGCCCGGATGCCGTCGGCGAGGATGTCCTCGGCGGCGTCCGCGGCCCGTTCGATCATCGTCGAGACCGTCTCGTGCTCGTCCGGCCGGAAGGAGGTGAGCACGTGGTCGTGGGCGTCGTCGGGCCCGTGGGGACGGCCGATACCGACCCGCACACGGAGGAACTCTCCGTTGCCGAGACCTCGCTTGAGGTCCCGCAGCCCGTTGTGGCCGCCATGCCCTCCGCCGGCCTTCAGCTTCAACCGTCCCACCGGCAGGTCCAGGTCGTCGTGGACCACCAGGATCCGCTCGGTGGAGATGCGGTGCCACCCGGCCATCGGACCCACCGAATCGCCGGACCGATTCATGTAGGTCTGGGGCTTGGCCAGCAGGACCGGCGCGCTCCCGATCCGGCCCTTGCCGAGCACGGCCCGAAAGCGCTTGGTCTTCAGGGACACTGCATGCCGCGAGGCGAGCTCGTCCACCACCCCGAAACCCACGTTGTGGCGGGTCTTGCGGTAGCTGTCGCCGGGATTGCCGAGTCCGACCACCAGCCAGGTCTCTTCCATCTCCGTCTCTCGGTCCCGCCCCCCGGGTCACCCCGGGTGGGTCGAGATCTACTCCGATGCCTCTTCCGCGTCGGTCTCCTCGCCCTCGGCGCCCTCTTCCTCGGACTCTTCGCCCTCTTCCTCTTCATCCTCGTCGCGCGCGCCCTTGACGGTGATACCGAGTACGGGGAAGCGCTCCTCGTACAGGGGCTCGACCCCCTCCGGGAAGACGACATCGTCGATGTACAGCTTGTCGCCCACATCCAGCTCGGTGATGTCGATCTCGATCGACTCGGGGATGTTGGTGGCCAGACACCGGACCGGCATGTCGCGGCGCATCTGGTTGATCATCCCACCGAACTCCATACCCATGGCCTGCCCGACGGGTAGCAGCCTGACCACCACCTCGATCCGGCGGGACTCGTCGATGCCCAGGAAATCCACGTGCAGCAGCTGCCTCGAGATGGGGTGCCGCTGGGTCTCCTTGATCAGGGCCAGGTGCTTGCCGGCCAGTCCGTCGACCACCAGCGTCACGGGGGTGTTCCACCCCAGCGGCTGGCGGCGAAGAAGCTCCACATCGGCCGGATCCAGGGTCAGCGCCGTCGCCTCCTGGCTGGCGGAGTACAGCACGGCGGGGATCTTGCCCCCTTGCCTGAGCTTGCGCGCCGAGCCCTTGCCCCGGTCGGTCCTCACTTCAGCGTTGATCTCCACGTTACTCATGCCGGTACCAAGCCTCCGGCGGGCGCCTCGGGGCACCCGCAGCAGCACGGCCCGCCTCGCGGGCGCGTAGTCGTTCCCTATTTTTCGAGGAGAGTTTCCTCTCCTCCCATTCACCGCCCTGGGGCGGTGTCACCGGGGTGCGCGGCCTACTCGAAGAGGGAGGAGACGGATTCGCTGTTGTGAATCCGGCGCACTGCCTCACCCAGCACCTTGGCCGTGGACACGACCTGGATCTTGCGACACTTCTTGGCTTCGTCCCGAAGCGGGATCGAGTCGCTGACGATCAGTTTCGTCAGATCGGACTTCTCGATCCGCCCGATGGCCGGCCCGGAGAGGACGGGGTGCGTGCAGCAGGCATACACCTTCGTCGCCTTGTTCTCCTTGAGCGCGGTGGAGGCCATGGTCAGCGTTCCAGCCGTATCGATGAGATCGTCGAGCAGGATGGCGATTTTTCCCGCGACATCCCCGATGATTCGCATTTCCCCGACCACGTTCGGGGCATCTCGCCGCTTGTCGATCACGGCGAGGTCACATTCGAACTTCTTGGCGTAGTACCGCGCCCGCTCCACCCCACCTGCGTCGGGGGAGACGATCACGGTCGCGTCCCGCTTCACATAGCGCTCCAGGGTCGGCGTGACCGCCGAGCCGAAGTACATGTGGTCCACCGGGATATTGAAGAACCCCTGGATCTGACCCGCGTGCAGGTCCATGGTCAGCACCCTCGAGGCGCCGGCCACCTCGATCAGGTCGGCGACCAGCTTCGAGGAGATGGGGGTTCGCGGAGCCACCTTCCGGTCCTGACGGGCGTAGCCGAAGTAGGGCAACACCACGGTCAATCGACCGGCGGACGCGCGCTTGACCGCGTCCATGATGATCAGCAGCTCCATGATGTTGTCGTTCACCGGATAGCACGTGGACTGGATGATGAATACGTCCCGCCCGCGGATGTTCTCCTCGATCTCGACGAAGATCTCGCCGTCGGAGAACCGCTTGCAGGTCATCGCCGAGACCCGGGCGCCGAGGTAGCGCGCCATGGACTTGGCGAACTTGGGGTTCGAGTTGCCGGTGAGGATGGTCAGTCCGTTCGCTGGCATCGGCTCGTTCCCTGCTCCCGCTTGCCGTCCTGCGCGCTTCGTGGTTGGGGCGGCAGGGCTCGAACCTGCGCATGACGGGACCAAAACCCGTTGCCTTACCACTTGGCTACGCCCCAACGGCGCGTCCACGTCCAGCCCGCCTCCAGGTGCCTTCGTGCATACGGGGACGCACTTGCACGCACGGATCCGGGCCGCTTGCGGCGCGGAAGTTAGCAGGAACGTGGATGGGTGTCCAGAGCGCTTTGGTCAGCGCGCCACTTTTAGCTTCTTGACCGCCCTGCCGAGCCCGTCGATGGTCAGCGGGTACATGTCGAAGATCTGGCCGATGGCCCGGATGGTGGGGTGGTTCCAGTAGGCCTCGGGCTCGGGATTGAGCCACACGCGGTGGGTGAAGTGAGAACGGAGGCGCCGGAGCCACTCGATCCCGGGCGTGCGATTCTGCTCGTAGTAGTAGATGGCTCCCCCGGCCGCGGTGAGCTCCCAGGGGGCCATGCAGGCGTCACCGACCATGATCAGCTTGGCGTCGGCCGGGTGCTTGCTCAGCACCCGCTCGGTGGCGATCCGGTCGCGGTTGGAGATGTCCTCGTAGACGTTCCCGTAGACGCAGTTGTGGAAGTAGTAGTAGTCGAACTCCCTGAAGTGGCTGGACTCGTGGGCCGCGGTGAACAGCTGGCTGACCAGCTCGGCGTACGGCGACATGGAGCCGCCGGCGTCCATCATCAGCACCAACCGCACCCGGTTGCGCCGTGACAGCTCGTACACCAGGTCGATCTCGCCCGCGTTGTGGCAGGTCTTGTCGATGGTGCCGTCCAGATCCAGCTCCTCCTCGCCTTCGCGGGCCAGCTTGCGCAGGCCCTTGAGCGCCACCTTGAACTGGCGCACGTCCAGGGCCACGTCGGTGCGGTAGTTGCGAAAGCGCCGGTCCTCGGCCACCTGCACGGCCGTGCGCCCGCCGCCGGCCCCCAGGCGCACGCCCGTCGGGTGCGCTCCCCCGCTGCCGAAGGGGCTGCGACCCCCGGTGCCGATGAACTGGCTACCCCCGTCGTGGCGCTCCTCTTGCTCCTCGAGCATCTTCTCGAACCGCTCGCGCAGCTCTTCCATGCTCAGGCCGGTGAGCTGCTGGATCGCCTCGGGGGACAGCCCCTGGAAGGCGACGGGGTTCTCCAGCCACTCTCGAAGCTCGTCACGGACCGCCACCGGAGTCTCGATGCCACGGAAGACCTGGAGGAAGGACTGGTCGAAGGCGTCGTAGTGGGCCTCGGACTTGACCAGGGTGGCTCTGCCCACCGCATACAGGCTGTCCAGATCGGTGACCAGCCCCCGGGACAGCGCGTCGTGAAAGGTCAACAGCTCGGTCAGCGACGCCGGGACGCCGCGGGTTCGCAGGTCGATGAACAGGTCGAGGAACATAGCGCAGGCCGCCCGCTAGTAGCGGCGACCCCCGCCCGCCTTGCGCAGCAGCAGATCCTGGTCCTGCTCCTGCTTGATCAGCGTACCCAGGAAGGGCAGCGAACGGGCCACCTCATCGGGTTGGACCCCGCTGCGGATCAGCACGTAGAGCCAGTCGATCAGCTCCGAAGTCGACGGCTTCTTGCGCAGCGCGCCCACGTCCCGCACCTGGTAGAAGCGCTTGATCGTCGCCTCCATCAGCTTGCGGTCCAGGTCCGGATAGTGGACCCGCACGATTCGCTCCATCAGCTCGGGATCGGGGAAGGCGATGTAGTGGAACACGCAGCGCCGCAGGAAGGCGTCGGGTAGCTCCTTCTCCGCGTTGGAGGTGATGACCACGATGGGCCGGTGCTCGGCCCGCACCGTCTCGTCGATCTCGTGGACGTGGAACGCCATCTCGTCCAGCTCGCGGAGCAGGTCGTTGGGGAACTCCAGGTCCGCCTTGTCGATCTCGTCGATCAGCAGCACCACCTGCTCGTCCGCGACGAAGGCCTGCCCCAGCACGCCGTACTTGATGTACTTGCGGATGTCCGAGACGTCGTCCCCGCCGAATCGGCTGTCGTTGAGGCGCTGGACCACGTCGTAGTGGTAGCAGCCCTCGGTGGCCTTGGAGGTGGACTTGATGTGCCAGGTCAGCAGGGGCTTGCCCAGCCCCTCGGCCACCGCGTGGGCCAGCAGCGTCTTGCCGGTACCGGGTTCGCCCTTGACCAGCAGCGGCCGCTGGAGCGCCACCGCGGCGTCCACGTCCGCCTGTAGCGAGCCGTCGGCGATGTAGGACGCGGTCCCGGAGAACCGCTCGAAGCGTTCATCCATCCTTCGCTCCTCCCCGCGCTGCTCGAGGGCCGGCGCGGTCGGTGCCGAGATAGCACGATAAGGACGACGGTGTAAGGAGGAAAGGGACGGCGCGCTACTCGGCCGGGATCTCGTGATCCCCCTCGAGCATGTTGGACTCCAGCCCCTCGCGATCCACGAGCTTGACGCCCAGCCAGTAGTGCACGCCGTGCTGGAAGCCGCTGGGGCCGCCGATGTCGTCGTAGATCTGCAGCGATCCCGAGGGGGCGTCCTCGTCGTCGAGGGTGACCCGGCCGGCGTAGTCGGTGTTCTCGATTCCCTCGTCGAGGGACGTGAAGAGCCAGATCTCGCCGCCCTGGATGTCTCCGTCGACGTCGGTGAAGTCGAAGGTCAGGACAAGCATCTCGTCGGTCTCGCCGTCGGGGACGCTGATGTCGATGACCAGATTGGAGATCTCCGGTGCGCTGGGTTCGGCGGTGCTGTCGTCGTCGTCACCCACCGCGCTGTCGTCGTCGTCCGACGGGCACCCGGCCAGGGCCAGGGCCAGGGCCGCGGTCCATCCCAGCGATCCGATCCATCGGCTGCGTCGCATCATCGTCGTCCTCCCGGTCGATGGTGGCGGGTAGTCTACAAGAGCCGGGCCGGCCGGCGGGGTCATTTGGGACCCGCCGGGGTCGGTCTCCCCTCCCCGGGCACCGGCCGGGTACACTGCGCAGCCGCAGGATCGGTCGAGGAGGCAACGTGAAGGACTGGACTCGTACCGGACGCAGGCGAGTGTACGACACCGCGTGGTTCTCCCTGCGGGAGGACCGGATGATCTCCCCCCGGACCGGCCTGGAGGCCCCCTACTACGTCCTGGAGGTGGCCGACTGGGTCAACGTGGTCGCCTTGACCCCCGAACGGGACCTGGTGCTGGTCCGCCAGTACCGCTTCGGCCGCGAGATCTTCTCGCTGGAGGTGCCCGGTGGCGTGATCGAGCGGGGGGAGGATCCCGCCGGCGCGGCGGCCCGCGAGCTCCTGGAAGAGACCGGTTACCGGGGCGAGCGGGTCGTGTCGTTGGGCTGGGTCGAGCCCAACCCGGCGCTCCAGAACAATCGCTGCTTCACCTTCGTGATCGAGGACTGTCGCAAGGTGGCGGCGCCCGATCTGGACGAGGGGGAAGACGTCACCGTGGAGCTGCTAGCCCTGGATGACCTGCCCGGGGCCATCGCGCGGGGCGAACTCCGTCATTCCATGGCGCTGGCCGCCCTCTTCCAGCACCACCTTCGAGGTTGACGCCGCGGCCCGGGAACCCGCGGCGCTCCTAACGCCGCAACAGCCGCTGACGCCGCGCCCAGCCCACGAATTCGCGGATCGCCGCGCCGGGCGCCATGCCCGGTCGCCGACGATCCGGAGCCCGTCGCTCCAGCAGCTTCACCACCGTGTCCCCGCAGCGCAGCATGTCTCCCTCGCGGAGCACCGCGCTCTCGGTGGGCTCGCCGTTGAGCAGCGTCCCGCAGGTGCGGCTGTAGTTGAGCACCACCACCGTCCCGTCATCCCGCTGCCAGACCACGCTGTGCAGGTCCTCCAGCGACCCGTCCTGGGCCTGGACCACGGCCCGCGGACCGCGGCCGATGGTCACGCTGGTCTCCTCGGTCACGAGCCTGCGCGCGGGCCCATCCCCGACGCTGACCTCGAAGGCGAGCTGGTACCTCATCGTCCCCTCCTGGACACAGCACCCCACACCTGACCCCGCCGGTGCGTCGCACTCTTCGGTTGTCTTCCAACCGGCCCGAACGGCCGTGCCCTCACCGATAGCGTACCAAGACTTCGCGCGCGCGGGAACCGCGGCCCTGCGCGCGCTGCGAGGCCTCGCCGTTCGGGTCGTCCTCTCGGGTTTTCACTAGGTCCTCGAAGCCGACCTGCAAAGAGCCCGGGCGGCGACGACGCCAGCGAAGCGAACTCCAACTCCATCTTCGTCTCTTCTCTTCCTGCGCGGAGGAGCGAGGAGATGGACGGCTCGCGGGCTCGCCGGGAGATGGGATCAGCCGCAGAACGCCCCTGACCCGACGTGATTCTCGAGCACCCCGACGCATCTTCCCCCCTCGCACCTCGGCTCGTAGATGCAGCTCCCACAGCATTCGACGTCGTCGGGGCAGCCCACCATACAATCCCGGGTACCGCACTGGTCCAGCCAGGCTCGCTCCAGCTCGATCCACGCGGTCACGGGCACGGGGTACCCGTTGGTGCAGTTCGTACACCAGTCGCACTCATCCCCCGGGTACATGGGGACCGCGCAGCGCTGGATCGTGCACTCGAGGTCGTGGGTGCAGCTGCAGTCGGCCACCCTGCACTCGATGACCTCGTCGTCGCAGTCGTTGGGGTAGTCGTCACGTGGGTCGCCGCAGGAGGCCGGGCCGTGCGCCAGGAGGGCCACGGCGGCCAGCAGGAGAAGGGGGCGAATCGCCATCCGTGGAAGCTGTCCCATGTGCCGGATCCCTCGTCGGCCACGCGAACACGCCGACCCCCGGCATCGGTCGGCCCCTCCCGTCCCCCGTGATAGCCTGGCGATGGGGAGGGAAACGCCGTGCGTCGTACCTGGTTCGCAGTCCTGCCCGCCGCTCTCCTGATCACCACGAGCTGTCGGGGAACGTCGCGGTCGACGACGACCGGGCCGACGACGACGCCGGTGACGACACCACCGCCTTGGACGACGATTCTACCACGGCGGACGACGACGTCGGAGACGATGACGAAGACGACGACGACAGCCGGGCAGACGACGACGCCGACTGCGACCCGCTCACCGACGAGCTCGTAGACGGGGACGGCGACACCTTCCCGGTGTGTGACGACGACTGCGACGGCTCCCCCGAACCCAACGAGGCCGACGAGGACGGCGACTGGTGGACGAACCGTGCCGGCGACTGCGACGACCACGATCCCTCCCGCCACCCCAGCGCCGGGGAGGTCCC
The DNA here is from genome assembly GCA_964542165.1 of uncultured Rickettsiales bacterium. Taxonomy (GTDB): domain Bacteria; phylum Myxococcota_A; class UBA796; order UBA9615; family CAYRNR01; genus CAYTBN01. The sequence continues at coordinate 10,401 of CAZITQ010000134.1, forward strand.
GGGGGACGGTATCGACGACCACAGTGACGGGGTCGCGGAGTAGCGCCTCCCCACCCAACCGACCGGGCCCGATCTTCCCCATCCCGGAAAATCACCGCCCTCGGACGCCCCACACCGCGGCAACTTCCCCTCCACGGAAGGTCGAGCCCCGTCTTGCCTCGCGGCTACGGCGGGTCTCCGCCCCCAAGCGCCAGGTATTCGTCGGACTCGACCCACTCCAGCAACTGGTCGACGAGGTGCTGTAGGGCTGCAGCGCGACCCTGTTCGATCTTGGCGTGGTAGGCCTCGATGTCCGCGCCGATCACCAGGTCGGGGCGGCGGTGGGTGGATTCCTTCGCCGACGGGTTGTCGCTCGGCAGCCGGGCGTTGCGGAGCGCGTCCAGGAGGTCGGCTTCCGTTCCCGAACGAATCGGCACGAGCTGGCCATCGAGGTACAGCCGCCCCGGCCGCGGTGATTCGGCATCGAACACGGGTAGCAGGTGCTGGGCGAGAAGCAGCCGGTGACGTTTCCCGGCGGACGCGCGCAGCTGCAGGAAGATCGAGCCGCCGTCCATCGCCATGGCGCCGTCCTCGACCGTCACGGGACCCTGGATGTCCACCCTCGCTCCTTCCGTCTTCGTCCCTGTGCGCCGCGGCTCAACAGAGCCCGCCCTCCTCCCAGGTCGCGAGCACCCCGACACATCGTCCCTCCTCGCACCTGGGCTCGTAGATGCAAGTGCCGCAACAGTCCACGTCGTCGGGGCAGCTGCGGGCCTTGCACAGCCCGGGCCCGCACTTGTCGAGCCACGCTCGCTCCAGATCGATCCAGGCCGTCACGGGGACCGGGTACCCGTTGGTGCAGCTCGTACAGGAATCGCACTCGTGCCCCGGGTACATCGGGATCGCGCAGCGCTGGAGCGTGCAGTCCAGGTCGTGGGTGCAGGAGCAATCGCCCACCCGGCACTCGACGACCTCGTGGTGGCAGTCCCAGCCCGAATCCGCTTCGGGATCGTCACAGGACGACGAAACCGTTCCCAGCAGAACGACGCAAGCGAACACGAGTCGGATCCAGGATGTACACCAAGAGCCTCTGACCATGGGCCGATCCCCTCGCCCGCCACGCTACCACAGGGCCCGTCGCACCGATCGGATCCCCGACCAGCGTGACAGCGTGGCGTGCGGGAGGGAATTCGCCTGCCCAAGGCCGGTTGCCCGGCAGCATGCCTCCCACGCTGCCCTGCTGCTGACCGGAGCCCGTTGGGCTGCGGTGCCCGAGGTCACCCGTGATAGCCTTCGAGCAGGGAGGGAGGTCTCATGCGCATCGCCTATCCCTTGGTTCTGGCCGGCGCTCTGGTCGTCGTGCCCAGCTGTCCTCCACCGGAGCGCCAGGAGCAGCGCGGAGACGATGACACCGGAGACGACGACACCTGGTATGACGATGACCCCGACTGCTCAATACACGACGATTTGTATGGGGACGGGTACGGCTATCCAGATGCGTGGAGCTACTGGTGCGTGTCGGTGGGGGTGGACAACGGCGACGACTGTGACGACACCAATCCCAACATCCACCCAGGCGCAAGCGAGGTCTGCAACGGCCTCGACGACGATTGCGACGAGCAGGTGGACGAGGGGGTCGATCCCGACCTGGACGAGGATGGCTGGAACGAGTGCCAGGGCGACTGCGACAACCTGGACGGGGCCGTCTTTCCTGGCGCGAATGAGATCTGCAACGGGGTGGACGACGACTGCGATCCCGCTACCGACGAACTCGTGGACGACGACGGGGACGGGCAGGCCGAGTGCGACGGGGACTGCGACGACGTGGACCCGTTGATCTTCGTAGGTGCGGTCGAGGAGTGCGACGATATCGACCACGACTGCGACGGAGCCCCAACCAACGGCCTGGAATTCCTGTCCTGGTACCTAGATGGCGATGGCGACGGGCATGGCAATCCTGGCGTGGTCGAGGACACCTGCGATGGGCCGCCGGACTCGTCCTGGGTCTCCCTTGGCGACGATTGCGACGACGCCAATCCTGACATCTCCCCGGGCGCCTCCGAGGTACCAGGAGACGGGATCGACAACGACTGCGACGGAGTCGTGGAATAGGACGACTGCGACGACGCCCGGGGGGACGGGGTCGTACGCTGCATGTTGCAAGTTCGTGCCGGTCTAAGGGGCGCTCCTAAACATGCAATATGCAATACATGACCCCTTTTTCCCTTTTCTTGACCCCCTTTTCTCTTTTCTTTGGCTTCGATTCGGAGCCAGCGGGTGACGTCCGGGGTGAGGGTGTAGGCAACGAGGTTCCCGTGGGGGAGGAAGTGGGTCATGGCTGGACCTCCGAACCGTCCGGGTACGTTCCCGCCGGCGTGGAGTCCGAAGGGCAAAGGCAAGGGTTCCGGGTCCAGGATGGAGCGCAGCGACACCGCGAAGCGGAGGGCCGCGAGGGCCGTCCTCGACCCGGAACCAGGCCGTGCCAGAAGGACGGAGCGCTGGCAGGAACGGACGCAGACGGCGATCGGGGCTTGGAGGGACCGGTACTCACAGGAGTACGGAGACGGGGTCACCACAGCGAGCGAGCTCGCTGTGCCACTCATGATGGGAGCCCCTGGAACCTCCCTCTCGGGCGAGCCAGCCGCCGGAGGCGGCAACGCGAACCTTCCCCGGTAGCATCGAACTCCGATGCAGCACGGCGGGACCAGCCCGCCGTGGCACCCGGCTGGGAGCTTCATCTCCCGGTGACCGGGAGGAGCCGTCCTTTTCCTTCGTGCCCGGCGAGTGGGAGAGAAGGAGAAGGAGTTGGAGAAGGAAAAGGAGAAGGAGAAGGAAAAGGAGAAGGAGAAGGAGAAGGAGATGGACGCTCGCTGTGCGAGCGGGAGTGGGAGGTCGGGGCGCCCTCCCCGCCACCGTCTCCGAAGGGCGGGCGGGTGGGGCGGAGGTTGGCGGGGAGGGGTGGGCGGTCTGCCCGGGGTGGGACTCGAACCCACATGGTGCTCGCACCGGGGGATTTTAAGTCCCCTGCGTCTACCAGTTCCGCCACCCGGGCGAGGGGTCGCCGCGTGCTCTAGGTTACCCGCATCACCTCGTCGAGGGTCGTGATCCCGGCGATGACCTTGCGGATGCCGTCGCGGCGGACGGTGGGAACGCCGGCGGCCTTGAGGACCTTCTTGTATTCGTCCGAGGCGCTCTTGGTCTTGATCAGGTCTCGGATCTCGTCCGAGATCTCCACCACCTCGAACAGGCCGGTGCGGCCCCGGTAGCCGGTGTAGGAGCAGTCCGGGCAGCCCTTCTCGCGGTAGATGTGGGCCTCCAGCGGGGGCAGAGGGAATCCCAGGATCTCCTTCATCGACTCGGTGGGCTCGTAGGGCTCCCGGCAGCGCGGACAGAGCACGCGGACCAGGCGCTGCGCCATCACCACGGTCAGGCTGGAGGCCACCAGGTAGGGCTCCAGGCCGATGTCGAGCAGCCGGGTGATGGTGTCCACCGTGGACGACGTGTGCAGGGTGGTCAGCACCAGGTGACCGGTCAGCGACGCCCGGAAGGCGATCTGCGCGGTCTCCCGGTCCCGCATCTCCCCCACCAGGACCACGTCCGGGTCCTGACGGAGCATGGCCCGCAGCCCGCCGGCGAAGGTGAATCCCACCCGGGCGTTGATCTGGGCCTGGTTGATCTTGGGATTGCGGATCTCGATCGGGTCCTCGAGGGTGACGATGTTCAGCTTCTCCCCGTCGAGCCGCTTGATGATCGAGTGGAGAGTCGAGGTCTTGCCGCTGCCGGTGGGACCGCTGACCAGGATCAGGCCCGACGCGGATTGGGCACAGCGCACCAGCGTCCTGAGCTGATCTGTAGGCACGCCCAGCTTCCCCAGGTCGGTGAGGATCAGCGAATCGGCCAGCAGCCGAAGCACCGCCTTCTCCCCGTCCGAGGTCGGAAAGGTCGAGCAGCGGAGGTTGACCTTTTGGCCGCGCACGGTCTTGGCGAAGGTGCCGTCCTGGGGGACGCGCCGCTCGGAAATGTCCATCCCGCTGAGGATCTTGGCCCTGGACACGACCGGTCGCGACAGGTCGGGGGGGAAGGGTTTTTGCTTGACCAGCACACCGTCCACCCGGAACCGCACGGCGAGCCGGTCCTCCCGGGGCTCCAGATGGATGTCGCTGGCCCGGGCGGCGACTGCGTCCTCCAGGATGCGATCGAACAGGGCGACGGTACCGTCGTCCGATTTGCCCATGCGGGCGTTGTACTCGGGGCGGTTGGCCATGGTTCCTCGTCCTCGTCGGCGGTCGGGGCCCGGTCATCATAGCGCCTCGGGACCGCACCTCGCGATGCGCGGGACCCTCGCGCGCGCACCCCTCCTCGCAGGCACTCGCCGCCCCGCGAGCACGTACAGCGGAGACGTCGCACGCGCGCCACGTTGACGCCGTCGGTGGCCGACTCTATAATCGACCCGGCTGTGGCACAGGAAAACTCAACTATTTCGTAGGGTTGCGAGGATTCACAGCACAGGGTCAGCCGGGAACGAAGCACGGCCTGACCGGGGCCGCGTGATCGCGCGAGCCTCCCGAGGCGCAGGACTGCCACGATGAGCAAGATCATCGGAATCGATCTGGGGACGACCAACACCGTCGCCGCGTACATGGACGGCGATCAGCCCAAGATCGTCATCAACGAAGAAGGCTCCCGCCTGACGCCTTCGGTGGTGGGATTCACCCGCGACGGCGAGCGGCTCGTCGGTGACGTGGCCAAGCGCCAGATGGTCATCTACCCCGAGAACACCGTCCACTCAGTCAAGCGTTTCATCGGCAAGCGGTACGCCGAAGCCAAGGCCGATCTGGGCACGGTGGCCTACACGCTGGTGGACAAGGGCGACGAGGAGCTCGGGATCGCGATCAACGACGAGGTGTACTCCCCCCGGGAGATCACCGCGCTGATCGTCCGCAAGGTCCGCAAAGCCGCGGAGGACTTCCTGGGCGAGCCGGTCAACGAGGCCGTGATCACCGTCCCCGCCTACTTCACGGATCTGCAGCGCCAGGCCACCCGCGACGCCGCCAAGATCGCCGGCCTCGAGGTGTTGCGGGTCATCAACGAGCCCACCGCTGCGGCGCTGGCCTACATCTCCAAGCGCAAGGAGCCGGCGTCCATCGCGGTCTTCGATTTCGGCGGCGGCACCTTCGATCTGTCCATCCTCGACGTGGAGGAGGACGTGGGCGAGGTCCGGGCCACCGCGGGCAACAACCGCCTGGGCGGCAACGACCTGGACAACCGCGTCGTCGACTGGATGCTCGAGGAGTTCGAGCGCACCAACGGCATCGACGTCTCCGCCGACAAGATGGTCCGCCAGCGCCTGGTGGACGCCGCCGAGAAGGCGAAGATGGAGCTGTCGTCGGCCTACGAGGCCGAGATCCACCTCCCCTTCCTCACCGCCGACGATACCGGCCCCAAGCACCTTCAGGCCACCCTCACCCGCGCCAACTTCGAGTTCCTGTGCGACGACCTGCTGTCCGCCACGATCGACGAGTGCAGGCGGGCGATGAAGGAGGCCAAGCTCGGCGCAGAGGAGATCGACGAGGTGGTGATGGTGGGCGGCTCGAGCCGCATCCCCAAGATCCAGAAGATGGTGGCCGACGTCTTCAAGCGCCCGCTGGACAAGTCCTTCAACCCGGACGAGGTGGTGGCGGCCGGCGCGGCGATCCAGGCCGGCATGCTCGGCGGCCAGGTGGAGAACGTCACCCTGCTGGACGTGACCAGCTTCTCGCTGGGCATCGAGGTCAAGGGGCGGCGCTTCGCGCGCCTGATCCCCAAGAACACCACCGTCCCGGCGGTTCGCTCCCAGATGGTCTCCACCGTGGTCGACAACCAGGCGACGGTGAAGATCCACGTGCTCCAGGGCGAGAACGACAGCGCCCACGAGAACGTCAGCCTGGGCGAGTTCGAGCTGACCAACATCGAGCCCGCGCCGGCCAAGGTCCCGCGGATCGAGGTCACGTTCACCATCGACTCCGACGGCATCGTCAACGTGAGCGCCCAGGACACGCGCACCGGCAGTCAGAACAGCATCGTCATCCGCTCGCCGACCTGCATGACCCAGGAGCAGATCGACGAGGCGAAGAAGCAGGTCGGCTCCGATACCGGCGAGAACGAGACCGACGGGGAGTACCGGGACCTGCGGCGCAACATCGAGAAGCAGCTGTACTCGCTGGAGAGCATGCTCCGGGCCAACAAGCCCAAGTTCAAGAAGAAGGACATCTTCGACGTGGAGCAGGCCCTCAAGCGAGGCCGGATGGCCCTGGTCAAGCGGGCGGGTAAGGACAGCCTGCAGGAGCTGAGCCGCTACCTGATGCGGTTCCAGGGGCTGCTGGCCGAAAAGGTCGGGGGGTCGCACGGGGATTCCTCCGTGCGGGTCCTCGTCGACGACTGAGGGCGCCGACTGCGCCCCGAGGAGCGGTTCCATGCACGTTGCCGCCAGGTGGACGATGGCCCTCGCATTCGGTCTGGCGCTGGCCGGCTGCCCCGAGGACGGCGAGGATCCCGTCGAGACGGGCATCGAGGTCCAGCCGCCGGACACGCTGGACTTCGGCACCATCTACGAGTGCACCGACGCCACCGACGAGATCGTCGTCATCAACCACGGCCCCGACATCGAGACGGTCAGCATCGACGTGGACTCGATCATCGACAAGGGCTACGCGGTCACCGGCTTTCTGCCCGAGGTGACCCTCGAGCCGGGGGACGATCACTCGATCCCGATCAAGGTCGCTCCGGGCCCCGGCGGCGCCGGCACCCGTGAGGGGTACGTGTTCCTCGACACCAACGACCGCGCGATCTACATCCTGGTGACGGTGGAGGTCATCGCCGGAGACGAGTGCGAATAGGCCCATGCCCGCCCCTCCCTCCCGAACACGAAAGCAGCCCGTCTTCGGCCGATACCGGCTGCTGTCGCTGATCGGGGCCGGGGGCTACGCCCGCGTCTACCGCGCCGAGGAGCTCGACGGCCAGATGCGGCTGGTCGCGGTGAAGATGGCCCGGGACTGCGGGGACGGCAAGAGCCGCAAGGTGGTGCGCGCCCTGACCAACGAGGCCGACATCATGTCGCGCCTGCACCACCGCAACCTGGTGCAGGTCCACGAGTTCGGGCAGATCAGCGGGCGCTACTACATCGCCATGGAGCTCATCGCCGGGCTGTCCCTGCGCGACATGCTCAAGCGCAGCGCCCGCCGGGGCATCACCTTCGGGCCGACGGCCGCCAGCGAGGTCCTGCTCCAGGTGGCGTCGGCGCTGCGACACGCCCACAACCTGGTGGACGAAGACGGAGTCGTGCGCCCGGTCATCCACCGGGACCTCAAACCCGCCAACGTGATGATCACCCGCCAGGCGCTGATCAAGGTCATGGATTTTGGCGTGGCCAAGTGGCCCCTGGCCGAGGTGTCGACCACCGCGGGGATCATCAAGGGCACGCCCCTGTACATGGCCCCCGAGCAGGTCCGGGCCAAGCCGGTGACCCCGGCGTCGGACATCTTCAGCCTGGGGACCGTGCTCTACCAGCTGCTCACCAACCGCCCCCTGTTCCAGGCGGACACGGTACGCGAGCTCCTGCGCCAGGTGGCCCTCGCCGAGGTCGAGGACCAGCTCGATCGCATCCCGGCGGACTGCCGTCCCCTCAAGCCGGTCCTGCGCGAGGCCCTCCAGCGGGATCCCGCGGACCGCTTCGCCTCCGCCGGCGAGTTCCTCGCCGCCCTCGACAACGCCCGCCAGAAGGTCCGGGACGACGGCGACCTCCGCACGCTGGTCCGGGCGATCTTCGGCGCCGGCCGCGCCCCCGAGAAGACCCCTCCGCCGCCCAAACCCTCCACCGTGGAGCGGGTCGACGGAGGTGACTGGTCGGTGCGGATCGACCGGGACAAGGTGATGGCGGACTACGAAGGCCGACGACTGATCGAAAAGCAGCGCCCCGACTCGCGCCGGAATTCCTGACTCAGCGCAGCAACCAGTCCAGATCCTGGTCCCGATCCAGCAACAGGCGATGGGTGTGGGTGTCGTCCGGATCGTGGAAGTCCGATCCGGCGGTGGTCCGGAGTCCCCGGCTGTCCGCCAGCGCCTCGATCTGCCGCACCTCCCCCTCGCTGTGGGCGAAGGTGACGGCCTCGAGGCCTTCGAGACCGGCCTCGATCAACTCGTCGCAGATCCGGTCGGCCTCTGCAGCACGCACCGAAGGGTCGCCGAACGCGCGCAGATCCAGCGACGGGTGAGCCCAGACCGGATGCCCTCCGCAGCGGCGGATGGCGTCCACGCCGTCGGCGGTGCCGAGCTTGTACTTGGGGACGAACGCGGGCCTGCCCTCCGCCAGGTAGGCCTGGATGAAGGTCCCCACGTCCACCACCCCCTCGGCGCGCAGGCGGTCCCCGGCGGCGGCCAGCGCGGCCCGGGCCACCCCCGGCTTCCCGGGGCTGCCCCCCTCGTCGAGGATCGCCTCGGCGTCGATGCGGATCCCGAGCTCCGCCAGGGCCTGCGCAAACCCCCGCACCCGATGCCGACGGGCCTCCCTGAGGCGCGTGAGCTCGTCCACGAATCCCCGATCCGGCGTGAGCCCGTACCCCAGGACGTGGAATCCGATCCCCGTGCGGGGGTGCTGGGTCGACAGCTCGATGCCCGGCACCCAGGTCAATCCGTCGGGCAGCGCTGCGCCCGCCAGGATCGGGTTCTGGTCCCAGGCGTCGTGGTCGGTGATCGCGATCCCCCGCAGACCCCGGGACCAGCACAGCTTCGCCAGGGCGACCGGTTCCAGGCGTCCGTCGGAGCAGGTGGAGTGGAGGTGCAGGTCGGCCAGCATTGGAGGCCAACCTTGAGCCATCGCGGAACGCCTGTCCACCTCCGCGCGCGTCCGCCGGCGCGATCGCACCCGCCCTCGACGCAACTTTGACAATCGCTTGCCGAAACGGTGGACGGTCAGGGTGGACAATGTCTGGAATCGTGCTATTCGAAGTAGTCGAAGGGGAGGAAGGGGCCTGGGCGGCCACGACGGGCACGAACCGAGGAACGAGCACAGGATGGAGCTTCATTTGACGAGCTCGACACGCAACCCCTGGATCGCGATCCTCCCCCTCTGCCTCGCCCTGGCGGGCGTCGGCTGCATGTACGAGGACTACCTCGATCCCGCCGATCTCCCCGAGGACATCCAGATGCTCGGCTACGGCATCGTCGGCGGAGACATGACCAGCGGCTGGCCGGCGGTGGGCGCCTACCTCATCGACCAGGGCTACGGCGGCATGTGCACCGCGACCCTGGTGACCGACGAGTGGCTGCTGACCGCCGCCCACTGCGTGGATATGTCCGGCATGGACTATTTCTATGTGGGTTCCAACATCAACAACAGCAGCGCGTCGGACTATCACCGGATCATCGAGGTCCACGACCACCCGTCGTACAACCCCAACAGCTACCACCCCCACGACATCGCGGTGATGCGGCTGCAGAACCCGATCACCCACATCGATCCGATCCCGGTCAACACCGAGACCATGACCAACGCCTGGTCCGGGACCTGGCTGCACTACGTGGGATTCGGATCCTCCCAGGGCTACAACGGGGGCGGCTCCGGCCAGAAGCGCGAGACCGACATCGAGATCTACGAGGTCTACTCCTACGAATACTTGCACTACACCCCGGGGACCAATACCTGCTCCGGGGACTCCGGCGGCCCCGGGCTCCTGGACCGGGACGGGCAGTGGTTCGTGGCGGGCGTGAACTCCTCGGTGGGCGCGACCCAGCAGGGCCAGGACCCCTGCTCCGGGTACGGGTTCGAGATGCGCCCCGCCGCCGAGCTGAACTTCCTGGACGACTACTTCGATCCCTACGAGGTGCCCACAGGCGACGACGACGACGACGACGACGACGACGACGATGACGGCGACCCCACCAGTGACGACGACGTGCCCGCCGAGATCGGGCTCCCGGAGCCCCATCTCGAGGACGACGACATCACCATCGAGGGTTGCACCTGCACCAACGCGCGTGCTACTCACTCGACTCGCGCGGCGGCCACCGCCTTCGGTGTGCTCGCCGCCCTCGCGGGTCTGAGTTCGCGCCGTCGTCGCTGACGCTCGCCGCGACCGTCCCGCACAACGAGAGCCGCGCGCCAAGAGGTCTGTTACACACCATGACTCCTCCGCTCTGTCACTCGATCGCGCTCTCCACCATCCTGCTGCTCACGGCGCTGGTTCCGGCCCCGCCGGCGCAAGCGACGACCCCCGAGGAGGCCCAGCTCACCGATCCCGGCGAGTGGGTACCGGTCGAGCGCGCCCGCTCCCGCTCGTCCCGCCGCAGCTCCTCGGGCACCCGGTTCCACGCGAGCATCGGCGGCGGCCTGGCCGCGGGCAACCTGTGGATGGACTACCGGGTGAACTCGACCTACCAGGAGGACAAGGACGGCCTGGTCCAGGACGACGAGGAGCGTTACTACTACTTCCTGGCCAAGCCGATGGCCGACCTGGAGGTCGGGGTCTCCACGGCCAACGACCGGCTGGTCCTGGGCTTCCACATCGGCGTCACCGGGATGTCCCAGCGCATGGCGGCCGAGATGATCGCCGAGTGGGCCAGCGGCTCCGAGACCACCATGGATCAGGTCAACGACCGTCGCTACCAGCCGGCGTTGATCCTGCTGGGCATCGGTGGACACTACGTCTTTTTGCCGGACCGCAAGTTCACCCCCCTGCTCGGCCTGCGCTTCGGCATCGGGTTGACCTGGGATGCGGACCTGCACCTCATCGACGCCTGGAAGAAGTGGCACAAGAGCGGCGACGCGGATATCGACAACGGCCTGTACTACCGATACCGCGTGCCCGTGCGCGGGGGCCTGGATCTGGGCGTCCGCTACAACATCAGCGACAACGTCGGCGTCGCGCTGCACGTCCCCGTCGAGGCTCTGGCCACCCACGGCTATCTCCGGGGTGTGATCCTGGGCGCGAATCTGCGCCTGGTCGTCCATCTGTAACCGCCCACCCGACCCCACCCCCCTCCCCCGCCCGCACACCCCCTGGAGAGAATGGCTGGGAAGGCCGTTCGAGGTCGTCTTTCCGCCTCCCACCCGACCGCCGCTTTGACCGCATTGGGTTTTTTTGGAAAAATCGTCTCGTCGTGGGCGGGGACCACGGCGCAGGCGGGAGCGGAGCGTGGACCGACAGAGCGGTACCCACTCGTCCGGCGGAGACTCCGCCGGCGACGGACGTCCTGGTGACGGGACCGTGCACCCCCTCGTCGGGGAGACCATCGCCGACAAGTACGTGGTCGAGGAGGCCATCGGCGCCGGCGGCATGGCCCAGGTGTTCAAGGCCCGCCAGAAGATCCTGAACCGCGAGGTGGCGGTCAAGGTCCTCGAACCTCCCGACGGCACGGACCTGGAGCGCGAGGCCTTCGAACGGATGTTCCTCAAGGAGGCCGCGGTCGCCGCAGGCCTCAAGAGCCCCAACAGCATCACCATCTACGACTTCGGCCAGGCCGGCGACGACACCCTCTACCTGGTCATGGAGTTCCTCGAAGGGCAGACGCTGCAGGAGCTTCTCGACGACGAGGAGGTCCTCGCGGCCCCCCGCGCGGCCCACATCGCGGTCCAGGTCTGCCGGTCGCTGCGGGAGGCCCACGAGAAGGGTCTGGTCCACCGGGACGTCAAGCCCGCCAACGTGATGCTCGTCGACCGCAACAACGATCCCGACTTCGTCAAGGTCCTCGACTTCGGCATCGCCAAGAACCAGGGCGAGCTGGGCGAGGACGACGAGATGAGCCTCCTGGGCCGCTTCGTCGGCTCCCCGCGCTACGCCTCCCCCGAGCAGCTCCAGCAACGCTCGGACGTGGATCACCGGGCGGACATCTACGGGTGCGGACTGCTGCTGTACGCGATGCTCACCGGAGCGCCCCCCTTCGACGGCACGCCCAGGGAACTCCTGCACAAGCACCTGCTGGAGCCACCCGAGCCCATCGACGAACACAACCTCCAGGTCCCCGAAGCCCTCGCGGCCCTGGTCTACCGCTGCCTGGAGAAAGATCCCGCGAAGCGGTTCGCGGACGTCACCGAGCTGATCCGCGCCCTGGGCACGGTCAGCTTCGGCGGCGACGTCGTACCGCCGACCACCGACGCCGACGTGGCGGACTTCGCCCTGGAGATCGAGCTCGACGAGACCGACGACGCACTGCGCACCATGCGGGCGGAGGACGACCGTCGAAAGCGCATCGCCGAGCTGCAGGCGGGCGATCCCGCCGACGAGACCACCGACGAGTTCCCCTCGGTCGCCACCCCGGCTCCCGACATCGACGGGGACGACGAGCCCCCACGGCGTCGCTCCCCCTGGCCCCTGATCCTGGTGGCCGGGGTCGGGCTGGCCCTGGTGATCGGGCTGGCCATCGCGATCCTGCCCTCCCTCCTGCGGGACCGGACGAGCCCCGCCGACCCGTCGCCCGACGGCGGGAATGCCGCGGGACGCACCGCTCCCGCCGTCGGCGCCGGAACGGGCGAGGCGGCCGGGGCAGGCGAGACGGGCGCCGCCACGGGCGGTGCCACCGGGGGGGCCGAAGGCGGGATTCGGGAGATCCTCGTGGAAGACGCCCCCTCGGCCGCGGAGGGGGAGCCGGCGGACGGGGCCGGGGATGGGACCGGCGGCGATTCGGCCCCGGGGACGCAGGCGCCCTCCGATCCGGCCACCGCGACCCCCGCGGGCGGAACTCCGGGAGGGGGCACCACCCCGTCGCCGCCCGACGGGGGGACGACCACCGGGGGGACCGGTGCCGCGACGCCCGGGACCGGTCCGGAGGGCGGCGAGGAGCCGACCGCCGATCCACCCGCCGGCGAAGGGGCCGAGGGCGAGGACGGCGCCCCCTCGGTCGAGGGCTACAAGGACGACCCGTACTAGCTAGCAGGCGTCAGGCGCCGGGGCGTCAGGCGTCAGGAAGAGGATTGCGCTGGCGGGAGGGATGTCGAGCGAGGGCGAGACGACCGCCTGCTGGAAGCCTGATGCCTGAAGCCTGATGCCTTCAGGAAGGAGGACGAGGTGCGACGCGAGTCAGGGACGAGCCTCGGAGGCTGGGGATGGGTACGCGGTCTTGCGCTGCTGCTGTTGCTGGCGGTGGCCACACCGGTCCAGGCCGGGCCCCGGGATGAGGCCAAGCGGCATTTCCGCACCGGCATGGAGCTCATCGCCACCGGCGACCTGGACGGGGGCATCTCCGAGCTGGAGCAGGCGTACGAGATCCTCCCCCACCCCAACGTGCTGTTCAACATCGGCCGCGCCTACCTGGACGCGGGGCGGGTCGAGCCGTCCCTGCCCTACTTCCGCAGGTACGTGGACAGCGGTGCTCCGGACGCGGCCGAGGTCCAGCTGCTGATCGAACAGGAGGAGCGAAAGCTGGCCGAGGCCGCGGCGGCGGCCGAGGAATCCCCGGCGCAGGCCGCGGGGGGGGAGGCCACTGCGGAGCAGATCGAGGCGCTCACCGAACTCGCCGAGCGGCTCGAGCGGGCGGCGTCCGAGCTGGAGCAGGGCCCGCGTCGCGCGGCCGGTACCGGCCTGGGCGAGGCCACCATGACCCCCGACGAGCTCCTGGCGGCCAAGTCGATGGAGAGCGTGTACGAGGAGGTGGTGGTCTCCGCCTCCCGCCAGGCCACCTCGCCGCTGGACGCGCCCGTGTCCACCGAGATCCTGACCGCCGAGGACATCCGCCTCTCCGGTGCGACGAACCTCCCCGACCTTCTGCGCCGCGTGGCAGGCGTCGAGATCATGCAGATGGGTGCGGGGAACCACAACATCGGCATCCGCGGGTTCAACGCCCGCATGAACAACAAGGTGCTCGTGCTCGTGGACGGCCGGTCGGTCTACATGGACTTCCTGGGCACCACGTTCTGGCGCACCCTGGACGTGAACCTGGCCGACGTGGAGCGCATCGAGGTGGTCCGGGGGCCGGGATCCACCCTCTACGGCGCCAACGCTTTTTCGGGTGTGGTCAACATCATCACCCGGCCCCGCGGTGAGAAGTCCGCCGAGTTCGGCGTCATCGGCGGGATGGGCCGCACGATCCAGGGCAACGTCCGCTACTCGGATCGGATCAAGACCGTGGGGTACGCCCTGTCGGTGGGCTACGAGCAGACCGACCGCTTCCAGCTCGAGTACTCGCTGGACCGCGAGGACCTGGTGCCCCAGGTCAACGATCCCAACCTGGCCGTGCGGGCCCTGAGGGTCAACGGCGGCGTGAACTGGCTGCCCCGCCGGGACACCCAGTTCAGCCTCTCGGGGGGTGTGTCCAGCGCCTTCGAGGACTTCTACGCCATCGGCCTGCTGCGCAACATGTACGTGGACGGGGTCTTCCCGTGGGTGCGCCTCGACGTCAAGCACAAGGGGCTCAACGCACGCGCGTTCTGGAATCACTACGACACGGACGCGGGCCCCACCTGGCACGCGCCGGGGACGCTGGACAGCCTGTTCACCCACGTGCTGGCCAACACCGTGGACGTGGAGGCCTCCTACGGCGGCGAGGCCCAGCTCGGCGTTCCTCACCACATCACCGTGGGCGCCGGCTTCCGGGTCAAGACCATCGACTGGGACTTCCTGGACGAGCCCAAGGTCGAGCGCCACCTCAACGGCTTCGTGGAGGACCGGATCACCCTGCACGGCGGCAACGAGCGCTTCGGCGGCCTGGCCGCGGTGGCCGGCTTCCGCTTCGACCAGCACCCCCTGGTGGGGTTCACCCCCTCGCCGAGAATCGCGCTGGTGGCCAAGCCCACGCCGCGCATGGCCATCCGGGCCTCGGCGGGCACGGCGTTCCGCATCCCGACCTTCATGGAGTCGTACCTGGCCCTGCGGGTCCCGGGCACGGTGACCGGAGTGGAGCTCATCACCTACGGCAACACCGGACTGGACCCGGAGCTGATCCGCAGCCTGGAGCTGGGCTACCGCTACGAAGGATCGGACTACTTCATGTTCGACGTGGCGGCCTACTACCAGCGCGTGAGCAACCTGATCGCCCTGGGGGACGTGACCTCGACCCCGGACGCGGGGCTGGATCCGGCGCAACCCGATCGATTCGTGGTCGGCACGTCGCGCTTCGAGAACGAGGAGCAGGTGTTCAGCGGCTTCGGGGTCGAGCCGGCCGTCCACGTGTTCCCGGTCGACGGGCTGGACATCTCGGTCAACTACGCCTTCAACTACCTGCTCGACCTGGACCTGATGGAGGCCGACGAACCGGCCCGGGACGCCCGGACCCCCCTGCACAAGATCAACGCCAGCGTCCAGTACCGCTCCCCGTTCTTCATGGACTTCGGCGTCGACCTGCACTACGTCAGCGCCTACACCATCCCCGAGCGCGCCTTCGACGAGGTCGGCGCCGTCCAGCTCGACCCCCTGGAGATGGACTCCTACGTGATCCTCAACGCGCGGGTGATCGTCCGCCTGCTGCAGGACCGCCTCAACATCGGGGTCACCGGGTTCAACCTGACCGCCTTCGGGGGTGACGGCGGCCATTTCGAGCACGCGTTCGGCACCCGCATCGGCCCCAGGGTGTACGGCACCGTCAGCTACCGATTCTGAGAGGGAGGACGCCATGGAGAACATCCGTACCCATCGACTCCTCGCCACCCTCGTCGCCGCAGCGATGCTCGGGACCGCCCCCGGCTGCGAGCTGGAGGTGGAGCCCAACCGCGACAGCCTGGTCCCCGCCTCTTCGATCCTCGGGACCGTGGTGGTGGACGCCGCTCTGGTGGGCGACGTGTACCTGATGCTCTACAGCTGCGAGGAGCCGCCGCCCCCCGCGGGCTCGGGCCGCCCCCTGGACTTCGTGGTCGTCCCGCGGATCGAGTTCGACAAGGGGCAGGCGCCTTTCGTCTTCCCCCTGGTCGAGGCCGGGGACGTGGGCACCGACGGCACGGACGGCCGCTGTTACCTGGTCGCCGGGTTCATGGATGCCGACCACGACTTCAACCCGTTCTACGGAGTGACCGCTCAGGTGACCGCCGGCGACGTGGCCGCGTCGCCGGTGACGGTGATAGTTCCGGGCCCCGAGGACGACGACCCCCCCAATACGCAGGT
>CAZITQ010000135.1:0-26207 GCA_964542165.1 uncultured Rickettsiales bacterium
GGCGCGCCCCGCCGCCCCCGGCCCCCCCCGGGCGGGCCGGCGGGGGGCGGGGGGGCCGGGCGCGCGGGGGGGGGGGGCCTCGACGGCGCCATCGACCTGCCTGCCGCCCGGCTCCGGGTGGGCCTGCGTGCGGGGGTGGTCAGCGGCGACGGGGACCCCACCGACGACCTGGAGACCGGGTTCTCGCTGGACCGGGACTACAACGCGGGGACCCTCCTGTTCGACGAGGTGCTCGCCGGGGTGGGCGCCCGGGCGGCGGTGGCCGCCGAAGAGCTCACCGGTGGCGACGGGTCGCCCCTGGCGGGGGAGGGGGCCATCGGCGGTGGCCTGTTCGCCCTTCCCTACCTCTCGTTCCGCCCCCATCCCTTCGTGGACCTGCGTCTGGGTGGCCTCCTGGCCAGCGCGCCGGGGGGGATCCCGGCGGTCCAGGTGGTCTCCGAGGGTCTGGCCGGTGTGAGCCGTGCCGACACGCCCCCCTTCCTGGGCGGGGAGCTGGACGTCTCGGCGACCCTGGAGATCCCGGTCGTGCCCGGCACCCAGAACCGCAGCCGCTTCGGCCTGCGACTGGAGTACGCCCACCTCTTCCCCGGACCGGCGCTCACCGAGGGCTGGAGCGAGCCCGTGCAGGCGGTCGACCGGTTCGGCACGCGGCTGGGTTTGACGTTCTGATGACGCCCGCGCGATTGACATCCCCGTCCGATTGAGCGAAGCACAGGGATCGGCCGCCGCGCGCGGTCAAGCCCAGGGATGAAACCGATGCGACGACTCCTGCCCGTCCTCCTGCTGCTTCCCCTGCTCGCCGGCTGCCCCGAGGAGGTGGATGAGTTCAACGATCTGCTGCCCCTGGCCGTCGGCAACCTCTGGGAGTACGACAGCGACGCCGACGACGACCTGTGGTCCATCGAGGTGTTCGACGGGGCCGGGTTCGAGGGGGAGCCGTCCTTCGACTTCACCATCGAGACCGCCGGGGTGACCTACGAGCCCCACGACCTGACCCTGGGCGAGGAGGGGTGGACCGAGGTGAATCCCACCGACGAGGTCCCCGATCTCTTCTTGAAGCTGCCCGCCACCGAGGGCGACATCTGGGAGTTCGAGTTCATCGGCAACAACGTGTCGTACTCGACCATGACCTACGAGGGGCGCCCCTCCATCTCCACGCCGGCCGGGGACTTCGAGGGGACCTGGGAGCTGCTGCGGGACAAGCGGTCGATCTACGGGACCACCGAGTTCACCGCCGTCGTCCGGGACTGGTACGCGCCGGGCGTGGGCCTGATCAAGCGGATCATCACCAACAACGAAGGCGAGGACACCACCCTGGTCTTGACGTCCTTCGATCTGGTGGAGGACGAGTGAGGACCCCCGCCGCCGCCGGCCTCCCGGCGCTCGCGGCCCTGACGGTCTTCGCGTTGCTGCTCTCGGCGCCCACCTGCGCCGGTGACGACCCGGCGACGGGGGATCCCGGGCCAGACACCGCCGCGCCCCCGTCGACGGCGGACGACCCTCCGCCGCCCAGCGCGCCGACCGACGATCCCTGCGCCGTGTGCGTGCTCGGGCGCGAGCTGACCCCCGAGGAGCAGGAGATCTGCGCCCGCTGCAACCAGCCTCCCGCGGAGCTCGCCCCCGCGGTCGCGACCGATCCCTGCTCGGTGTGCATCGAAGGGCGGGCGCTCAATCCGCAGGAGCAGGAGCTCTGTGCCCGCTGCGGCGGCCCCTGACCGACGCCCCGGCCCGCCTCACTCCGCGATCAGCCTGAGGGGATTGCGCCCCGAGGAGACCGCCGCGGCCACCAGGGTCCGCAGGTCGGGGTACTCGTCGGCCGCGATCCGCCCCGCCCGGAAGGTGGTCTGCCGCTCCAGGACGAGGTCCCTGCGATCCCGTCGGCTCGACCGGGAGAGGTCCACCGCCGCCGTGCGCACCGAGAGCGGGGACCATCCCTCGAGGGTGCGCCCCACCACGCCGGGTCCGCGGAGACGGACGGTCAGCGACTCGTGGTAGGGCCACACCAGCAGGGGTGTGGTGCGGTCCCCGCCGAGGACGAGGCTGGTCATCATCGGTGACTGGCCGTCGATGGGGGGGAGGATGTCGGGCAGGAACAGATTCGCCTCCAGGTCGTCCCCGCGGACGCGGAACAGGTGGGGGACCTGGATGGTCAGGGTCACCTCGAGGGGGAGATCCGGATCGGCGCGGTGTTCGGCGTCCGCGGCCAGCACCGAGATGCCCGGGAGGACCTCGGTGAGCCACCCCTCGAAGGACTGCAGACGGTCCGCCTCGGGGATGCTCCACAGCTCCTCGCGCATCAACCCGTCGTTCTGGCGGAAGAAGGCCAGCTGGAGGGTTCCCTGGGCGTCGCCGGCGTCGTCCACCGAGAGGTCCAGGGTCGCCCGGAGTCCGGGCAGTCTGCCCGACGGCGCCGGGGTCCGCTCCGGCAGGGGGGCGGCGGGCTCCCCCAGGGGGACGAGCTCTGCGTCCCTGAGCCAGGGAGGCAGCCAACCCACGGGGATGTAGGGATCCCCCAGGTCCAGCCACAGGTCCCCCCGGTCGCCCACCACCCTCAGCAGGGTGGCCGGGTAGTCCCCCGCCAGCCGGGGAGCGTCGCCCAGCGGGGGCAGGTAGGTCGGACGGACCGCGACCCGGTCCACGGTCATCCCGGAGGCCCGGAGCACCGCCAGCACCGCGGTCTCGTGGGCGCCGGCACCCATCGCCAGGATGTCCACCGCCTCGGCCACCACCTCGGAGCGGTTGCCCGGCGGCCGGATCTCCCGGCGCACGTGCTCGACCACGCGCCGCGTCGCCTCCTCGGGGCTCTGCCCCCGGGCCAGGGAGTCCGCCAGCGCTTCGACCTCGGGTGCCCGGCGAATGCTCGCCCGCTGGTGCGCCACCACGGGCCCCAGGGACTCCTCCAGGTCGGTCCAGGCCAGCAGCTGGATCCAGGGCCGGTACTCCTCACCCGACGGGGCGTAGGGCTCGGGGACCAGCGGCGGGGTGTCCCGCGTCACCCAGCGGAGTCGCCGCCCACCGTCGGGCAGCTCCTGCACCTCTGGCGGCGGAGCCGTGCCCCGCAGCTCGTAGCGCGTGTCGGGGGGCAGCAGGTAGATCAGCTCGCCGCGCACGGTGTACTCGTCCCCCGCACCCAGCATCACCGCGGGGCCCACGTAGGCGCCGTCCGTTCCACCCGCGTCGGCGTCGGCCCCCGACAGCGCCTGGACCTCGAGGGTGCAGCCGGGGGTGAGGTCGCGCAGGGAGTAGGCGTCTTTCTCGACCGGGGGATCCGCGTCCACCGGGGTGCCGTCGGTGCGCCAGGTCCGGGCCGCCAGGACCTCCATCGACCCCGGGGTCACCTCGGCGTAGGCGTCCACGGCCGCCCGGTTCTGCAGCCGCGCGACGCGGTGGAGTCGGAAGATCGACGCACCTCCGGTGAACAGCTGCACCTCCCTGCGGTCCAGCAGGTAGACCGCCGGGTAGGCCGCGGTGTCCCCGGGCTCGGCCTCGAAGGCCGCGATGGCGGTGCGGACCACCTGCTCGGGGGCCGATGGATCGTAGTCCACCGGGGCCGGGTCTCCGCTGAGCCAGGCCGACCGGTCGCCGGTCAGGCGCCACAGCTGCATGCGCAGGTTCAGATCCGCCGGCTCCACCGCCAGGGCGGTCCGCAGGTGTGCGGCGGCGGGTTCGATCCCGTCCACGAGGGCCATGTCGGCCAGGTGGGCGTGGGGCCAGGCGCGGTGGGGGAAGCGCGCCGCCGCGTCGCGGGCCAGCGCCCGCGCGCCCTCCAGGTCGGCCAGGGCCCGGGCGAGGCGGATCCGGTCCTGCCACAGGGAGACATCCCCGGGCTCGAACCGCGCCAGATCGGCCAGGTCGGCCGCCGCTTCCTCCAGCCGTCCCAGGTCCTCGAGCAGGTCGGCGCGGTCCCGGTTCAGGGGGGTGCCGAGACCGGCCAGGGCCGCCTCCGCCAGCGGACGGGCCGCCCCGTGCTCGCCCCGGGCCACCCGCGCGTGGTACGCGTCCTTCAACAGGGAGGGTCGGTCGGGGGCCAGGTGTCGGGCCGCCTCCAGGGTCGCGTCGGCCTCGACGTTCCAGCCCAGCTCCTCGAACCCGTTGACCAGCTCCAGGTGGGCCTCGACCAGGTCGGGCCTGCGGGCCACCACCCCCAGCAACATCTCCCGCGCGCCGTCCCGATCCCGGCTCCGCACGCGGCGGGCCAGGGAGACCGCGACGCCTGCGAGCTCCGGATCCAGGTCGAGGGCGGCCTCCAGGTGGCGGGTCCCGGCGGGGCTGCGGGCGGCGTCCACCAGCGAGGTGTCCGACAGCAGGCTCAGGCCGGCGCGCCGCCGGACCTCCGCGCTCCAGGGCAGCTCCTGTGCGAGGGCCTGGGCGTCCGACCGTCCGTGGAAAGCCGCACTCGCCAGGGCCTCGGCCAGGACCAGGTCGAGCCTCGTCTCCGGATCCGAGGCGCCCGATCTCAGGACCGGGATCGCCGTGCCCGGGGGCGCCTCCAGGTTCGCCGTGACCGCCGCGGCGCCGTCTCCGAGGGGATGGGGGACCGCGCGTACGCTGAAGCTGCCGCGGACCGAGTCCACCGCCAGCCGCAGGTGCACGACGTGTTCGCCTTCGGACAGTTCGATCGTGCCGTGGGTCCTGCGCCCCAGGTGTGCGTCCCAGCGATCCCGCTCCACCAGCACCTGTCCGTCCACGTCCAGGCGCGCGCTGGTCGTGGCGCCCACCGTGAAGAGCCAGGGGCCGGCCCCGTCGACCTGCAGGGTGGTCCAGGCGTCGTACACACCGCCGCCGAGGCGGGCGGGATTCAGGTGGACCCGACCGATCTCGGCGTTCGCGGGCACGGCGTCGGCCCGGGGCAGTGGGGCGAGCCACGTCAGGTCACCGGCGGGATCATCCCCCGCCGGGCCGGCCAGCTGCCACGACGTGAGGTACCCCAGCTCGGAGATCACCGCCACCGCCGCGTCCCGGTCCCCGCGGGCCGCCAGCCGTTGCTGCACCAGCCCCAGGAGGGCCTCGCGGGTGCAGGGGTTGGCGCTCTGGGGCGGCCCACCGGCCCCGATCCAGCCGTCCACCACCTCGGGGAGGCCGTCCATCTGGCCCAGGTTGGCCACCACCAGCCGCCAGGCGAGCTCGGTGTACACGCCGTTCGGATTGGCCTCGAGCAGGGCCGTGGCCGCGTCGAGCAGCTCCGGGAAGCGCCGATCCCGGCTCGCGGTCCGGGCCAACCGCCACAGGACCGTCGTGTCCTCCGGGGCCGCCTCGTGGGCCCTCGCCAGCAGATCGGCCTCCGCCTCCCGGTCGTTGAGGGCCAGGTAGGTCAGGCCGGCCAGCCGAGCCAGCGCCGGACCGTCGGCCTTGCCCCGGCGCTCTAGCCCCTCCAGCTGCCGGAGATCCCGCTGCAGGTCGCGGACCGTCGAGGGGCCGCGGTGGGCACAGCCCGCGGTCGCGGCCGCGGCACAGAGCAAGGCGAGGGGGATGAGGAGCCGCATCACGGGCCCTCCTCGGCACCGAGGACCACGCTGCGGGCCTGAGCGCGGTCCACCTCCAGGCAGAACTCCCGGAAGGCCGGGTAGTCGGCCACCGGCACCACCCGACTGAGGTACACCAGCTCGGTGGTCACCTTGACCCCGCCGTCGGCGGCCTCGAAGTGTTGCACGTAGGAGGCGTGGGGGGTCCGGAGCTCCACGGGGGTCGGGAGCTCGGACACCGCCATGCCCTCGGGCGGCTCGATGGTCGTGGACTGGCGCACCGTGTGGGGCAGCCGGATCTGCAGGTCCGTGCGACGGTGGTTCGGCCCCTCCGGGACCAGGGAGCGGCCGAGCTGGTCCGGGAAGAGGGTCACCGGCACCCTCAGCCGCTCGCCCTCCGCCTGGGCCAGCGAGGGCACCGTCCCCTCCACGTCCAGCACCAGCAGGTTGCCCAGGTCGTCGAAGCCCTCCCCCCGGACGTCGGTCAGCTGCACGCCCGTGAGGCGGGCCTGATAGTTGTCCTCCAGCTCCTGGCGTCGGGTGGACTCGTCGGGGAGGAAGGTGCGGATCCCCGGCACCCCGTCCCCGACCTCGGTCCAGTGCTCGAAGAAGCGGGCGTTGCCCTCCCGGTCGAGGATCAGGGTCGTGTCCGAGGTGGTCACGTTGGCCTCGGGGGGAGAGACCGGGATGGTCACCAGCGACCAGCTCCCGTCCAGTCCGATGCGCAGGGCCAGCGCCCCCTGGTCGTCCCAGCGCAGCGCCTCGATCGGCGCCGACTCGGTGGTGCCGTCCAGGTACAGGTCCTGGGAGGGAACGTAGGCGATGGCGTGATCGAAGAGCTGGAGGCTGGGGGGGTGATCCACCGAGCGGCCGTTGGGTACGGTCTGCAGGATGACCACCTGGGCCGGGATGTCCACCGCCGCGAGCATGGCGACCAGCAGGGTCGCCTTGTCCTTGCAGTCGCCGTAGCCCCGCTCGAGCACCTCCCGGGCCTCGTACGGCTTCCAGCCGTGGATGCCGAATTCCAGGCCCACGTAGTGGGTGTCGTGGGCCACGTACTCGTAGATCCGCCGCACGACGTCCCGCTCGTCCGCGGCCCCGGCCGCCAGCTCCCTGGCCAGCGCCTGGCCCGCCTCGCCCAGCTGGAACTGGGACCTGGAGAGCTCCAGCCACCAGTCGGCGACCCGGTCCCAGGTGGCGAAGTTGGATGCGGAGAGGTAGGTGCCCACCGCGTAGTAGCCCGGGGAGTTGGACTCGCTGGGCAAGGGCGGCAGATCGCGGACCACGAGCTCGTGGATCCGGATCTCGCCCTCGTCCAGCACGGTCATCTCCGGGATGCCCCGTCCCCCGGCGTGGAGCTCCATCCCGGCGGGGACGGCGATCCGGACGGCCACCTCCCCGGTGGGGACCGCGTCCTGCAGGGGCACCAGGGCGCCGAAGAAGTCGCCGAAGCGGTTGCGCTTCTCCCGGCTCTCCTTCTTGAACTCCAGGTGCACCACGTCCCCGGGGCGGGGTTCGTCGAAGGTGATCTGCTTGCTGTAGATCGCGTAGTACGCGCCGGCCGCCCGGCTCACCCCGCTCTCCTCGTGGATCGAGCGGGCGCGGGAGGTGGTCCCGTCCGGGTGGATCAGCTCGGCGGTCAACACCCGCAGCCGCTCGCGGTCCCGGTCGTAGCGCAGGCCCAGGGTACCGAAGGCCCGCGCGCCCACCTCGGTGTCGATGCGCACCAGCCGCTGGACGTACTCCTGGTCCGAGCCGGACTCGAAGACCTGGATCGCCTGGTTGTGCAGCAGGATCCGGGCGTGGGCCTCCCCCGTGATGGGGGGCGCCGCGTCCAGGACCGGGGCGGGATCGCGGCGCCAGCGCTGGCGCAGGGGATCCTCGTCACCTCCCAGGTAGGTCAGATACTGTTCGAGGCGCGGGTTGCGAGGGTGCCGATCGAGGCTGACCCGCCAGGCGTCCAGGGCGCTCGCGTCGTCGCCCATCCGGTGGTGCAGATCACCCAGCTGGGTGTGGAGGCCGGCCGCGTCCGGGAAGCGGGGGGCCACCTCCTCGAGCACCTGGGCCGCCCGTTCGAGGTCACCCGCTCGCTCCAGCTCGCGGGCGTGGGCGCGCTGGTAGCGCAGGGCGTGGGGGAAGCGCTCGGCGAGCACGGCCGCGTCCTCCACCGCGCCCTGGGGGTCCCCCAGCTGGCGCCGGAGGCTCAGGCGGCGGGAGCGGGTGGTCGCGAGGTCGGCGATCGCCAGGGATCGGTCGTAGGCCGCCGCCGCCCGCTCCACGTTGCCCAGATCGAGCCAGATCTGGGCCCGGAGGACCTCCAGGGTCCCGGCCTGGGGGTGACGCTCCAGCAGGGCCTCGACGGCGTCCAGGGCCGCCTCACCGGCACCCATCTCCCACAGCTCCTCGGCCCAGGCTCGGCCGGCCCGCAGGTCGGTGGTGTCCGCGAGCGCGCGCCGGAGGGCGGGCAGGTCGTCCCGGGGATTCTCCTGCGCCTGGAGGTAGGCCCGCAGGGCCATGTGGGCCGCGGCCAGATCGGGCGCGCGGTCGATGGCGTCTTCGATGGCGTGGAGCCGCTCTTCCGGCTCCTCGGTGCGACGGGCGATGAAGAGGAGGAGGTCCGGATCCGACGCTCCGGCCTCCAGGGCCCGACGTGCGAAGCCGAGGGCCTCGTCGGAACCCTGGTCGTGGAGGTCGGCGGCCCGGGCCAGCAGCGCCGCCCGGGCCAGCAGCCCGGCCCCGGCGTCCGGCGCTCGTGCGTCCGAAAGGGCGACGTCCAGGGGATCGTGCAGCGGGCCGTCGTGGATCCCGACCCCCCCCGTGGCCCCGCCATCGGGACGCACCGGCGCTGTGCGCACCCCCTCCAGCGGATCTCCGCCGGGGGCGGTCAGACGCAGGTAGATCCCCCACGCCCCCCCGTGCTGCCCCGACTTGATCCGGACCTCGGTCCACCCGGGTTGCAGCACGGCGCCGACGACCCGCTGATCGGCCGCCGGATCCCGTCGGGCGGCGTCCTCGAGGAGCCGCGTCCCCCCCACGTCCAGGGCGATGCCGTCGCCGCCGCCGACCCGGAAGGCCACCGGCGTCTCCCGGTCCACGTGGACGAAGGTCCGCAGGAAGACCACGGTGTCCCGGCGACCCTCGAAGCTGGCGGCGAGGTCGATGTATCCGTGGGTGCCGAGGCCGGGGCGGTCGATCCAGCCCGATGTGGCGGCGGTGTCGCCGCACCCGTCGGCGCAGCCCTCCAGCTCTGGCCCCTCGGCTCGGTCGATGTCGGCGCCACCGTAGTCCGGGAACGGTCCGAGGGTCGCCCAGTCGGGCAGGTACCCGACAGCGGCGAAGTGTTCGGCTGCGGCGTCCGGATCCCCCCGCCGGTCCGCGCGGGTGCCCAGCCACTCGTGGAGGCGGGCCGCCAGCACCGGTTCGGTCCCGCGGCGGCTCAGGAGGCGACCGGCCTCCCGGTCGAGGCGCGGGGACACGTCCAGATACTCCTGGTGCCGCTGCAGTCGGTCCAGGGCGATCCAGCCGTCCACGGAGCCTGCCCCGCGGGCCAGGTCGTCGAACCAGCCGTCGATGCGCGTCGCGGCGTCGTGGTCCCGGGCGACGGCCGTATGGCAGGTCGACGACAGGGCCAGAAGCAGGGCGAACAGGGGGATCTGCGATCGTCTCATTCGGGGCATACGGTGGCCGTCGCGTCCTCGGGGAAGCCCTCGCCGGCGAATTGCTGGATCCGCCGCAGCACGGCGTCGCGCTCGCCGGTTCCGTCGGCGGCGAAGCCGAAGCGGATCACGGTGGCCCGGCCGTCGCCGGTCAGGCGGGCGCCGAAGTCCTCGGCGTTG
The DNA here is from genome assembly GCA_964542165.1 of uncultured Rickettsiales bacterium. GTDB lineage: Bacteria > Myxococcota_A > UBA796 > UBA9615 > CAYRNR01 > CAYTBN01. Next base: position 9,299 of record CAZITQ010000135.1, read on the forward strand.
CCGCTGAGCTCGAACAGCATCAGCAGCTGGTTGATCTCGGACTGCTTGGTGGGCAGGGTCGCCGCGCCGGGCTCGCCCTTGTGCACCGCACGTCGGGTGAGCCGCAGATCGTCGACCACCGAGTACGACCCGGCGATGGCGGGGAGGGCGCGGCACCGGTCCTGGAACCCCTTGAGGGCCCGCAGGAATTCCGGGGTCTTCAGCGCGCCGGCCGCCTCGGCGCGGAAGGCCACCCACACGCCCTCGGCCCGGGGACCGATCCCGGCGACCTCCCGGTAGAGGGCTCCGTCGGTCCCCTCCGGCCCGTCCAGCGCCAGGATCAGCTCGCCGGCCACCTCGGGCCGGATCTCCTCCAGCAGGGCCCCGAGGTCGACCCCCTCGAAGTTGTGCTCCGGGAGCTGGGCGAAGGCGACGCTGCCGGTGGGGGTGGTCACGTCGCCGATGGCGAAGTCGTAGCTGAACAGCAGGGCCCGGAGGCGCTGGACCTCGGGATCGGTCTCGGGCATCTCGTCCCGCATCCGCGACATCTTGGCGCCCAGGGGACCGGGCTCCATCAGCGGCAGGGTCGTGATGGAGCGGATCGCCAGGGTGCGCACCTGCTGCGCGTCCTCGAAGTGTCGGGTCACCCGGTCCACCGCGGCCAGGTGCTCGGGGGTGAACACCGTCGGACCCGCGACCGGCCGCATGGCCACCGAGTGGAAGCGCTGGGCACCGAAGGCGTCGGCCAGCTCGTCCATACACCCCTCGTCGGCGGAGAACGGCGGCGGGGGGGTGGGCTTGGGGCAGCCCAGGACCAGCCAGGGGAGCAGCCCCGCGAGAACGAGGAGGTTGTGGAGGCGGGACATCGGGAGAGCTCGTGAATCTACCCCACTCCCGTCGTCAGGACGACGATTCGCGCCCATCTGCGGCGTCGCGATTCCTCGCCGATGGAAAGACATCGCCTCGTCATCGCTCCTTGCATCCGGACCCGCCTCGCCGACCTGGCTCGGTCCGGGAGTAGATTCACAAGCTCGGAGTGTAGTGTCGGCCCGGAGGGGGGGTCAACGGCCCCGCCAGCGGCCGCGGCCGGTGGTAGGATCCGGCGGCGCTTCACGCGCGGGGAGGGAGGAGCCGTGAGCCTGACCTACAAGGTGGTCGAGACATCCCAGGTGGACGACGTGAGCCTGGAGCGGATCCTCAACCAGACCTGCGCCGAGGGATGGCGCTTCGAGGGCTTCCACTTCGCCATGCGGGAGAGCTCCCGCCGCCCCTCCATGGCCTTCTTGCTCTTCACCCGCGTCCAGACCGACGACCCGGAGGACACCGCCCGATGACCCACCGCCTGATGCTCGTGGACGGCAGCAACATGGCCTTCCGCGCGTTCTTCGCGATCCCGGGCCTGACCAACACCCGCGGCGAGCCCACCAACGCCCTGTACGGCTACGTCACCACCCTGCTCAAGCTCATCCGGGAGCGCGAGCCGACTCACCTCGCGGTGGTCTTCGACCCCAAGGGGGGCTCGTTCCGCAACCGGCTGTTCCCCGACTACAAGGGCCATCGACCCGACATGCCCCAGGACCTGCGGTCCCAGTGGCCCACCTTCGCGCCCCTGACCCGCGCCCTGGGGGTGACCCACGTGGTGGTGGACGACTACGAGGCCGACGACGTGATCGGCACCCTGGCCAAGCGCCACGGCGGCGAGGCGGAGGTCTGGATCGTCACCGGAGACAAGGACCTGCAGCAGCTGGTGGAGCCAGGGATCCGGATCTTCGATCCGCGCAAGGACGAGGAGATCGGTCCGGACCAGGTGCGCGAGCGGTTCGGCTGCGACCCGGAGCGGGTGCCCGAGGTGCTGGGGCTGATGGGGGACAGCAGCGACAACATCCCCGGCGTGCCCGGGGTGGGACAGAAGAAGGCCCGGGGGCTGATCGAGCAATACGGCACCATCGAAGGGGTCTACGAGAACCTGGACGAGGTCCGGGGTCCCAAGATGCGCCAGAACCTGGCCGAGAATCGCGAGCAGGCCGAACTCTCGCGCACCCTGGCGACCATCGAGCTGGAGGTGCCCCTGGAGGTCGATCTGGCCGAGATGGCCCTGCGCTTCCCCCCGGAGGACAAGGAGGACCTGGAGCAGATCTTCGACGAGCTGTCGTTCCAGAAGCTCCTGCCCCAGGTGGGCGCCCAGCTGGAGGGGGTCTCCCGGGAGGGCTACCAGCTGATCACCGACCGCAAGCAGCTGGCCGCGGTGGTGGCCGACCTCGCGGACGCCGAGGTGGTGGCCTTCGACACCGAGACCACGAGCCTGGCGCCCATGGAGGCCGACCTGGTGGGCATCAGCGTCGCGGCGGACGGGGACAGCGCGTTCTACCTGCCCCTGGGTCACGACTACGACGGCTGCCCGCCCCAGCTGTCCCGGGAGGAGGCGCTGGCGGCCCTCAAACCGGTCCTGGAGGACCCCAGGGTCCCCAAGGTGGCCCAGAACGCCAAGTACGACCTGCTGGTGCTGCGTCGGGCGGGGATCTGGGTCGAGGGGCTGGTCTCGGACACCATGGTCGCCGACTACCTGCTGCGCCCCAATCAGCGGACCCACAAGCTCGACGACCTGGCCCTGGTCCACCTCAACCACCGGATGATCCCGTTCAAGGAGGTGGTCCCGGATCCCAAGAACCAGACGTTCGCCGACGTGCCCCTCGAGGAGGCCCGGGACTACGCCGCCGAGGACGCCCACATCACCCTGCTGCTCCACCGCAAGCTCGACCCCTGGCTGGTCGAGGCCGGTCTCGACCAGCTCCACCGGGACGTGGAGGTCCCGCTGGTGCGGGTGTTGGCCGACATGGAGGCCTGGGGGGTGGGGGTGGACCCGGAGCGGCTGCAGGCCATGGCGGCCCAGCTGGGGGAGGCCATCGACGCCACCCGTGGGCGGATCCACGCCCTGGCGGGGCGGGAGTTCAACGTCAACAGCCCCAAGCAGCTGGCCCAGATCCTGTTCGAGGAGATGGGGATGCCGGTCATCCACAAGACCAAGTCCGGGCCCTCCACCGATGCCCGGGTGCTCAACGCCCTGGCCGCGCGCACGGACAGCCCGCTGCCCGGCGAGATCCTGGACTACCGGGAGCGGACCAAGCTCAAGTCGACCTACCTCGACGTGCTCCCGGGGCTGGTCAACCCCCATACCGGCCGGATCCACTCGTCGTACAACCAGACCGTGGCCGCCACCGGGCGACTGTCCTCCAGCGACCCCAACCTGCAGAACATCCCGGTCCGGACCCAGGAGGGGCGCCGGATCCGCACCGCCTTCGTGGCCCCGCCGGGGCGGGTGCTGCTGTCGGTGGACTACTCGCAGATCGAGCTGCGGGTGCTGGCCCACCTGGCGGGCCCGGGGGGATTCCGCCGGGCCTTCGAGGAGGGGGCCGACGTGCACCGGCGCACCGCCGCCGAGGTGTTCGACATGATGGAGCCGCTGGTGCCGCCGGAGCAGCGGCGCATCGCCAAGGCGGTCAACTTCGGGATCATCTACGGCCAGACGGCCTGGGGGCTGGCCGAGTCCCTGGGCATCCCCCGGGGCGAAGCCACCCGGATCATCCAGCGCTACAACGAGCGCTACCCGGAGCTGGCGGCCTTCCGCGAGAACGTCCTCGAGCAGGCTCGAACCGAGGGGCGGGTCACCACCATGCTGGGGCGGCACCGGCCGATCACCGACATGCAGGCGTCGAACCGAAACGTGCGGATGGCCGCCGAGCGGGCGGCGATCAACACGCCGGTCCAGGGCAGCGCGGCGGACATCATCAAGGTGGCCATGATCCGCATCCACCGGCGGCTGCTCGACGAGTACCCCGACGATCGGATGATCATGCAGGTGCACGACGAGCTGGTGTTCGAGGTGGGGGAGGAGCGTCAGCAGGAGCTGCAGTCGATGGTGGTCCAGGAGATGGAGTCCGCCGTCTCCCTTGATGTACCCTTGAAGGTAGACGTGGGTGTGGCCCGCAACTGGGCCGACGCCCACTGAATCCGGGGGTTGGATGGACCGGGACCGCGTCATCGAGCGGCTGCTGCGTCGCATCGACGAGCTGGAGCAGACCGCTGCCCTCGGGCTGCTGGTCCCCGCCCTGATCCACGAGGTCAACAACCCCCTGTCCGTGATCCTGATCGGCGCCGACACCCTGCGCCATGCCGGTGGCTCGTCGCCGGCCGTGCTCGCGCACCTGGACGTGGTCAATCAACAGTCGGACCGCATCATCCACACCTCGCGGCGGATGCAGGAGCTGACCCGCCGCAACCTCGCCAACGACCGCGTCTCGGACCTGCGCGAGCCCCTGCGCGCCTTCGCCGAACTGGAATCCGTCCTCGGCGGCGAGGAGGCGCGGATCGAGCTCCAGCTGTCCGACGCACCGTTGCCGGTACGGGGCGATCCGGGACTCCTGGCCCTGATCCTGCGCCTGCTGGCGCGGCAGGTACGCGCCCGGCACGCGGCCCGCCCGGTCGAGGCGAGCGCCCGGAGCGAGGAGATCAAGCTGATCCAGAGCGGTCCAGCGGCGGAGCGTTCTCCCGTGCGCTCGTATGGCGTGGTGCGCCTGCGCGCGGGCGAACCCGACGGGGTACCGGAGCCCTTCCTCAAGCAGATGCCCGACTTCTTCGAGGCCACGCGGGGCGACGCCGAGGTGGAGCTGATGGCCTGCTGGGAGGTGGTGCGCAAGTCCTCGGGGCGGCTGCAGCTGGTCGAGGGGGGCGCCGGCTTCGAGATCCAGCTCCTGTTGCCCCTCGTCGATCCTGAGCGGGGCCGGGGGTGATCGCGTCTCCATGATCCATCTCACCGTCCTGGCGTTCCCCGCCCTGAGGAGGCTGCTCGACGCGCTCTCCCGGCGCGGCTTCGGTCCCCCCGGAGGGGCCCCGATCCCGGTATTTGTTCCCGCGTTGAATGAACCTGGATCCCCCCGCGTCAGTGCGATCGAGCGCGGGACCGGGGACAGGGTGTCTCCGCCGCCGCTCGAATCGGACCGGAAGGGACCGATGGCACTGGTGGCGGTCATGGCCAAGCCGATAACCGATGCGGGATCCGCGAAGGCGGACCCCCCGGACCGGCCTCCCAAGCGCCCGCCGCGGATGGCTCCGATCTCCCGCAACCGCCACGACGAGGCTTCGCGCATGCGCAGCATCGAGCAGCGGGAGCTGGACGCCGAGACCATCCGGCGAGTGCAGGCAGGCGACGGCGACGCCTACCGGCTCCTGGTGCAGAAGTACCAGCAGAAGGTGTACGGGGTCGTGTACGGCATGGTCCAGAACCCGGAGGATGCCCGGGAGATCACCCAGGATGCCTTCATCAAGGCGTTCAAGTCCCTGGATCGCTTCCGCTTCGATGCGAGCTTCTACACCTGGCTGTACCGGATCACCGTCAACCTCACCATCGACTTCCGGCGGCGGATGGCCAAGCGCCGGGCCGACCAGTTCGACGAGACCCGGATGCAGAAGGACGAGGCCGGCGAGGCGGCCCACCACCACGTGGAGGCCTCACCGTCCAAGCGGCTGGAGCGAAAACGCCTGGCGGACCAGATCCAGCAGGCCATCGACCAGCTGCCACCGGACCAGCGCACGGCGATCATGCTGCGCGAGGTCGAGGGGCTCTCCTACAAGGAGATCGCCCTGTCCATGGAGTGCGCCGAGGGCACGGTGATGAGTCGTCTGTTCTACGGACGCAAGAAGCTGCAGGAGATCCTCAAGGATGTCCGCTAGCGGGAAGGATGACGCCATGACCACCGAGGAGCGCGACGAGCTCTTCCGGCTCGTGATGCGCTACCACGACGGGGAGCTGCCCGAGTCCGAGCGGCGGGAGATCCGGGCGCTCATCGACGGCGATCCCGAGGCGCAGGCCTGGCTGGCCGACATGGAGGCCATGGGCAACGCCACCTACGAGTACGTCCGCGAGGCGGTCCAGGACGAGGACTTCTCCGAGTACTGGGTCACCATCGACGAGGGCGTGCGGAGCCCCACCCCCGGTCTGCGGGAGCGCAAGCGAGCCCGGGACGAGGCCGGGCTCGGCGCCTGGCTGCGGCGCCACTTCGGCACCTGGCTGGCCCCGGCCGGCGGGGTGGCCGTGGCCGGCGCGGCGGCGGCGATCGTGCTGGCGGTGGGCGTACCCTGGGCCACCCGCAACGCCTCCCAGGAGGTGACGCCGGCGGACTGGGAGGGCATCACCACCGTGGACAACACCCTGGAGATCGAGGACATCTCCGGCGACGACTGGTCGGTCAGCATCCTGGCGGCGGGGGAGGACCAGCCGATGATCATCTGGCTGGACGACATGCACGGCCAGGGGGACCAGGGTTGACCCGCGTGCTCCCCCGACTGGCGATCGCGGCGCTGCTGACCTGCGCCTCGTGCACCCCGGCCCTGGCGGCGCCCGATCGGGTGGACGTGATCTACCTGGTCGCCTACGCCCACAACGAGGACGCCGAGTTCGACCGCAAGCTCGCCCCGGTCCGATCCGCCCTCGAGACCCTCGGGTTCTCGGGGTACGCCTTCGTGTCCACCGGCAAGTGGCAGATGGGGGTCGGAGATTCCCAGTCGGTGAACCTGGATTCGGGCTACTCGCTGCAGATCCAGCTGGACTCCATCGCCGACGAGGGGGCGCGGCTGACCGTGTGGCTCACCCGGCCCGACAAGAGCGATCCCGCGCGGATCAATCTCAAGATCAAGCCCAACGCCGTGGTCGTGTTCGGCGGTACCGACTACAAGAAGGGCAAGCTGGTGATTCCGATCCGGGTCAAGTACCCCTAGTCTCCTCCCCCGGCGCCCGACGCCGATACGTCGGACCGCTGACGCCTTCTCTCTCCCACCGTGTATCATCCCCCCCCATGCAACTGATCGGTGTCGTACACCTGCTGCCCCTGCCCGGCAGCCCGCGGGACGCGGGGATGGACGTGGCGTTGGCGACCGCCGAGGCGGACGCCCGGGCCTGGATCGACGGGGGCGCCGACGCCATGATCGTCGAGAACTTCGGCGACGTGCCCTTCGAGGCCGGCCGGGTGGCGCCGGTGACCGTCGCGGCCATGACCCGCGCGGTGGACCGGGTGCGGGCCCTGGCCGGGGATCGGCCCGTGGGGGTCAACGTGCTGCGCAACGACGCGGCGAGCGCCCTGTCCATCGCCCATTGCTGCGGCGCCCGCTTCGTGCGCGTCAACGTGCACGTGGGCGCGGCCGTGACCGACCAGGGGCTGATCCAGAGCCGCGCGGCGGAGACCCTGCGCCTGCGCGAGGCCCTGGGCGCCGAGGTGGAGATCTGGGCCGACGTCCAGGTCAAGCACGCCGCGGCGCTGGGGCAGACGGATCCCCGTCGCGAGGCCCTCGACGCCGTCGAACGGGGCCTGGCGGATGCCCTGATCGTCACCGGCCCGGCCACCGGGGAGAAGCCCGACATGGCCCGGATCGACGCGGTTCGGGGGGTCCTGCCCGGCGTGCGGCTGCTCGCCGGCAGCGGTGTGACCCCCGACGTGGCGCCCGCGCTGCGGGAGCGGGTGGACGGCGCCATCGTCGGCACCTGGGTCAAGGAGGGCGGACGGGTCTCGGCGGAACGGGTCTCCCGACTGCGCTCGGTGCTCGGGGGCTGAGGGGCATGCGCCTGGGCAAGATCTGGTGGCTCGGTTTCGTCCCGCTGATGGCGGTGGCGATGCTGCTGGTGGGCGCCCGGATCGGCGCCGTGCCCTTCAATCACATCCCCGGGGTGGGGTACACGTTGGGCGGCGGCGCGTTGCTGTTGCTGCTGGCCTGCGTGGTCCAGGCCGATGCCCGGCGGTGGTGGGCCCTGGGGCTGCTGGCACCGCTGGCCGTGGCCCAGGGGGCCGGGGCGTGGTGGGCCATCGGCTCCCCCGAGGCGGTGGGGTGTGCGCTCGTCCGGTCCCATCCCGCCCGCATGGGTGAGCTGCTGATCGGGTTCGTGGACATCTACGGCCCGGACGAGGGGGTGCTGGCCCTGGCGGATTCCTTCGTGGAGCAGGCCCCCCACGAGCAGATCTACGCCTTCCACTCGGCCCACCCCGGGACGTCCGTATCCATGGGGATCCCCGACGCCACCGTGTCGCGGCTCTCCGGGGAGGGCCCCGCGACCATCCTCGCGCAGCTCACCCCTGCCGCCGAGACCTTCGGCACCGCCGACGGCCTGCTCGCCCCCCTGGCGGCGGTCCTCGACATGCGATCCACCGAGCTGGATCACGGAGCGCTGGCCCTCGCCCTGCCCACGCTGTACGAGATCGCCCCCCCGGGGGGGAGCTTCAGCCGGCTGGCGGGCAAGCTCTTGACCGTGGCCGCCGAGGAGGCGGAGGCGGCCCACGTGGACGCCCGGCACGGGGACCGCGGGTTCGGCGAGCTGGTGCTGTCCGCGGCCGCCGCGGGCAGCCCGAAGGTGTCGATGGACATCGTGGGCGCCCCGGCGTCCCAGGGTCTGTTCGACGACATGCTGAGGCGCCACTACCTGATGGGCGACGAGGCCACCGGGGGACCGCGGGTGGTCCACGTGCGCTACCGGGAGCTGAGGGCGGGCGACATCGTCCAGACGGACGGGGGACCGCGGCCGGTGGATCTGGTGTCCGCCGAGCTGCGTATCCGGCTGGAGCTGGACGGCGAGGTCATCTACGACCGCACCTTCCGGGGGGACTCACCCCCGGACACCTGGCGCTCGGTGTCCCTGGACGGGTCCCTGCGCAGCGCCTATCGCCAGGCGGCCGTCGACGCGCTCAACACCGACCTGGCCGAACACTTCGAACACCTCCGAGTTCCCTGAGCCGAGGAGAGACGCATGATCCGGACACCCACGCGAAGGTCCGTGCTCAAGGGGGGAGCCGCCGGGACGGTGGCGCTGTGCGTGCCCGGCGCGCTCGCCACGGTGGCGCAGTCGGCCCACGCCCGCTCCGAGCCCGCCGTCGAGCCGCCCGGACCCAACCCCTTCCTCACCCGCTTCGGCGTGGACGCGACGATCCTCGGCCGGGTGCTGGGGGTCGCCATGGGTCGCGGGGGGGACTTCGCCGACCTGTACTTCCAGCACACCCTGTCGCGGGGCTTCGCCCTGGAGGACGGGATCGTCAACGGCGGGTGGACCCAGATCGACCTGGGCGTCGGCGTGCGGGTGGTGGTGGGCGACCAGACCGGGTACGCCTACACCGAGGACCTGTCCGAGGAGGCCATGCGCGGCGCGGCGAACACCGCGGCCGCCATCGCCAGCAGCGGCGCGGTGGTCCCGCCGGAGGTGTTCCGCTACCCCCACTTCCCCCGCTACTACCCGGTGGCCGCCCGGTTCTCGGAGGTGGACGCGGCGGACAAGGTGGTGATCCTCGAGCAGCTGGACCGGCGCGCCCGGGCCCGGGATCCGCGCATCGTCAAGGCCTCGGCGAGCTACGACGACTCCGAGAGCTGGGTCATGATCGCCGACTCGGACGGCCGCATCGCCACCGACTACCGGCCCATGGCCTACGCCTCGATGGTCTGCACCGCCGAGGTCGGGGAGGAGCGGCAGACCAACTTCGCCAACATGTCGGCCCGCCAGGGCTTCGAGTTCTACTCGAAGGAGCGGATGGACCGGATGGCGGACCTGGCCGTGGACCGCACGGTGACCCTGTTCGACGCCGTGCGTCCCCCCGGCGGTGAGCTGCCCGTGGTGCTCGCGCCGGGTAGCTCCGGGATCCTGCTGCACGAGGCCATCGGCCACGGGCTCGAGGCGGACTTCAACCGCAAGGAGGTCTCGATCTTCTCCTCCCTGGTCGGCGAGAAAGTCGCCGAGCCCATCGTGAACGTGGTCGACGACGCCACCAACGCGGGCAGCCGCGGCTCGCTCAACGTGGACGACGAGGGCAACGCGACCGAGTGCACGACCCTGGTCGAGGACGGGGTGCTCAAGGGGTACCTCCACGACCGGATCAGCGCCGCCCACTACGGGGTGGCGCCCACCGGCAACGGCCGGCGGCAGTCCTTCCGCCACATGCCCCTGCCGCGGATGCGCAACACCTACATGCTGCCCGGGCCCCACACCCCCGACGAGATCATCGCCTCGGTGGATCGGGGGATCTACGCCGAGACCTTCACCAACGGTCAGGTGCAGATCGGGGCGGGCGATTTCACCTTCTACATCAAGACCGGCTACCTCATCGATGCGGGCGAGATCACCGCCCCGATCAAGGACACCAACATCATCGGCAACGGCCCGGACGTGCTGGCCAAGGTGGTGATGGTCGGCGACGACCTGAAGCTGGCCGAGGGGGGCTGGACCTGCGGCAAGGGGGGACAGGGGGTCCCGGTCTCCCAGGGCCAGCCCACCGTGAAGGTCTCGTCCATCGTCGTGGGCGGAGAGACGGGAGGTTCCGATGCGTGACAAGCTCCTCGAGGCGGCCGCCGAGGCGATGGAGAAGGCCGTGGCGGCCGGGGCGTCGTCCGCCGGTGCGTCCACCTGGTGGCGCCGGTCGCTGTCGGTCAAGCACCGGGAGCGCAGGATCGAGAAGCTCCAGGAGTCCACCAGCATGGGGCTCTCGCTGTCGGTCTACCTGGACGGCCGCTATGCGGTGAACACCACCAACGACCTGCGGCCGGACGAGCTGGAGCGCTTCGTCACCGACGCGGTGGCCACCGCCCGCTACACCTCCGCCGATCCCCATCGGACCCTGACGGACCCGTCGCTGTACGAGGGGCGGGCGGCGCTGGACCTCCAGGTCCACGATCCGACCACCGCCGCGCTGTCGGTCCAGGACGTGTTGCCCCGGGTCCAGGAGGCCGAGGAGGCCGCCCTCGCCACCGGTGGGGACGACGTGATCTCGGCCACCGCCTCGGGGGGGCTCGGGCACAGCGTGAGCGCGCTGGTGCGGTCCAACGGCTTCGAGGGCACCCGGGAGTCCACCTCGATCTACGTGGGCGCCTCGGTCACAGTGCGCGACGCGGGGGAACGCCGGCCGGCCGCCGGGGCCTACGCGTCGGCGCGCCACGCGGCCGATCTGCCCGCCGCGTCGAGCCTCGGGGAGGACGGCGCGCGGCGGGCGCTGGACCGTCGGGGGGAGGCCAAGGTCTCCACCCGCACCGCGCCGATGGTGGTGGAGAACCGCGCCGCCCGACGGTTGGTGGGGCGCCTGACCTGGCCGCTTACCGCCTACTCGCTGCAGCAGCGGCGTTCGATGTTCGAGGGCCAGCTCGGCGAGCGGCTGTTCTCGAGGCGGTTCACGCTGGTGGACGACCCGCACATCGTCAAGGGGCTGGGCAGCCGCCTCTTCGACGGCGAGGGGATCGCCACCCGCCGCCGACCGGTGTTCGAGAAGGGGAAGCTGAGCACCTACCTCGTCGACACCTACTACGGCAACAAGCTGGGCATGGCGGCCAACGGCGGCGGCACGTCCAACCTGGTGGTCGAGCCCGGCAGGCGGGACCCGTCGAAGCTGATCGCGGCCGCCGACGGGGGGATCTACGTGCAGGGCTTCCTGGGCGGCAACGCGGACACCACCACCGGCGACTTCTCCTTCGGGATTCGCGGGCGGCTGATCGAAGGCGGCAAGCTGGGCGCCCCGGTCAACGAGATGAACGCCACCGGGAACCTGGTCGAGCTGTTCGCCAGCTTCCGGGAGGCGGCCAACGACCCCTACCCCTACTCCTCCCTGCTCTGCCCCACGCTGCTGTTCGACGACGTCCAGCTCAGCGGGGTGTGACCTCCGCGGCCCCCATGCGCACCAGCTGCAGGTGATCGAAGGCCAGCTCCACCTCGCCGGCGAGCACCGCGTCCAGGTCGAACCAGCGGGCCTCGGCCGCGTCGTCGCCGCCCCGGGGTGAGGGGAGGGGAGGGGGCACGTCGCCCCGGTACAGTACGGTGATCGTGCGGTGACGGGGGTCCCGGTCCGGGGTGCCGACGGCGCCGATCTGCCGCAGGTCCACGCCCCCGAGGCCGGTCTCCTCCTCCAGCTCCCGGGCCGCCGCCTCCCGCAGGTCCTCCCCCTGGGCGCCCGCCGCGTCTCCCACGTCCACGAAGCCCCCGGGGAGGGCCCAGCATCCCGCGTGGGGGTCGTTCGCGCGGCGAATCAGCAGGACCCGGGTTGTGCCGCTCTCGAGATGACCTACGATGAGGGAATCGACGGTCACGCAGGGACGAGGGTAGGGGTAGGTCGGCATGGGCGGGATTCTAGCAGTCCACGGCAAGGGGCCCACCGGGGCAGCGCTCGCGGCGGGGGTGTGCTGGGTCCTGTGTTCGATGGCCGTGGTGCCCGCGGCGGCCGACGAGGTGGTCTACGGCGACGAGCTGGCGCCCGGGTGGCAGGACTGCTCGTGGGACGCGTCCATCGACTTCGCCTCGTCGGCGCTGGTGTACGAGGGCGACGCCGCGATCCAGGTCCAGACCACGGCCTGGGGAGCCCTGTCCCTGTGCCGCTCCGCCCCCTTCGACGCGGCGGCGATGCTGCGGTTCTGGATCGAGGGGGAGGCGCCCCAGCTGTGGGTGACGCTCGAGGCGCCGGACGAAGGGGTGCTCTCCGATCCCATCTCGCCCCCCGAGCTGGAGCTGGTCACCGGGGGCAGCTTCAGCGAGATCCGGGTGGACCTGACCGCGCTGGGAAGCCACGACTGGTCGCGGATCACCTGGCAGGACGCGTCCGGCTTCGGCACCTCGGTGCGGCTGGACCGGATCGAGCTGCTGGACGAGCTGCCGGTGCCCGACGAGTTCACCGGCGCCATGCCCGTCGCCCCCGACCGGATCCTGCTGCTCGGTGGGGGAGACGTGGCCGGGGCGACCGTCACCTCCGCCGGGCAATCCGTCGACGTGGTGGGCAGCGAGACCGCAACCGAGCCCCACCGGGTCTACCTGGAGCTGGCCGAGCCCGTGGCAGCGGGGGAGCTGGTGCTCCAGGTGGGGGGCGTCACCTTCGAGCGGACGGTGGCCGCGGAGGGGATCGACCTCGAGACGGAGCCGACCCACGAGATCTCGCCGTGGATCTACGGGGTGGCCCTGGCCCCGAGCAGCGACTTCGTCCAGGAGCACGGCGTGACCGTGGCCCGCTGGGGAGGCAACACGTCGAGCCTGTACAACCCGCTGGGGCACTACGCCAACACCGGCAACGACTGGTACTTCGAGAACTACGTGATGGGATCGGCCGAGCAGTGGCTGGGTTGGATGCAGCACGGCGGGGCGCGCACCTTCCTCTCGGTCCCGGCCCTGGACTGGGTCGCCCGGGACGACAGCTCGTACAGCTACTCGGTGGCCCTGTACGGCGACCAGGAGGAGGTCGATCCCTTCCAGCCCGACGCGGGCAACGGGATCCGGCCCAACGGCACGCCCATCACCTGGAACGACCCGACCGACGCCGCCACCCCCTGGAGCCCCACCCAGGCGGGCGACTGGCTGGCGAGCCTGTCCACCGTCCCAGACATCGCCGCGGTGGACAACGAGCTGGACATCGCCTCGAGCACCCACCAGGACGTCCACCCCGATCCCATGACCTACGACGAGCTGCTGGAACGGTACCTGGACACGGCGCGGGTGATCCGCGAAGAGCTGCCCGGCACGGAGATCGCCGGGCTGTCGTCGTGCTGCTGGTGGTACTACTGGAACTCCGCGGCGGGCGACAAACCCCAGCACGGCGGCCAGGACTTCCTGCCCTGGTTCCTCGAGCAGATGGAGGCCGAGGAAGCCGCCAGCGGCGAGCGGCTGCTGGACGTCCTCGACGTGCACTACTACCCCGACGCCGAGGTCTTCAACGACCGCATGGACCCCGACACCGCCGCCCGCCGCCTCCGGACCACCCGCTCGCTGTGGGATCCCGGCTACACCGACGAGGGCTGGATCGGCGAGGACCACGACGCGACCCAGGACCAGCCCTCGCCCAACCAGGTCCAGCTGATCCCACGGATGAAGGCGCTGATCGACGACCACTACCCGGGCACCGAGCTGGGCATCACCGAGTGGAACTTCGGGGCCGACGCCCACCTCTCCGGCGGGCTGGCCACCGCCGACGCCCTAGGGATCTTCGGTCGCGAGGGGCTCTACCTGGCCAACTTCTGGTCCTGTCCCCAGGCGGGGACGCCCGCGGCTGCGGCCTTCCGGCTGTACCGGGACCCGGGCGGCCCGTTCGGCCATCGGTCCCTGCCCGCCGCCTTCGACGATCCGGATCGGCTGGGCGTGTACGCAGCTCTGGACGACGGGGACGAGCTGACGCTGGTGGTCGTCAACAAGGACCCGGACGTGGACCTGCTGCTGGAGGTGGGGGGACTGGCCGAGGGCACCTACGAGTCCCGCCAGTTCGGGGGCCCGCTGGGGGGGACCCTGGTCGTGCATCCGGAGATGAGCACCGGGGGGGCGTTGCTGGTGCCGGCGTACAGCGCCCTGTTCCTGGCCACCGGGGAGATGGACCCGTCCGGGGACGACGACGACACGTCCGGGGACGACGACGACACCACGGCCGGGGACGACGACGACGACGACGACTCGGCGGGACCCGGCGGCCGGGACTGCGACTGCCGCCTGGGCGGCGGCGGATTCGCAGGGGGCGAACTCGTCCTGGTCCTCGCGGCAGCCGGACTCCTCGTCCGCCGCCGGAGCCGCGACACGCGGTGACCGCTACTGGATCTCGTCCGTACCCATGTAGATCACCTGTTCGCGGGGGATCACGTACTGCTTGCCGTCGTCGAAGTGCACGTGCACCCACTCCTCGTAGACCACCACCGAGAAGTTCCCCCGCACGTGGTACGTCGTGTTGGGCGGATCCGGGTGATTGACGAACATCAGGTAGGCCGTCTCGTCCGCGATCTTCGTCACCCGCTCCGACCCGTCCGCCCGGGCCTCCTCCGGCTCCGTCAGGGTCGCCGCGCCGAATCCCAGCGCCACCGCCGCCACCACCGCGAGTCCGCTCATCCACCAGCTTCGGGTCATGTCGTCTCCTCCGGATCCCCCCCGGTGAGAGCATACGGCACGGCCGCTCTCCGGGGGGAACACGCGATCTCCCGGATCGATGTTTTTTTCAGTGAATTCAACCGTTTTCGATGTTGGCCTGAACGGAATACCAGTGTAAAATCTTCCCCAGCTCGCCGCAGGTGATTCCCGGCCCGCGGTCCCCCCCGAACACAACGCGAAGAACTCGCGCGAGGAGGACTGTCTCATGGCCCACATGGGGATGACCGAAGACCACCAGAACCCCGTTCACATCGACTCCGCCCAAGAAGCGGGCGCGGAGCCCCGTGCCGGCGACGCACCGGCGGCCAGGGAGCAGGCCCTCCGCCTCCACCGCCAGCTGGCCGCCGCCGTGCTGACCGAACGGAGGGCGATCCGCCACATCGCCCTCGGCCTGGCCCAGATGGAGCGCACCCGCGGCTTTCGCGAGCTGGGCTACGCCGGCCTGGCCGAGTATGGCGAGCAGGCCTTCGGCTTTGGCACCGGCAAGACCCGCCAGCTCGCCCGCCTCGGCCGCAAGCTCGCCAAGCTCCCGGTCCTCGATCGCGCCCTGGCCACGGGCGCCCTCGGCTGGACCAAGGCCCGGACCGTGGCCCAGGTGGCGGCCCCCGAGACCGAGGAGCAGTGGGTCGCCATCGCCCTGGCCCAGTCCAGCCGCGAGCTGGAGGACCTGGCCTGGCGCCACCACGAGGGCCAGCCCCCGACCGATCCCCGCGACGAGGTGGACCCACCCCGCTACGTCCACGCCCGCTTCCTGATGCAGATCGACCACTTCGAACTCCTCATGCGAGCCCTCACCCGCATCCAGCACCTCATGGGCGACGTGGACGTCTCGGCCAGTCAATTGTTGCTGGAGCTCGCGGAGAGAGAGCTGGAGAGGTTGGAGGAGGAGATTGAGAGGGATTCCCGAAAGACCAGCGACGTGACCTCGGGGCTGACGGCTCCGGTCGGCGAGGTCCTGCTGCCGGCGTCAGCCGGACTGCAGCAACCGTCGCCTGTTCGGGCTGCCGTTCCCGACGGACAGCCCGAACACGTGTTCCACCCCGAGAGCTCACGAGGCGAGAACGCCCTGCGCACCAACTACCGCATCCTCGCCCACCGCTGCCCCACCTGCGAGACCACCTGGGCCGAGACCCGGGGAGGCCGCTTCGAGCTCACCGAGGAATCCCGCGAACGCATCGAATGCGACTGCGAGATCGTGGTCGGCGACGACTCCGCCGGAACCCCGGGACACCTCACCCGCTCCATCCCCCCCGCCACCCGCCGCGCCGTCCTGATCCGCGACGCGGGCCACTGCCAGGTCCCCGGCTGTCGCAACCACCGCTACCTCGACCTCCACCACGTCCTCCCCCGATCCGAGGGTGGCGACCACGCCCCCACCAACCTCGTCACCGTCTGCTCCACCCACCACGAGCTGGTCCACAGGGACATCGTCACCGTCCACCGCGAACCCGACGGCACCCTCACCTGGCACCGGGGCCGCGGCGAACCCCTGGGCGTCATCCTCGCCCTGGACAACGACCGCGCCGAGATCGGCCACGACTACCTGTCCGAGTTCGACGGATCCCCAGGGGGCTGGTGCCTGATCGAGACGCCGGCGGACGTCCCATCGGCGGAACACGTGTTCCACGCTGAACCGGATCCGGAACCCGAACACGCGTTCGGCGAAGGCCCGGACCTGACCACGGAACACGTGTTCGCAAACCCCGAACCCCGCGGCCCCACCCGCTTCCCCCGCGGCCGCACCCGCTTCCCCCGCGGCCGCACCTCCTTCCACCTCGGCGACGCCCACCAGATGGCCACCCGGGACCTCTACCGCCCCCTCCCGACGGGCCTCGGGTGATCCCGTGGAATCGCCCACCAACCCGCCCGCACCATCTCGACCCGCGCCCCGCCAGGCCTCCCGCGCACCGCCGACCTGTCCCCCGTTGACAGCCCGGCAACCGCTGCTATACTCCCGCCTCCCTGGGCCGGGATAGCTCAGTTGGTAGAGCAGCTGATTCGTAATCAGCAGGTCGGCGGTTCGAGTCCGCTTCCCGG
>CAZITQ010000136.1:0-26164 GCA_964542165.1 uncultured Rickettsiales bacterium
CGTCGATGAGGCCGTCGCAGTCGTCGTCGATCTGGTTGCCGCAGTCCTCGGCCATACCCGAGTTCACGTCCGGGTTGGTGTCGTCGCAGTCGGCGCCACCGCACCACTCGGCGTCGTAGCCGTCGCCGTCCACGTCCTCGCAGTCGCAATCCCAGTCGATGTAGTCGATGTAGCCGTCGCAGTCGTTGTCGATCTGGTCGTCACAGATCTCGGCGGCGTCGGGGTTGATCGCCGGGTCGGCGTCGTCACAGTCCAGACCGCCGCAGGCCACGTCCTCGTAGCCGTCGCCGTCCATGTCCACGCAGGCGCAGGACTCGTTGTCCGCCCCGGGGGTCCCGGTGTCACCGTCGCCGAAGACCGGCACGCCGAAGCACCAGTTGGCGCCGTCGTCGTTCAGCGTCGTGTCGTAGAAGTCGATGTCCAGGGACATGGTCGCGCCGTTGGGATCGGGGAAGGTCACCCCGTCGTCCCACATGACCGAGTCCAGCAGGTCCGCGCCGTGCCACAGGTAGATCTCGTCGTCGCTGTTGCCCAGGGTGATGTCCGTGTAGACGTAGTCCAGGGCCACGCCGCCGTTGAGCAGCATGTCGCCGTCCTTGCCGAGCAGGCCGTACATGCCGGCGTCGATCCAGACGTCGTCGGCGATGGTGTGGTCGTCGGACCCGTCGTCGTGCATCCACACGCCCCGCAGATTGATGGGGAACAGGGTGTTGTTGTAGACCTCGAACCACTCGCCGTAGTCGTCGCTCACCGCCAGCGGGTTCTGCAGGATCTCGGTGACGATCAGCGCGTTGGCGGGCAGCACGCCGTCGTCCACCAGCTCGTTGCAGTCGTTGTCCTTGCCGTCGTGGACCTCCGGGTTGCCCGGGAAGATCTCGGCGTCGGCGTCGTCGCAGTCGTCGCAGGTGGTGAACCCGTCGCCGTCGATGTCCTCGTCGTCGGGGGTCGCCGGGTCGCAGTCGTTGTCGATCTGGTCGCAGATGATCTCCTCGGCGCCCGGGTAGACCGTCGGGTCCGTGTCGTCACAGTCGCCCATGCAGTCGGCGTAGCCGTCGCCGTCGCCGTCGAAGCCCTCGTCCACGGCGCCGTTGCAGTCGTTGTCCACGCCGTCGCAGATCTCGACCTCGCCGGGGTTGGCCAGGGCGTCGAAGTCGTCGCAGTCGCCGTCGCAGATGGTCCACTGGTCGCCGTCCGCGTCCGCCAGCTCGTCGGTGGCGGGGTCGCAGTCGTTGTCGATGCCGTCGCAGACCTCCTCGGCGCCGGGGAAGACCGCGGGATCGGTGTCGTCGCAGTCCAGCCCACCGCAGGCCATGTCGCCGAACCCGTCGCCGTCCATGTCCTCGCAGCAGCCGGGGTTGTCGCCGGCGGGGGTGCCCAGATCGCCATCGCCGTAGGGGTCCTCGCCCTCGCACCAGTTCAGGCCGTCGTCGTTGAGGCCGTTGTCGACCATCAGCGGATCCAGGGACATGGACGCGCCCACCGGGTCCGGCCAGTCCACGCCGCCGTCCCACTCGATGGCATCCAGCAGCTCGGCGCCGTGCTCGATGTACAGCTCGTCGGCGCCGTTGCCCAGGAACAGCGAGGAGTACTCGTAGTCCACCGTCACGCCGCCGTTGGTGAGCATGTCACCGTTGTTGCCCAGCACCGCGTAGCCGAAGGACGGCACCCACAGATCGGCGTCGATGGTGGTGGAGTCGGCCACCAGGTCGTACAGGTCGGCGCCGATCAGGTTGATGTCCGAGCCCGTGGTGTTGAACACCTCGAACCACTCGCCACTGCTGTCGGCCACCATCGAGGGATTGGTCATGACCTCGCTGATGACGATCGCGCCCTCGGGGATCACGCCGTTGTCGTAGAGGCCGTCGCAGTCGTTGTCCTTGCCGTCGAACCACTCGGACAGGGCGGGGCTCATGTCCGCGTCGGCGTCGTCGCAGTCGTCGGCGTTGTCCACGTAGCCGCCGGGGTTGACGCAGGCCACCATGCTCACGTCGGGATCGCCGAAGAAGTCCCCGTCGAAGTCCTCGTACCAGGTGGTGGCGTCCACGGCGGTGTCCTCGTCGACCGCGCCGTCACAGTTGTCGTCCTCGGCGTTGCAGTACTCGTCCGCGTCCGGGTTCTGGGCCGCATCGGCGTCGTCGCAGTCGTTGGCGCAGGTGTCGAAACCATCGCCATCGGCGTCCGCCAGGTTCAGGTCCGCGTCGTTGTCGTCGCAGTCCCCGTCGCAGGTGGTGAAGCCGTCGGTGTCGGTGTCCAGCAGGTTCAGGTCCGCGTCGTTGTCGTCGCAGTCCCCGTCGCAGGTGGTGGCGCCGTCGCCGTCCACGTCGTCGAGGTTGAGGGTGGCGTCGGTGTCGTCGCACTCCACGCACTCGGCCCAGCCGTCACCGTCGAAGTCCGGGCCGTCCTCGGTGGCGGGGTCGCAGTCGTTGTCCAGGGCGTCGCAGCTGATCTCGGTGGCCCCGGGGTTGACCGCGGGATCCGTGTCGTCGCAGTCCTCGCACTCGTCGTACCCGTCGCCGTCGCCGTCGGGGTTGTCGATGGTCGTCTCGTCGCAGTCGTTGTCGATCTCGTCGCAGGTGATCTCCACCGCGTCGGGATTGACCGTTGCGTCCTCGTCGTCGCACTCGTCGCACACGGTGAAGCCGTCACCGTCCTCGTCGGGCGTGTCCGAGGTGTCCTCGTCGCAGTCGTTGTCGATGTCGTCGCAGACGACCTCGTCCGCGTCGGGGTGGAGGTCGGCGTCCTCGTCGTCGCAGTCGTCGCAGACGTCGAAGCCGTCGCCGTCCTCGTCCGGCTCGTCCTCGGTGGCCTCGTCGCAGTCGTTGTCGATGTCGTCGCAGACGACCTCGTCGTTGCCCGGGTAGGCCTCGGCCTCCTCGTCGTCGCAGTCGCCGTCGCAGGTGCTGACCCCGTCGCCGTCCACGTCGTCGTAGTTGAGGGCCGCGTCGTTGTCGTCGCAGTCCTCGGTCTCGTCCCATCCGTCACCGTCGGCGTCGGGTGCGCCTGTGGTGTCGTCGTCTCCCGTCGTGTCGTCGTCGTCGTCGGTGGGACAACCGACGAGGACGAACAGGAGGCTCATCAGCAGTGCGAGATAGCGGATTTGCATCGTCTCCCCTTTGCGTTGGACTCGTGACCGAGTTCGATACGTGTATTGGCGGGCTGGGCCCCCAGCCCTACTCGACCGCCTATTTTCCACGAGCGGGTGGAATAGCTCAACCGCGGGTTTCAAAACTTCCGGGCACACTCGCGTGAGCGGGCGTCTTTTCAGGGGGTAGAGGGACGGGATCGGTCCCGGAGAAGTACCAGGGCAGCCTCCACCACTCCCCCCCCCACGGCGTTGGCCTTGTCGGAGAGAACCGCGCACAGGGCCGGGTCGCCCCGGGGATCCACGTCGCCCACCTTCTGACCCCCGCGGACGGGGGTGCCGTCGGCCAGCAGCCCCCGGAGCACGCCGGCGATGTCGGCGCGGACCGGCGCTCCGTCCACGCGTCCGATGGGCGTGCCCGCGTCCACCTCGTCCCCGATAGCGGCGATCCCGTGGAACCGGCCGCGGCCAGCTGCGCGGAGGACCCGCCGGGAGCGTTCTCCGCCCAGCTCGCCCGGCACCCCGTCGAAGGGGCGCGTCCGTCCCGAGTACAGGACCCGGCCCAGGTCGTGCCCCCGGGCGGTCTCCACCGCCGCGTGGCAGTTCACCTGCGGGGAGAACCCCGGCCCGACGCCGATCACGCGGGCCGCATCGGTCAGGGTCGTGTCGTGTCCGTGCTTGAGCACCCGGGCATCCACCAGCAGGTCCGGATGCAGCGAAGGGGGGTGGGGGGAGTCGGGGTGGACCAGCACCGCGACGCAGCGCGCCCGGTCCCATTCCCCCAGCGTGTCCGTGGCAAAACGACGTGCGGTGACCCCCTCCACCGTGCAGGTCCCCTCGGCGAGCGCGGCGGCGAACGCCGTGCGGCGCCTCACGCACCAGGGCTCCGCGCGCTCGGTGATGGCGACGGCCATCCCGGCCAGGAACAGCCGCCGCGCCGCCCCGCTACCCAGGTCTCCCCCCCCGCGGACCACGACGAGCGGGACCGGGCTCACGCGCGGGGCTCCCCGGCATCCTGCAGCGCGGCCTCGGCGGCGTCGCTCTCCAGGCCGAGCCACTCGGCCAGGACCTGGGGACCGTGCTCGTTGAGATCGGGACAGGGGCCGGGCGGTCGCCGTTCGAGGCCCGGCGTCCGGATCGGGCAACCGAGGGTCTCCACGGTGTCACCCCGATCGTCGGGGATCGCCTGGACCATACCCTGGTGGCGCAGCTGGGGTGTGACCATGACCTGACCGACGTGCTGCACCGGCGCGGCAGGGACCTCGCAGGCCTCCATCCGCACCATCCAGTCCGCGGCGGTCCGCTCCCGGAACAGCTCCCGCAGCAGGGGCTCGAGCTGGGCCCGGTTGGCCACCCGGTCCACGTTGCGGGCGAAGCGGGGGTCGTCGGTCCACTCGGGTCGATTGATGGCCTTGCACAGGGCGACCCAGAACTTCTCGACGAAGATCGCCAGCACCAGCGGTTGGTCCGCGGTGTCGACGGTCATGTAGGGGAACACGGACTGGTGGCCGGAGCCCGCGGGGGGCGGGATCTTGCCGGTGGCCACGTGCATCTGGGCCACGTAGGTCAGCATGCCCACCAGGCTGTCGAGCAGGGAGACGGCCACGAAGCAGCCCTCCCCGGTGCGCTCCCGCCGGAACAGGGCCGCGGCGATGGCGGTGACGCAGTTGCTGCCCCCCGCCAGGTCCCCCAGCGGGATCCCCATCCGCACCGGGGGTCGGCCCGGTTCCCCCGTCAAGCTCATGGCACCCGAGAGCGCCTGGATCACCAGATCGTAGCTGGGCCGATGGGCCCAGGGACCGTCCTCGCCGAAGCCGGTGAGGGAGCAGATCACCAGTCGGGGGTTGATGCCGTGCAGCGTCTCGGGATCGACCCCCAGCCTCTCGGGGACCCCCGGCCGGTAGTTGTACAGGACGACGTCGGCCTCCACGGCCAGGCGATGCAGCAACCCGCGACCCTCGGGACGCTCCAGGTCCAGCACCAGGCTGCGTTTGCCCCGATTGATGGACAGGAAATAGGCGCTGGTCCCCGGGTAGGCCTCCGGCGGCAGCTCCCGCATGGGGTCCCCGCCCGGCGGCTCCACCTTGACCACGTCCGCGCCGAGATCGTGCAGCAGCATCCCGGCGTAGGGGCCGGACAGCATCCGGGTCAGGTCGAGGACGCGCACTCCGCTCAGCATGATTCGTATCTCCGCGGGTTCGCCGTCAGCCTGCGGTCGCCAGCTGGCGCAGCACCACCTCGCCGGCGTTCTCCAGCGACGTCAGGTGGCTGGGCGAGAGGCCCAGGACGTCCAGGGCGCGGTCCAGGTCGTCGGGCTGGACCAGGTCGAGGCCGATGCGCTCCGGAGTGGCGCCGGTGAGGGACTGCACGGACCACCCGAGCCGGTTGGCCAGGTGCTCTGCCACGCAGGCCATGGCCGCCAGCGGCGGGACCTCGTCCTGGTCCGCCAGCGCCCGGTGCCCCCGGACGGCCTCGGCCAGCTCCTCGGGCAGACCCCACAGCTCGACCATCACCCCCGAGAGCTCGGGGTGGACGGTGTCGATGGCGGACCACACGTCGGACAGCCGCGGGACCGGCTGACCCTCGGGCTTGTCCCCCAGGGCGACCAGGGCGCCCGCGACCCCCACGTCGTGGAACAGGCCCACCAGGAAGGCCAGGTCCTGCCCCACCCCGGCCCGACGGGCCAGCAGCCGCGCCAGGTGGGCCGCGGCGCTGCTGTGTCGGGCGACCCGGGCCATCTCCTTGGCGTACTGCTTGGCCTGGAAGACCCGCATCTGCAGCACCACCTCGACCACGATGTCCCGCATGTTGCCCAGCCCCATCCGCAGCACCGCGTCCTTGAGCGACGGCTCGGTGGCCCGGGGGGTGGGCTGGTACAGGGGCGAGCTGGCGATGCGCAGCACCCGCCCGGTCAGCATCGCGTCCTTGCCGAGCATCGCCACCACGTCGTCGATGCCCACGTCGGACTGGCGGGAGAGCTGCAACAGCTCCACCGCCACCCGAGGGAGCACCGGTGGCCGGTAGGAGGGGTTGAGGAACCGGGCGCGGAGCTCCCCCTCCACGTCCAGCACGCTCATCTCGACGGACATCTCTTCGACGGTGGTCACACCCGGGAGTTTTTTCTTGGGCACCTCAGACCACCTCCGGTTCGCGGAACTCGCCGAACACCTCGCGGAACACCCCGGCGATCTCACCCACGCTGGCGTACACCTTGACCGCCTCCACCAGGGCCGGCATCACGTTGCGGCCCGCGGTGGCGTCGTCCCGGACCCGGTCCAGCGCCCGGTCCACCGCGTCCCCGTCCCGGCGAGCGCGGACCTTCTCCAGCCGACCGACCTGGTCGGCCACCTTGTCGGCCTCGTAGGGGTGCATCTCCACCTGGTGGGCCTCTTCCTCGACGCGGTAGCAGTTGACGCCCACCTTGCGGATGTCGCCCCGCTGGACGCCCAGCTCGTTGGCGTAGGCCTGGCGGCTGACCGCGTTCTGGACCCGCCCGGTGGCGATGCCCTCGACGATGCCTCCGGTGGACCGCACCTCGTCCATCACCCCGCAGATCAGCTCGTCCATCTCGTTGGTCAGGCTCTCCACGTAGTACGAGCCGGCCAGGGGATCCACCACGTCGGCCAGCCCCATCTCCTCGTGGAGGATCTGCTGGGTCCGCAGGGAGATCTGGGCCGCCTTCTGGCTCGGGATCGTGTAGGCCTCGTCGTACGAGCACAGGGCCATGGTCTGGGTGCCCGACAGGGCCGAGATCAGGGCGTAGTAGGCGCTGCGGACGATGTTGTTCTCGGGCTGCTCGATGGTCAGCCCGCCGCCGCCACCGCCGGCGATCATCCGCATCCACATCGACCGTGGGTTCGTGGCGCCGTACTCCTCCTTGATCAGCCGGGCCCACACCCGTCGGCCCGCCCGGAACTTGGCCACCTGCTCCCACAGGTTGCCGTGGATGTCGAAATTGAACGACAGCCGGGACGCCACCTCGTCCACCGGCAGGCCCCGCTCCATCACGTGGTCGATGTAGGCCCGGGCGATCTCGAAGGCGTAGCCCATCTCCTGCTGGGGGTTCGCCCCCGACTCCCGGATGTGGTAGCCGCAGACGCTGACGGGGTTGTAGCGAGGCATGTTCGCCGCGCACCACTCGATGGTGTCCCCCACCAGCCGCACCGAGGCCTCCACCGGGTAGATCCAGGTGCCCCGGCCCACGAACTCCTTGAGGATGTCGTTCTGGGCGTTGCCCGGCATCCGGGCCACGTCGAAGCCCCGCTTCTCCACCAGCGCCGCCACCATCGCGATGGCCACCGGCGCCATGGAGTTGATGGTCAGCGAGACCGAGATCCGATCCATGGGGATGTCGCGGAAGGCCTCCTCGAAGTCGTCGAGGGTGTCGATGGCCATGCCGACCCGGCCCACCTCACCCTCGGCCCGGGGATCGTCCGAGTCCAGGCCGAGCTGGGTCGGCAGGTCGAAGGCCACGTTGAGCCCGGTCTGACCGTTGTCGATCAGCCATCGGAAGCGCTCGTTGGTCTCCGTGGCGTTGCCGAACCCGGCGTACTGGCGCATGGTCCAGACCCGGCGCCGGTACATCTCCCGGTGGATGCCCCGGGTGAAGGGGTACTCCCCCGGTTCGCCGACGTCGGCGGACCAGTCGCGGCCCGCGAGATCCTCGGGTCCGTAGATCGGCTTGGGCCGGATCCCCGACTCCAGCTCCACCTCGCGGATCGGCGGCGGTCCCCTGCGCTTGGGTTTGCTCTGTTCGCTCATCGGACCAGCTCCTGCAGCAGCTTCGGCATCTCGTCCAGCGAGCTGCCGAAGGGGAAGACCTCGCGGACGCCCGTGCCCAGCAACGCCTCGACGTCCGCGGCGGGGATGTTGCCCCCCACCACCACCGGCACGTCGCTCACCCCGGCTTCGGCCAGGGCCGGGAGCAACCGCTCGCAGATCGGCTGGTGGGCGCCGGAGAGGATCGAAAGGCCCACGATGTCCGGGTCCTCCTGCACGGCGGCGTTCACGATCTGCTCCACGGTCTGCTTGAGCCCGGTGTAGATGACCTCGAAGCCGGCGTCCCGCAGGGCGCGCACGACGACCTTGGCGCCCCGGTCGTGCCCGTCCAGGCCCGGCTTGGCGATCAGGATGCGGATCGGTTGCATGGCCTTCCTTTCCTTCGGCCCTGCGGCCGCGGCGGACCATGCTACCAGGATCGCGCGCGAGGGGGACGAGCCGGATGCGACGGTTTGGGTTTTTTGGAGTATGATGCGCGGGGGGCTGGGATGGGACGTGCGGTGGAGCCGCGGCCGGCAGACGCCCGCAAGGGAATTCACAGTCGGCCGATGGTATTTTCGGTACGCGCCTTGAAGTGACCGCAATTCGCGGACTCGGGCGTGCACGGAGCGGGACTACGTGGCCGGGCCTCTGCTACTGATCGCGGAAGACGACGCCTACCAGCTGGACCAGATGGCCGGCTGGGCCAGCCGCGTCGGTTTCACGGTCCTCAAGGCGGCCAACGGGCTGGACGCCTACGAGCTCTTCGACACCCGCTGCCCCGAGATCGTCGTCCTCGACTATCACCTGCCGGGCATGCACGGACGCGAGCTGATCCAGCGGCTGCGCAACCACGCGCTTGGCGCCGACACGCCGATCATGATCGTGACCGCCGACGGCTCGCGGCAGACCAAGATCGAGTTGCTGGAGCTGGGCGCCGACGACTTCATCCGCAAGCCCCTGGACCCGGCGGAGTTCAACGCCCGGCTGGCGTCCCTGGCGCGCAAGTCCGCCCTGGTGATCAACCTCGAGAACGTGACCGCCGAGCGGGACCAGGCCTACCGGGATCTGGAGGAGCGGGCCCACGAGCTCTCCCGGCTGACGCTGGGGCTGGTGGCCGCCCTGGAGCGCGCGTCCAGCCTCAACGACACCGACACCGGCAACCACATCCAGCGCGTGTGCCGCTACGCCGAGCTGCTGGCCCGGGGGCGGGGCTGCGATCAGGAGTTCTGCGAGAAGGTCTTCCGCTACGCCGGGCTGCATGACGTGGGCAAGGTGGGCATCCCGGACAAGATCCTCAAGAAGCCGGGCAAGCTCACGACCGAGGAATTCGAGGAGATGAAGACCCACACCCTCATCGGCGGCGAGCTGCTGAGGGCGGCGGGGCTGCCCTCGCACGCGGTCAACATCGCCTTCTACCACCACGAACGCTGGGATGGCGGGGGGTACCCCCACGGGCTCAAGGCGGAAGAGATCCCGCTCGAGGCCCGCATCGTCGCCATCGCCGACGTGTTCGACGCCCTGGTCACGCGGCGCTGTTACAAGCCCTCGTTCACCATCGACCGGGCGGTGAACATCATGCGAGAGGCCGCCGGAACCCAGCTGGACCCGGATCTGGTCTCCATGTTCCTGCAGCGCCAGCCGGATGTCATCACGATCCTCACCACCTACTCGGAGTGGCTCGAGGAAGACGAGACCTGGGCGTAGCGGCGCGACGCTGCAGCGGGGGAATGGCCTTTGGTCGAACGCCGCGCCAGTTCAGTACAGCCCGGCACGCGGATCGGCGCCTGGACGCTGGTTCGCATGCTCGGTCAGGGGGAGTTCGGCGCCACCTGGCTGGCCGAGGACGACGCCGGGCAGCCGGTGGCGATCAAGCTGCTCCGCGATCCCCCCGGCGGTGAGCTCCGGACCCTCGCGCGCATCGTCCATCCGGGCGTCGTCGGCGTGCTCGGCGGTGGCGGCGATCCCATCCCCCACCTGGCCATGGAGTTCGTCCCGGGCAAGCCCCTGACGGCTTTCCTGCGCTCCGGCCGCGCGCCGGAGAAGCGGGCGCTGGGGGTGGTCGCCGGCCTGGCCGACGCGCTGGACGTGGTCCACAGGGCTGGCGTGGTTCACGGGGACCTGAAACCCGACAACGTGATGATCGAGGCCATGAAGAGCGGGCGGCTGCGGATCATCGATTTCGGCCTGGCCGAGCAGCGCAAGGGGGGCACCCTGAACTACGCTGCCCCCGAGCGCATGCGAGGCGGCTCGTCCTCGCCCGAGTCCGACGTCTACTCGCTGGGGCTGATCCTGTGGGAGATGCTCCACGGCGGCCTTCCCTTCGCCGAGCTGGGGCTGTCCACCGCCCTCCTGCGCCGGCAAAAGGAGATCCCCGAACCCCAGATGGGCGGCGAATGGCTCCAGGAGCTGTTGCGGGACCTGCTGGCCACCGATCCCTCCCACCGCCCCTCGGCGGGGCAGCTCGCCGACCGGTTGATCCAGCGGGGCGTCCCCATCGAACCCCCGGACGTGCCCCTGTTGACCCGGCGTGCCCGGTCCCTGTGGGTACTCGAAGAGACGGTGTCGGCCGCCGTCGACGCCTGGATCGACGGGGGCGGTCGTCTGGCCCTGGTCGGCCCCAGCGGCAGCGGTCGCTCCCACGTGCTGGACCACGTGGCCAACGAGCTCCAGGCCCGGGGGACGCCGTGGGTCCGCCTGGACGCCTGCGCGCGGTCGTGGGCGGCGGTGGAGGGGACGCTGTCCACCCCCAGCCTGCCCGGCCCCCCCGTATCGCTGCCCGACTCCCCCGAGCCCGAGGCCCGGGCCGCGGCCGCCGCGCTGCTGCTGCGCAAGCGCTGTCCCACCGGGTTCGCCCTGCTGGCCGACGATCTGCAGCGTCAGGACGAACCCTCCAAAATGCTCCTGCGGGCCCTGTCCGACGTCAAGGGGGTGGCCCTGTGCACCGCCGCGCCCCACGCCCCCGAATGGGCGGACGCCCGGGTCCGTTTGCGGCCCCTGGATCAGCACCAGCTCGCCGAGCTGGCGAGCGGGCTGCTGGGGGTGGTGGGGGGGCTCGGGGATCTGGTCGAGCGCCTGCGGGACGCCACCGGCGGCATCCCCGGTCAGGCGGTGGCGTTCACCCTGCACGCGGTGAGAGAGGGCGCTCTGGTCTGGCGATCCCGGGCCTGGCAGGTGGATCCCTTGCGCCTGGCAGCGCTCCAGGTCCCCGAAGACCTCAACGAACAGCTGGGACAGGCCCTGGGCGAGGCCGCCCGCCTCGTGGGGGCGCTCGCTGCGATCCACGAGGTGCCCGCCGCCATCGAACTGCTGTTCCATCTGGCGGAGCTGGACGAGGAGCAGGGACAGCAGGCGTTGCGGGAGTTGATCGACGCCCGGCTGCTGCGGGTGGAGCGGGGGGTGGTCCGTTGCCGCAGCGAGGCTGCCGCGCGTTCCCTTGCGGCGCTGCACCCGGATTCCGCGGCCGTCCACCGCAGCCTGGTCGACCACCTGCTTCAGACCCGATCGGACCCCGTGCGGCTGGGATGGCACGTGATCGGATGCGGGGACGTGCAGCTGGCCCAGCGGGAAGGCCCACGCTCGGTCGCCGCGGCGACGGCCCTCGATGGCGCGGAGGCCACGCGTCTGGCCGACGCCCTGTGGGCGATGGCGCCGGTGCGGGCGCTGGTGGTGCCGCGCATGAAGGCCCTGCTGGCCGTCGGCCGCACCGATGACGCCGAGGAGCTGGGTCAGGCGACCCTGGACAAGCGGGAGGAGGGGCAGGGGGACACCCGAGAGGACGTGGACCTGCTGGGCACCTTGGCGCGGATCCGCGCCTCCCTGCGCGGGGACGACGAGGCCGCGCTGGCGTTCCTGGATCGGGCGCGGATCGCCCTGGACGGTGCGCCCCTGCCCGAGGAGCTGGTCGAGATCCGGGCCCACGCCCACTACCGGGCCGACCGGACCTACGAGGCCATCGAGTCCGCCCGCCCCCTGGCCGAACGCCCCGCCCCCCAGGAGCCCGAACGGGTGGATCGCTGGCTGCGGATGCGGATGGTCTGGGCCCAGTGCCTGCAGAAGGACGACCGCCTCCACGAGGGCATCACGCTGCTGGAGGCGGTGCCGGCCGAGCTGGGTCGCGGCAGGCCCGCCCGGGCGGAGCTGGACGCTGACCTGGGCCGGATGCTCTGGTACGCCGGCCGGGTGCGCGAGGCCGCGGACGTGATCACCCGGGCCGCCGACGGGGAGAGCGGCCTGTCGACCCAGAATCGCGCCCGACTGCTCAACACCGCGGGCATGGCGCGCTACGGGGTGGGGGACCGGCCGGGCGCACTCAAGCTCTGGGAACAGGCCTCGATCCTCTTCGAGCAGATCGATTTCCCCGTGGACCAGGTGCGGATCCGCAACAACCTCTGCGTCGGGTACCGGGAGGCGGGCCAGTGGGAGCGCTCCCGGGATGCGGGGGAGTGGGCCCTGTCCCGGGCCCGGGAGATCGACGACTTCGAGGGCATCGCGATGGTCGCCGGCAACCTGGGCGACCTGGCCCTGGCCCAGGACCGGCTGGAGGCCGCCGAGGAGTACTTCCGCACCTCGCGGGACGTGGCCCACGAGCACGGCATCGAAGGCGAGCTGGTGGAGCTGGCCCGGCGCCGGGCCGAGCTGGCCGTGATGCGCAATGACCTGAACGCACCAGACCTGGCCGAGCAGGCGCTGGAGGCGGCGACGAAGGCCGACAGCGGAGTCGAGAAGAGCAAGTCCGCTGCCCTGCTGGCCCTGTCCCACGCCCGGGCCGGCGAACTGCACCGGATGGACGAGCGGCTCCAGGAGGCCATCGAGCCCTTGAGGGAGGCGGGCGCAAGCGGCGAACTGGCCGAGGTCCGGCTGTGGGCCGCCCAGGCGCTGCTCGTCGCCGGCCGGGTCGTGGACGCCCTGCAGGAGGCCACGCGAGCCCTGGTCTACGCGGACGAGGTGGAGCACACCCAGCTGCGCAAGCGCGCCGACACGGTGGTGGAGCGAATCCGCCGCGTCCAGGGCGCCAGTACCCGGAGCACGCGCCTGGACCGGGTCCTCGATCTCGCCGTGGCCGTGGCCCGGGAGCAGGACATGGACCAGGTGTTGCGCGCCATCGCCGGCGCCTCCCTGGACCTGCTGGACGGCGAGCGCTCCTTCGTGCTCCTGGACGAGGAGGGTGAGCCGTCGGTGGTGGCGTCTGCGGCGCGCAAGGGGGTCGAGCCCAGCGTGCCCAGCATGTCCGTGGTCAAGCGGGCGCTGACCGACGGTCGCGAGGTGATCGCCGCGGATCTCGGTGAGCGGGCGGACCTGCGGGCAGCGGCGAGCGTCCAGGCCATGGAGCTGCGCTCGGCCATGTGTGTGCCCATGCTGGACGGGGACGTCCGGGTGGGGGCGCTGTACGTGGACTCCCGGGCCGCCAGCGAAGAGGAGCTGACCCGGGCGGCGACCCTGCTGAGGGCGCTGGGCTCCTACGCCGCGGTCGCCGTGCACAACGCGCGTCACCTGGAAGAGGCCCGGGGCCGGGCACGCCAGGCGGCGGAGATCGCCCACGACCTTCGCAGCCCCGCTGCTTCGATCCACCTGGCGGCCACCGAGCTGCTGGGCCAGGCCGGCGACGCGGATCCGAGGCGCGATCGACTCGTACGCGTCCTCGAGGCCTCCCAGAGGATCCAGGACCTGGCGGGCGAGTTCCTCAAGGAGGGGGGTACCGCACTCCGCCCCCTGGATCTGTCGGAGCACCTGGGGCGCCTGGGTAGCCTGCTGGCGTACGAGGCGTCGAGCAAGGGGGTCACGCTACAGCTGAGCGTCGACGCTGGACTGCGCGTGCGGGGGGATCGCAACGCCCTGTCGAGGGTGATCACCAACCTGGTGACCAACGCGATCAAGTACTCGCCGGAGGGGGGCGTGGTGACCCTGTCGGCCACCGCGAACGTCGGGGACGTCCTCATCGGCATCAGGGATCGGGGGGAGGGAATCCCCGCCGACGACCTGGCCCACATCTTCGACCGGGGGGCCCAGGCGGAGGGGGCGAGGGAGGGCTACGGGCTGGGGCTGGCCATCGCCCGGCGGCTGGTCGACGAGCACGGGGGGAGCATCGCAGCGGCGAACCACCCCGAGGGGGGCGCACAGTTCTCGGTGAGGTTGCCGGTGGATCCCGGTTAGAGGGTAGGCCGGGTGCCACGGCGGGCTTGCCCCGGCGCCCCGGGGGGGGGGGGGCCGGTGGGCGCACCCCCGGGGGCCCCCCCCGGGGGGGCCCACCCCGCGGGGCAGTCGTCGTCGCCGCAGTCGTCGCCGGTGCAGACGACGATGTCCTCGAACTCCACGGTCTCCAGATCGCCACTGCCGATCATGCCCTCGATGGACGCGGCCACGATGCCCACGTCGCCGGAGCCCACCAGGGCCGAGGCGCCGCCGTAGCCGTCCACCAGCCAGCCGCCGCGGTCGAGGATCCGACCCAGGGCGGTGCCGCCCAGGCCGGTGCCACAGGTCCAGTCGTGGCCGAGCCGGACCGAGTGGCCGTCCAGGTTCAGCAAGGGGCTGTCGTGGAAGCCCAGCGGGGTGCCGCCCAGGCCGCCGCCACCGAAGGCGCCCGGCGGACGGAAGCCCAGCGGCGTGCCGCCCAGGCCGCCGCCCAGGATGATGATCCGGCCGCCGAGGGGGGTTCCGCCCAGGCCGGTGCCGTCGAAGTCGAAGCGCGGGATGGGCACGATGCCCAGGGGCGTGCCGCCCAGGCCGGTCCCATCCAGGTCGACGTCGATGGTGGCGTCCGCGTCGCCGAAGGTCCGCCTGGGAACGATGATCCCCAGGGGTGTGCCGCCCAGGCCCACGCCCAGGTCCACCAGGAAGTAGGACTCGAGCAGATCGCCGTACTCGCTGTCGCCCCCGGCCCAGTGGAAGCCGATGATCCCGTCCGCCAGCTCCGGTTCGTCCTCGATGGCGGCCAGCAGGATCTCCAGGGCGTCGCTGGCGAAGAACGCGGTGTGGGGGTGATGGATGATCCCGCCGATCGAGACGGTCGGGACCTCGATCATCCAGGCAAGGTCGCCCGGGTCCGTGGCCTCGCTGTAGTCGTCGAGGGTCTTGCCCTGCAAGGTGCAAAGGCCGTCGGAATCGGTGGTACAGGCGTGGAACTTGGCCGTGGTTCCCGTGAAGGAGCCGACCACCTCGGCGCCGGCGATCGGAGCGCCGCTGCCGTCCAGCACCATGACCTCGGCCTTGGGCTTGATCGAGTCGCCGTAGTTGTCGTCGTCGTCGTCGTCGTCGTCGTCGTCACCGCCGCCGCCGCCGAGCCACCGGATGTAGGGCATCAGCGCCACGTAGATGTCGTCGTCCGGGCCCCCGTTGCGGTCGGCCGAGGTCACCGAAGAGAGGGCGTCTTCGATCTGGATGTAGCCGGTGCCCGCCCCCTTGGAGAGGTTCTTGCCGTTCTTGGCCACCTTCGCCGTGCGCTGGAGCACGTGGCGCACCGCGTCGGGGTGCACGTCGTCGGCCAGCAGCCAGGCGGCGGCCGCGCTGACCACCGCCGTGGCCTGGGAGGTGCCGGCGTAGAGCACGTACTGGGATCCGGTCCTCCACGTACACCTGGCGCTGCTCGGTGATGGCCTCCGAGGGTGCCTCGGGCGCGATCCCGATTCCCTTGGCGACGTTCCGGTTCGTGTCAGCGTGTCGATGGAGCCTGTGCGATGCCTGGAGAGCAGCAGCTTCAGCGGGGTTGTCCGGCTCGTCGAAGGGATTCAGGTCGTTCGCTTCATGCTCACCGAACTGCCAGGCGAGGATCGCGCCCGACAGCAGGCCCATAAAGGCCAGATACCGAGTGGCTTTCACGTCCGTCCCCTCTCAGTGCCCCTTCCTGGGGTCTATTAACCCCGCTCCTATATCACGCATAGTCTCATGGGGGGGTCGGGGGGTCAATGTTTATTTTCGATCTTTTTCTGCGAGGGAAGCTCCCGCGATCACTTGGGAAATTGGGAATTTTGGGTTTTGGGATCGGGGCGTCAGGCGGCGTCGCTGCGGGTGTCGCGGAGACCGTCCCCGAACAGGTGGAACCCGAGCACCGTCAGGGAGATCGCCAGACCCGGGAACAGGGAGAGCCACCACAGGGAGAGCTGGTCCATCCCGTCGCCCACCATGTTGCCCCAGGTCGCCGTGGGGAGCGGGACCCCCAGGCCCAGGAAGCTCAGCGCCGCCTCCAGCAGGATCGTCGATCCCACCATCAGCGTGCCCTGGACCGCCACCGCTCCCATCACCCCGGGCAGCACGTGGCGCGCCGCGATCCGGGAGGGGCTCAGCCCGCTGGCCCGCGCCGCGAGCACGAATTCCCGCTCCCGTAGGGACAGGACCTCGCTGCGCACCACCCGCGCCACGGTCATCCAGCCGGTGAGCCCGAGGATCAGGGCGATCAGGGTGAACCGGCCCACATCGGTGCCCCCGAACAGGGCCACCGCCGCCAGCAGCAGCACCAGGCGCGGCAGGGCCATCAGCAGGTCGATCAGGCCGAGGCAGGCCCGGTCGATCCAGCCTCCCGCGTAGCCTGCGAGCAGGCCGACGGCGGTGCCCAGACCGGTGGCGATGAGGACGGCCAGGCCGCCGAGGGGTATGGATATCCGGGCGCCGTAGAGCAACCGGGAGAGGGTGTCGCGGCCCACGGCGTCCGTACCCAGGAGGAACGCGGCGCCGGGGGGCTGGCCCGGCTCGCCGATCCCCACCTGGGTCGGGGAGTGGGGGGCGAGCAGGGGGGCCAGCAGTGCCGCGAGCACCATCAGCCCGACCAGGTGTCCACCGCATAGACCGCCCAGCCGGCGGCGGTCTGCCCCGGTGCCCCTGAGCACACGGGCGGCCAGCCAGCCGACCACGCCTGCCCCGGCCAGGGCCGCCGCCACCCCCAGGGCCACCGGCCAGGTGGCCTCCCCCGGCGTGGACGCCGCCTCGCTCCAACGGCCGGGGGCCCGGACGAGGGCCAAGGTGATCATGCCCAGGTCGGCCAGCAGGAAGGCCCCGGCGACGATGCGGCCGAAGGCGCTCATCGCTCCTCCAGCCGGATGCGGGGATCCGCCCAGGCGCAGAGCAGGTCCGCGGCGGCGGAACCCATCACCACCATCAGGGCGTAGACGAGCATGCAACCCAGGACCACGGGGGTGTCCTGGCCCAGGATCGATTCCACCACCAGCGATCCCATCCCGGGCCAGGCGAAGATGCGCTCGACGATCACCGAACCGGAGACCAGGAAGGGCAACGAGAGGCCGAGCAGGGTCAGCACGGGCAGCAACGAGTTGGGCAGGGCATGTCGCAGGACCACGGTCCAGCGGCCGAGTCCCTTGGCCCGTGCGGCCCGGATGAAGTCGCGACCCAGGACCCGGACCATCCGCTCGCGCAGGTGCCGGGCCACCACGGCGGTGTTCGCCAGCCCCAGGGCGAGGGCCGGCAGGACCAGGTGGGTGATGCGGTCCCATAGGCGGGGCAGCGGAGCCATGTAGTCCGCCATGGGGTCCGCCATCTGGGTCGCCGGGAGCACGGGCCACGCGTGGGCGAAGACCAGGACGAGCAGGATCGACAGCCAGAACGCCGGGATGGAGTAGACGATCAGGGAGAGGCCGGTGGCCGCGCCGTCCAGCGGCGTTCCCCGGCGCACGGCCTGGAGGATGCCGAGGGCGCCCCCCAGCAGCAGGGTGAACGCCAGGGAGGTGGCGGCCAGCAGCAGGGTGGGGGGCAGGGCCTCGCGGACGAGCTGACCCACCGGCCGGCCCCTGAGCACGCTGTGGCCCAGGTCGCCCCGGGCCATGTTGGACAGCAGGGCCACGTAGCGCGCCGGCGCCGGGTCGTCCAGGTTCCACCGCTCCCGCAGGGAGTCCCGGACCTCGGCGCTGGCCCCCGGCGGCACCAGATACGCCGACGCATCTCCGGGCGCCGCCTCCAGCATCACGAAGATCAACGTCAGCACCGCCCACACCAGGGGTACGACCTGGACCAACCTCCGCAGCAGATATCGCGTCACGCCCTGTCCCTTGCCTTCGCCGCTCTTCCTCTGCGCCCTCTGCCTCCTCCGCGCCTCTGCGCGAGGTCCCTTCTTCTCTCCTCTACACAACGACTCAGTTGGCGTACTTCACCTGGTCCGCCGGCACCCACCAGGCCCAGAGGTGGCTGTAGGGGGACAGGACGTCGACCTGCACGTCCTTGAAGCGGCCGTGGACGGCCACGATCTCGTCGACCCAGTACAGGAAGGTGTAGGGCTGGTCCTCGTAGACCACCCGCTGGAACTCCTTCCAGGTCTTCGCCGCCTCGGCCGCGTCCCGCTGGGCCAGGCCCTGGTCGATGAGCTCGTCCACCCGCGGGTTGTCGTAGGCGATGAAGTTGTAGGGGTACTCCGGACCCGAGTGCCACTTGGAGGTCGGGTCGATGAAGACCCAGATGCTCCAGGCACCCAGGATCGCGTCGAAGTCGTGGCGGATGGCCCGGTCGACCCAGGTGGCGAACTCGACGGTCTCGATGTCCACCGCCACGCCGACGTCCTTCAGCGCCGCCTGGATCAAGACCGCCTGACGCTCTCGAAGGGGCTTGCCCGAGGGGATCATCAGGTCGAAGCGAAAGGAGATCCCGTTGCGGTCCCTCACGCCGTCCCCGTCGCTGTCGACCCAGCCGAGGGCGTCCAGCTCGCGGGCGGCGGACGCTGCGTCGTGGGGGATGGGGGTGATGGCGTCGTTGTGGGCCTTGCACAGGGACGGCGAGATGGTGCCCACGGCCCGGCGGGCGTAGGTCTCACCGGTGGCCTCGGAGCGGAAGAGATCGGCCATCATGCCGTCGGCGTCGATGGCCCTCGACAGGGCGGTCCGGACGCGGACATCGCCGAAGAGCTGGTGACGTGCCGCCTTGGCCGGATCGGCGGTCTCGCCCTCGGGCATGCCCCCTTGCAGCTTGTCGTAGCTCCGGGGATCCACCTGGTTCCAGCCCACGTACTCCATGGCGCGCCAGCCCCGGCGGTAGAACTCGATCTCGGGGTGCTCCCGGGCCAGGCGGTCCGCGTCGGCCACCTCCACCTTGG
The DNA here is from genome assembly GCA_964542165.1 of uncultured Rickettsiales bacterium. GTDB lineage: Bacteria > Myxococcota_A > UBA796 > UBA9615 > CAYRNR01 > CAYTBN01. The sequence continues at coordinate 18,867 of CAZITQ010000136.1, forward strand.
GGACCAGGTCCACGTCCCCCCGTTCCAGCTCCAGGAGCTGGGCCGAGTACTCGGGGACGACCTTGTGGATCACCCGCTTGAGCTTGGGGCGCATCTCGTCGGGCCCACCCCAGTGGTCGCTGGGCGCCAGGACCACCTGCTGACCGCGCTTGCGCGACTCCATCTCGAAGGGGCCGTTGGTGACCGGCGCGTCGTGGTAGGTGTGGCTCGCCAGGCCGTCCCGGGGGGCGTCGGCGAGGACATGCTGGGGCAGCAGCTCCACCCCCACGGCGTGGGAGATCATGGTCGTGGGGTCGTAGGCCTGGGTGAAGCCGAAACGCAGATGGGCGTCGTCCACCACCTCCGGACGGGCGTCCTCGCGCATGTACTCGATGTAGTCGCTGCGAGGGCTGGCCACGGCAGGGTCGGCGATCAGGTCGTAGGTGAAGGCCACGTCGCCTGCGGTCAGCGACCTGCCGTCGCTCCAGGTGAAGCCCGGGTCCAGGGTCATCTCCAGGGTCTTGCCCTCGTCGGTGAACGACCACTCCTTCGCCACCAGCGGCTCGAAGCTCAGGCCGCAGTCGAACTCCGCCTGCAGCAGCAGCGAGCTCATGGCCGCCAGGACCTCGGTGTCGGCCCCGGACTGGGGCAGGACCGACATCAAACTGGTCACGTCCGAGCCCTGGGCGATGATGAGGGTGTCCCGGGGAAAGCCCTCGTCGGCGGCCGGTGGCGACTCGCCGGACGAGCGACACCCGGAGAGGAGCAGACACAGCAGCGCCGGAACGACCGCGGCCGTCCCTCCCAGCGTCCGGTTCGAATCTCGCACGTGGTGGCCCTCCCTGGCCCGCAGGCATCCCCCTCGATCGTAGGCCGCCTGGGACGGCGAGGCAACGCGGGGGCGAACCGGTAGAATGCCGTCGTCCGGGAGGTCACGTGAGGATCGGATTCGTCATCGGGCGCATCGGCGGCATCGACGGGGTGGCGCTGGAGACGGAGAAGTGGATCGAGGTGCTGGACCGGCTGGGCCACGAGGTCTTCGTGCTCAGCGGGGCGCTGGAGGGGGAGGTGAGGGACGTCAGCCTGCTCCCCGAGCTGGCCTTCGACCACCCCAGCACTGTCGAGGAGCAGGAGATCGCGTTCTTCGGAAAGGACGCGGACGAGGGCGAGTTCGTCGCGCGGATCGAGGCCGGGGCGGATCACATCGCCCGCGGGATCCTGGACTGGATCGAGGCCTGGGGCATCGACTGCCTGGTCCCCGAGAACGCCTGCGCCCTGCCCTGCCACCTGCAGATGGGGCTGGGCCTCGCCCGGGCCATCGACCGTACCGGGATCGCTGCGGTGACCCACGATCACGACTTCTGGTGGGAGCGGGAGGGGCGCTACGACACGCGTCTTGCCGCCGTGGAGCGGATGGTCCACGACCACTTCCCCCTGGTGAGGCCGTCGGTCCGCCACGCGGTGATCAACACTGCGGCGCACACGACCCTGGACCAGCGCTACGGCATCGACGCCACCGTGGTCCCCAACGTGATGGACTTCGAGGCTCCGTTCGCGGAGCGGGATGAATACAACGCCACCCTGCGCGAGGATCTGGGGCTCTCGCCCGACGACCTGTTGCTGTTCCAGATCACGCGAATCGTCCGTCGCAAGGGGATCGAGACCGCGATCGAACTGGTCGATCGACTCGGCGATCCCCGGGCCAAGCTGGTGATCACGGGCACGGCGACGGACGACTCGGACAACTACCTGGGGGACCTGGAGGCCCAGGTGGCGCGGCTCGGCCTCGGCGACCAGGTCCTCTTCGCCGGCGACCGCTTCGACAACCAGCGGCGGCGGGACGTGGATGGGCGCAAGGTCTACTCGCTCTCCGACGGCTACGCCCACGCGGACGCGTGCACGTACTTCTCGACCTACGAGGGCTTCGGCAACGCCTTCGTGGAAGCGGTCCTGGCGAGGGTTCCGATCTTCGTGAACGACTACGAGCCGGTGTACGGGCCGGACATCGGCAGCAAGGGGTTCGAGACCGTGCAGATCTCCGGCGGGCAGCTGACCGGCGACGCGGTGGAGCAGGCGCGGGGGGTGCTCGCCGACCGCGGGCGGGCGACCCGGATGGCGGAGCGGAACTTCGCGCTGGGGCGCGAGCACTTCTCCTACGAGGCCCTGGCGGCGATCCTCGCCCCCCTGTTCGACGGTGCGGGCGACCTTTGAGCGAACGAGTCCCCGGCGAGCCGACGCCTTCGGTCGGGAGGAAATTCCACACCGATGGCCGGGTCCGCCGGTTCCCGGGTAGCTCGCTGATCTGTCCATTGCCCGCGGACGCTCCCCAGGTGAGCGCCCTGGCGCGGGTGATGGAACGCTTCCGCGCCGGGCCCTTCGCCCCCTGCTTCGCCGAGCTGCCCGCGTCCAGCCACCACATGACGGTCTTCGACCTGGTCTGCGACGAGGTGCGGCGGCCCGAGCGCTGGTCGAGCCGGCTGCCCCTGGACGCGGATCTGGAGCGGGCGGACACCTCGTTCGGGCGCTGGCTGGCCGGGGTCGAGCCCTGGCCGGACGCCCTGCGGATGCGCTTCGACGACGTGGGGCCGTCGGATGTCACCTTCCACCTCCGGATCTCCCCCGGCGACGACGCCACCGCGGCGGCCCTGGCCGCGTTCCGCGGGGCGGTCTCGGCCGCCACCGGCGTCCGCCACCCGGTCCACGACCGCTACCGGTTCCACATCTCGCTGGCCTACCAGCTGAGGTGGATGGACGGGGGCGAGCGCCGCGCCTTCGACGCCTTCGTTCGTGGGGTGGAGGACGAGCTGGCCGGAGGGTTCGGCGAGCTGCTCCTCGGCCCCCCGCAGCTGGTCCTTTTCGATGATATGTTCGACTTCCCGACCACCCGGCCGGGGACCGGGGGAACATGAGGACGGGGCAGCAGACCAGCAGGAGCGCCGCGGCGGGGGCTGCCTCCTGTGTCATCGCTCTCCTGGCCCTCTCCCTCTCCTGCTCCCGGGACGCAGCGACCGACGCCGACGCCGGCGACGAGGTGGTGATCACCTACTGGCGGCACTACAACGAGGTCGAGGTCGTGACCATGGAGGCGCTGATCCGGCGCTTCGAGGCCTCGCACCCCGGTGTCCGCGTGGAGCTGGAGACCTTTCCCTTCAACGTCTACATGACCAAGGTCGTGGCGACCCTGACCGCCGGGCTGGGGCCCGAGGTGGTCAACCTCCACAACAGCTGGATCCACGACTACGTGGACTCGGGGCTGATCGAGCCGGTCCCCGATGGGCTGTTCGACGACGGTGAGTTCGAGCGGGACTTCTTCCCCCTGATGGACGCCTTCGCGCAGCACGGCGTGACCTATGGCGTGCCGGTCGGGGGAGGAAACCTGGGGCTGTACTACCACCGGGGCATGCTGGCCGAGGCGGGGATCGAGCCGCCGCGCACGTGGAGCGAGCTGGAGGCGGCGGCCGGGAAGCTGGCCCGGCGGGACGAGCACGGGCGGCTGATCCGGGCCGGGGCCGGCCTCGGCGAGGCCGACGGCCAGGGCTGGAACATGCTGGTGGACGCCTTCTTCCCCCAGCGGGGCGTGGGGCGGCTGGCCGACGACGGGCGGTCGGTGGCCTGGGACACGCCGGAAGGTGCGGAGGTGCTGGCCTGGTACACGGGCTTCGCCGCCGGGGACGACGCCCCCAACTCGGTCCTGTTCCCCAAGCCCAACGAGGCCTTCCGGCTCGAGCTGTCGGCGATGATCGTGGACGGCAACTGGCGAATCGGCGTGCTGCAGACCGAGGCCCCGGACCTGGACTACGGCACCGCGGCGATCCCGGTGGCCGACAACGGTGTGCCGGCGACCTACGGCACGGCCTGGGGCAACTCGGTCACCCGCCGCGCCGAGGGCCCGGTCCGGGACGCTGCGTGGGAGCTGATCCACTACCTGGCCGAGTACGAGAGCATGGTGGCCTGGTCCGAGGGCACCGGCGAGCTGCCCATGCGCCGCCGCGTCCTGGAGGACGAGGCCTACCGGTCGCGAATGGGGGAACTCACCGGGGGCCGGATCGAGCCCTTCCTGGAGCAGATGGAGTACGCCCAGGCGTCGCTGAAGAAGGACGAGGTGACCTACAAGGCGGCGCTGGTCGAGGCCGTCGACCGGGTGCTGCTCACCGACGCCGACCCGGCCGAGGCGCTGCACGACGCCGCCGGGCGGGTGGACGAGATGCTGGAGCGTCGGTGAGGTTGCCGCGGATCGCCGCCGACGGCTGGGGGCTGCTGTTCGTGGCGCCGGCGGCCACGTTCTTCCTGGTCGTCAACATCTTCCCGATGTTCTACGCGCTGTTCCTCAGCTTCCACGACTGGAACCTGCTGTCGGTCAGCAAGTCCTTCGTGTTCCTGGAGAACTACTACTCCCTGTTCCGCGACCCGGCCTTCCTGCGCAGCCTGCTCAACACCTTCTTGTACTGCGTGATCACCGTGCCCCTGGGGCTGGGGGTCGGCCTGGCGGTGGCGGTGCTGCTCAACGCCAAGATCCGCGCCAGCGCCCTGTTCCGCACGGTCTACTTCATGCCCGTGATCACCTCGGTGGTCGCCAGCGGCTACATCTGGAGCTGGCTCTACGATCCGACCTTCGGGTTCATCAACCAGCTGCTGGCCGGGATTGGCGTGCAGCTGCCCTTCCTCGAGAGCACCTGGATGGCCCTGCCGTCCATCGCGGTGATGAGCGTGTGGAAGAACCTGGGATTCAACGTGGTGGTCTTCCTGGCGGGGTTGCAGGGGATCCCGGACTACGTGTACGAGGCGGCGCGGATCGACGGCACCAGCCGCTGGCGGACCTTCTGGAAGGTCACCCTGCCCCTGCTGAACCCGACGGTGGTCTTCCTGTCGGTGATGGGGGTGATGCACTCGCTGAAGATCTTCGGCGAGGTGTTCGTGATGAGCGACGACGGCGGGCCGCTCAACAGCACCGCCAGCGTGGTGTACCAGGTGGTGGAGACGGCGTTCCAGTCGCACCGGATGGGGTACGGGTCGGCGATGACGATGATCCTGTTTCTGATGATCGTCGCGGTGACCGTGTTCCAGATGAAGGTGCTGACCAAGAAGTTCACCTACTGAGGATGGAAGGACAGGCGTGGGGATGAACCGGGCGCGACGGGTGACGATCTACGGGCTGCTGATCGCCGGCGGTCTGCTGATGATCTTCCCCTTCGTGTGGAGCGTGCTGAGCTCCTTCAAGCCCCCGGCGGAGATCCTCACCCTGAATCCCCAGCTCGTGCCCCGGGAGCCGACGCTGGACAACTACCGGGAGGTGCTGGCCAGCGGGAGCTTCGGCCGCTGGTATCTCAACAGCCTGATCGTGGCCGTGATCGTGACCGTCAGCGTCTGCCTGTTCTCGTCGCTGGCGGGCTACTCGCTGGCCAAGTACCGCTACGCCGGCCGCACGGTGATCTTCGCGGCCATCCTGTCCACGATGATGATCCCGGCCGAGATGCTGGTCATCCCCTGGTTCATCACCGGCGGCTACCTGGGGCTGTCCGACACCTACCTGGGGATCCTGTTCCCGGGCCTGATCAGCGCCTTCGGCGTGTTCCTGATGAAGCAGTTCATGGAGGGGATCCCCGACGCGCTGATCGAGTCGGCGCGCATCGACGGCACCAGCGAGGTGCGGATCTTCTTCCGCATCGTGCTACCCCTGGTGCGGCCGGCCCTGGCGTCGCTGGCGATCTTCACCTTCGTGTCCAACTGGGACGCGTTCCTCTGGCCGCTGATCATCACCAACGACCGGGCGCTGTTCACCCTTCCGGTGGGGCTGCAGTCCTTCGCCGGGGCCCACGGGGTGGAGTACCACCTGGTGATCGCGGCGGCGAACCTGGTGGTGCTGCCGGTGCTGGTGGTGTTCATCGTGCTCCAGAAACAGATCATCCAGGGCATCGCCTTGACCGGCGTGAAGGGGTAGGCGGCGATGGCGAGCGTCACGCTGAGCAACCTGCGCAAGGCCTACGGCGACAACCTGGTCGTCAAGCAGTTCGATCTGGAGGTTGCCGACGGCGAGTTCCTGGTGCTGCTGGGGGGCTCGGGCTGCGGCAAGAGTACGGTGCTGAGGATGATCGCGGGGCTGGAGACGGTCACCGACGGGCAGATCCACATCGGCGAGCGGGTGGTCAACGACCTGGAGCCCGGGGAGCGCGACATCGCCTTCGTGTTCCAGAACTACGCTCTGTACCCGCACATGAACGTGCGGCGGAACATGGAGTTCTGCCTGGAGAACCAGCGGCTGCCGAGGGCGGAGATCGTCAGCCGGGTCGAGGACGCGGCCCGGATCGTCCACCTGGAGCCCCTGCTGGACCGGCTGCCGGCGCAGCTTTCGGGCGGCCAGCGCCAGCGGGTGGCCATCGGCCGCGCCATCGTGCGGCGGTCCAAGGTGCTGCTGATGGACGAGCCCCTGAGCAACCTGGACGCCAAGCTGCGGAGCGAGATGCGGTCCGAGATCGCCCGGATCCAGGAGGAGCTGGGGATCACCACGGTCTACGTGACCCACGACCAGGTCGAGGCCATGACCATGGCGGACCGGATCGTGGTGATCCACGACGGGCTGATCCAGCAGCTCGGCGCGCCGATGGACGTCTTCCGGCGACCGGTGAACCGGTTCGTGGCGGGCTTCATCGGCAGTCCCAGCATGAACTTCGTGGACGTGGAGCTGGCCGAAGGTGGCGGCGGCTGGCGGGCCCGGGCCGAGGGGGTCGACGTGCCCCTGCCCGAGCGCTGGACGCGGCGGCTGGAGGGGTACCGGGGCAAGCCCCTGGTCCTCGGCTTCCGTCCCCAGGCGGTGGCGGCGGCCGGGGCGGACGACGCCATGTTCACCGGCCCGGTCCAGGTGGTCGAACCCTACGGCACCGAGACCTACATCAAGGTGCTCCTGGGCGAGGAGCCGGCCACTGGCCGCCTGGAACCCGACGACCAGCCGGTCAAGGGCGAGCCCTTCGGCCTCTCCGTCTCCCCCGAGGACCTGTTCTTCTTCGATCCGGAGACCGACGCGGCGATCTACTAGATCGGTCATTGCCGGCCTCTCGCTCATCCGGCCTGTGGAAGATCTCTCGCAGAGGCGCTGAGTGGCGCAGAGGCGCAGAGCTTGGAGCGAGAGGTCGGTGTGGTTGTCCGCGGCTCGGCGTCCCCAGACGTTCCGGCTCAGCTCCTCCTCCCCCCGTCTTCCGTCCTCCCTCTTCCCCTCCGCGCCTCTGCGCTCCTCTGCGCCTCTGCGAGAGATCCTCTCCTCCTTCCAACCCCCCAGCCCGCGGCGATCTATGAGACCGGTCATTGCCGGCGCTCTCGCTCATCCG
>CAZITQ010000137.1:0-25991 GCA_964542165.1 uncultured Rickettsiales bacterium
GTCCGGGTCGGTGTCGTCGCAGTCGTCGGCGCAGCTGCCGAAGCCATCCCCGTCGGCGTCCACGTCGTCCACGGTCGCCGGGTCGCAGTCGTTGTCGATACCGTCGCACGGGGCCTCGACCTGGCCCGGGAACACGTCCGGGTCGGCGTCGTCGCAGTCGTCGGCGCAGCTGCCGAAGCCGTCCCCGTCGGCGTCCACGTCATCCTCGGTGGCCGCATCGCAGTCGTTGTCGATCCCATCGCACTGAGCCTCGACCTGGCCCGGGAACACGTCGGGATCCCCGTCGTCGCAGTCGTCTCCGCCGCAGTTCGCGTCCAGGAAGCCATCGCCGTCCTGGTCCGGGCAGCAGGGGGGATTCGCGTCGCCCGGGGTGCCCAGGTCGCCGTCGCCGAAGGCCACCGAGGCGTCGCACCAGGCGGCGGGATCATCGTTGAGGAGGTAGTCGAGGGCCTGGGGGGTGAGGGACATGGCGGCGCCCGCGGCGTCCGGCCAGGCCGGGTCCGAGTACTCGACCCGATCCAGCTCGACCGCCCCGAAGGTCAGCACGATCTCGTCCTCGCCGTTGCCGAGCTGGAAGCTCGACCACTCGTAGTCCAGAGTGACCCCTCCGTTGACGCCCACGTCGGCGTTGCGGCCCAACACCGCGTACTCGCCCGGCCCCATCCACAGGCTGGTGGCCACCGTGAAGGCGTTGCCGCCGTTGTCCGTGACCTCCAGCCCGGCCAGGTTCACCTCCCAGGGAGTGACGTTGTACACCTCGAACCACTCGCCGAAGGTGTCGTTGACCGCGTCGGGGTCCTTCATGATCTCGGTGATGATCACGCCTCCCTCGGGGATCAGGCCGTCGTCGACCAGGCCATTGCAGTCGTTGTCCACGGCGTCGGGCAGCTCGGGCTGCCCCGGGAAGATGTCGGGATCGGTGTCGTCGCAGTCCCCGCCGCCGCAGATCGGCTTGTCGTGGCCGTCCTGGTCCATGTCGCACCAGGCGGAGAACAGGTTGGTCGCCAGCACGGAGTTGCCCGCCTCCAGGCAGGAGTCGGTGAACAGCGCGGTGTCGGAGGACAGCAGGACCCGGTCCTCGAAGACCAGCAGGTTCTGGCCCAACCCGCCGGTGACCAGGACCTCGCCGTTGCCGCCCACGATCAGATCGGAGGTGGCCGCGTTGCCCAGGGCGGTGACGCCGTCCACCAGCGGGTTGCCGGGGATCACGGTCGAGAGGTTGGGACAGGTGGGATCCAGCATCTGCGGATCGTGCGAGCTGACGAATCCCAGGGCGGCCAGGAGGTCGTTGAGGCGGTACTGCTCGTCGTCGTAGTTGTCGTTGTCCGCCACGCTCACCAGCAGCCCGCCGCGATCGAGGAATTCCTCGAGCTGGGCGATCTGGGTCGGGTCGAAGTCGATGTCGGGCAGCACGAGGAAGATCAGGCGGTAGGTGTCCAGGTTCGCGGGCCATACGTCCACGTTGTCGACCCCTGGAGCCCCCTCGGCCACCACGGCCGTCTCCAGTGTGTTCAGCACGAAGGGGATCCCGCCCTGATCGAACCAGAGCACCCCGTCGGCCCACTGGGCCCGGGCTGGGGTCGCGGAGGCCACCAGCGCCAGCAGGGCCAGCGTGGCGGTCGCTCGAAGGATTGGGGTCGGCATTCGCTTGGACATGGCGGGCTTCTCCTCGGTGACTCCCTGCCGCCCGGAACGGGCGAGGAGAGCATTGTACCCAGCCTGCGCGAAAGCCGTTGACACCCACTAGTCTATAGATAGACTACTCCAATCCAAGACATCAGGAGGAGGTCCACGGATGCTGGTTTCCACGCTGCTCTGGGGCACGGTCGTCGGGCTGATCCACTTCGTGGCGGTGGGGGTGCTGTACGGCAATCCCCTCATCGATCGGTTCTACCGGGAGGCGGCGGGCAAAGAGCCAGGGGTGAAGGTCCACCCCTCGAAGCCGAAGTACTTCGTGTCCCAGTTCCTGGGCACCCAGGTGGAGATCTACATCCTGGCCTTCGGCTTCCTGTGGCTGCGGGACGCGGTGGAGATCGAGGGCTGGGCCGGGACGATCCTGCTGGGGCTGCTGTTCGCAGGGATCCGCGTGTACCCCCGGTTCTGGAACATGTGGATCCAGTCCACCTACCCCAACCGCCTGCTGGGCATCGAGTTCGTCAACGGGATCCTGTCGACGCTGGTGGTGGTGTCGGGCATGCACCTGCTGGCCTGATTGGGGAGGCGCGAGCGATGTCGGAGCTCCACGAGTTGCCGGTCACGGCCTACCTGGTCCTGGGCCTGCTGGCCGAGGGGGAGGCCCACGGCTACGAGCTGCAGCGCAAGATCCACGACCGGGGCTTCCGGTTCTGGACCCAGATCCAGCGGGCGTCGATCTACAACGCCCTCAAGCGCCTGGAGACCCTGGGGTTGCTGACCAGCGAACTGACCACCGGAGGTGGCGGACCGGCGCGCAAAGTCTTCCGCATCACCGACGAGGGGAGGCGGCGATTCCGCGAGGAGTCGCGGGCGTACCTGGCCACGCCCGACCACCCCCGGGACGAGCTCGACCTGGGCGCGCTGGGCATGCCCTACCTGGGACTGGCCGACTCCCGGCGCGCGGTGGACGAGGCGGAGGACCTGCTGCGGCAGCGCGAGGCCTTCGTCTCCGAGCGGCTGGCCTGGTGTCGCCAGCGGGGGCTGGAGCTCCCGGGGCTGTCGTTCGACCGGGCCCTGCGGGCGATCCGCGCCGACCTGGACTGGCTCGGGATCCTGCGGGGCTACCTGGACGACCGGAGCGACCCGCCCGCCGAGGCCGAATGGGAGTCGTACGAGTACCTGCTTCCGCCCTATGTGGAGGAGGACGACTGATGCCGGGCGCCGGTGGCCAGGTCGAGCTGCCCCTTCCGGGGACACAGCCGCGCCCCGCGCCGGCGCGGGGGCGGCCAGACGAACTACCCGAGGGCGTGGAGCGGGTCGAGGCCCGGTCCGTGCTGACCCGCTCCCGGGTGCCGGGCATGGACTACGCGATCAACCCCTACTTCGGCTGCGGCTTCGGGTGCAGCTACTGCTACGCGATCTTCATGTGCCGCTACCAGGACCGGGATCCCTCCACCTGGGGCTCCTTCGTCCGGGCCAAGGTCAACGCGCCCGAGTTGCTGGGCCGGGAGCTACGCAGGAAGGGCCGGCGCGACGCGTCGATCTTCCTCAGCTCGGTCACCGACCCCTACCAGCCCGCCGAGGCCTCCCTCGGCCTCACCCGCGCCTGCCTCGAGCAGCTGGTGCGCGCCGGCCACCGGGGCCGGGTGATGGTCATGACCAAGTCGCCGCGGGTCACCCGGGACCTGGACCTGCTCGAGCAGCTCGACGCCGACATCGGCTTGTCCGTCGCCCCCCTCGACGACGAGATGGGCCCCTTCCTCGAACCCGACACCCCGAGCCTGGCCTCGCGCCTCGACGCCCTGGCCGAGCTGGCCCGCGCCGGGATGCGAACCTACGCCTTCGTCGGCCCCCTCTTCCCCCACCTGGAGCGCGATCCCGACGCCCTCCACCGCCTCTTCGCCGACGTCCGGGACGCGGGCACCGAGGAGGTCTTCGTGGCCTGGTTCAACCTCCGCCCCGACGCCCGGCGCCGGTTGCTCGACCTCGTCCGGGGCGCCGACCCGGACCTGATCCGGCGCTACTACACCCGGCCGAGTAGCGGGCCCAAGCGCCGGATGGAGCCGGTGGTATGGGAGGCACTGCGGCGGACTGGATTGCGGATGAAGACGCGGGGCGTCATCGACCACTGACGCGCCCTTTCCCCTGGCATCGCCCGTGCAGGGGTGTGCGCCAGGTGTCGCGTCGAGGGAGGGAACCGGACCCGGGACAGCATGTTCACATCCCAGCTGCCGAGCATTGCTCGGTCCATCGCCGCCCTCCTCTGGATGACCGCGTTCTCCACCGCCCTCCCCTCCCCGGCCACCGCCGGCCTCTCCGCCCACCGGTCCATGGCCCTGCAGACCGGGGTGGGCGTGTACGAACTGGCCGACGGGAAGCTCGTCCACGTGTTCGAGATCGGCCCCCGCCTCGGACACGTGTTCGTGTTCGACCGGGACGAGCGGGTGATGATGAACTTCGACATCCTCACTCCGCGGATCCTGGCCTCGAAGCGGGTGCACGGTGCCCGGTGCGCCCTGGAGACCGCGCTCTCGTTCAAGGCCGGCCCGCTGTACCCGGGGTTCCGTGTGGGGCTGGGTGTCACGATCGCCGAAGTGGACGGGCTGGAGGACAAGTTCGCGATTCACGAGACCCTGTCCATCGGTCTGGGCCTCACCCTCCCCGTCCTCGAGTGGCTCCACCTCTCCCTGCGGCTCGACCTGGTCGGCACCTTCGACGTCCTCACCGGCAACCGGTCCCTGCACAACGTCAAGGCGCTGGCGTTCGAGACGGTGGTGGTGTTGCCCAGGTGAGGAGCCGGGGCGTCGACCCCTGCCCGCGGGCCCGGTCGACACGGGCGGCCCTCCCGGGAGGAGACCTCGGGAAGCGACCTGCTCGACCGGCTGGCCTGCTGAGCCTGCAGTGGATTCGAATCAAGCGTGCGTTCGGCCTGACCTGAGTCGCCCGGCTGCCAGGGAGAGCAGGAGGAATACCGCGGCGCACTCCGCGGTCGGGGCGGCCTCCGTCACGGCACAGCGGCAGCCGCAGACGATGTTGTCCGGGGCTGTACCGTCGCTGTCGTCGTCGTCACCCCCGCCATCCCCGTTGTCGTCGTCGCCGCTGTCGTCGTCCCCCGTCGTGTCGTCGTCCCCCGTCGTGTCGTCGTCGCCGCAGTAGTCGTCAGGCACCTCGCCGTTCCATCGCGACGGCGGATCGCAGGTGAACGTGGTGGTGGCGGGGCGGGGCCAGTCGGGTCCCGGGGGCGTGTCGAGTTCGAAGGCCCCGATATCGGGCAAGCCGTCGGCCACGTCGTCGGTGAACCCGGGCATGGGCGTGCCGGCGTCGACCGCGGGGCTTCCGGGCACCAGGCCCAGGTCCAGCCCATCCGGATCCAGGAATCCCACGTCGTCGGGATCGGAGCCCAGGTAGATCCCCGCCACCCCACGCAGCCACCGCTCGTCGTGGGCGTTGACCAGCAGGTTGTGATCGCTGTCCAGGGGGGTCTGCAGCTGCTCCTCGTTGGCCACGTCCTCGAACACGAAGATGTTGTTGCGGAACACGAGGTGCTCGCGGGACTCCCAGAACAGGGAGCCGTCTCCGGCCCAGATCACGTTGTTCAGGTAGTGGATCCCCTCGACCGCGCCGGGGGCCCGGGACTTGATCTGGGTCCACGCGTCCATGCCCGCGGCGTCGTACCCGTGGATCACGTTGCGGTACACGTACTGGGGTCCGACGATCTCCTCGCCCTGGTGCGACACCGCGCCCAGGGGACAGGCCAGCATCAGGTTGTGGTGCAGGTGCAGGTCCCGCGAGCCGAAGCCGGGCGGGTAGGTCTCGAGCTCCACGTGGTTGTCGTAGCTGTACTCGTACACGTTGTGGTGGGAGCTGGAGGCGTCGAAGTGCCCCAGCTGCTCGGCGTCGAAGGTCTCGTGCAGCCAGTTGTGGTGGAACTCGCCCCCCGTGGAGGGCTGCTCCTGCCAGAACGTGTCCGCCAGACACCCCTCCAGGACCGCGGGCGTGGTGCCCTCGTGGGTCTGGTACTCCTTGACCAGGTGGTAGACCGCGTCTCGGTCGTGATCCGGGTTCGCGGCGACCACCTCGTCGGCGAAGGCCCGCAATCCGGGGTAGGTGAACTCGCTCCACTCCACCAGGGCGTCGTCCGGCAGGCGCGCGCCGATGGCGGTGTACTCGAACACGGTGTTACGGATGGTCGGGGTGTGGCTGTCCCGTTCGATCCAGATGCCGTGGGTCCCGCTCCCCTGGATCCGGAATCCGTCCAGGATCAGGTGGGGCGTGCTGTGGACGTAGGCCACGGTCACCTCGTCCGACTCGCCCTGCCCCGCTGAAGAGAGCAGCACCAGCTCGCCGGTGGGATCGGCGCCACCGGGGAGCTTGAGGTAGACCGTCGTGCCGTCCGCCGTGAAGCCATGATCGGGCAGATCCAGGGTGATGACCTGGTCGTCGTGGATCGCGCTCTCGAAGGTCACCTCACCGGCTCGCAGGTGCTCCAGCTCGTTGTACCGGAACAGCAAGGTGCCCTCGTGGGCGCCGAAGAGGGGGATGGCGTGCTCGGCCTCGTAGATCCCCTCCCACTGGGTCGGCTCCCAGGTGACCTGGCCGGTCGCCGCCTCCTCCCACATGCCGCTGATGGTGGCTGCGCCCAGCGGATGGGCGCGGATCCACACCGGCGCGTCGGCGCTTGTGCCGGGAATCCAGAACTCCGGCCGGCCGAAGTACACCCCCGGGGCCACGACCATCTGGTCGCCGGGCTCCAGCAGCGCGATCCCCTCCTCCAGCGACGGGACGGCCTCGTCCGGATCCAGCCCGCTGTTGCCCGGCGTGCCGTGGGCTATGTCCACGTACACCGACTTGGCGAACGCCCCTCCCGCGGGGAGGGCCAGGAGGACGACGATCCACCACGCCATCGGCCGTGTCGTGCGCTCTCCACCCATGGCCTCCCCAGGCATCCCCTCCGGAGGGCGCGGTCGCCCGCCAGGGATCATTGTCGCCCAATCGGGCGGTCCAGGTCGCGGATCGCGTCCCACGGGTAGCCGGCGAGCGCCTCGGCTTGGTAGCGTCACCGCCGGAGGAGCCCCATGGACTCACCGGACCACCCCGCAGGACAGAGGGTCACGGCCCTGGCCTGCGATCGCTCGGTACGCGTGCTGGTCGCGGTGCTCCACGGCCCGGCGGCGGAGATGTGCCGGCGCCACGGCCTGGGACCCTGGGAGTCGCGGCTGGCGGCCGAGGGGCTGGTGGCCGCCACCCTGCTCGGCAGTCAGCTCAAGGGCAACGAGCAGCTGGCCGTGAACGTCTTCGGCGAGCGGCCGCGGTTCTCGATCCACATCGACGTGCGGGACGAGGGTTCGGTGCGCGGTCGGCTGGAGGCTCCCGACGGGGCTGCGGCCGATGACGCGGCCGTGAGCCAGCGCTTCGACGGCCTGATCGCGGCGATCAAGCACCTGGACGACGAGGAGCTGTACCGGGGCGTCGCCGATCTGAAGGACGGCACCATAGAGGACGCGCTCCAGGGATTCTTCGACCGCTCGGTGCAGGTGGACGGCCGGGTCCGGGTGCTGGTCGAGGTGGACGTGGACGGCACCGTGTCCTTCGCCGGCGGGATGCTGGCGGAGCGGCTCCCGGACATGGAGGACGAGGACTTCCGGGTCCTGGTCGCCGGCCCGATGGAGGCGGACTTCCGCGATCTGATGACCAGCTTTGCCTTCGGCCAGCTGGGCGGGTCGGAGGTGGAGGTCCTCGAGTCCCACGACGTGCACTTCCGGTGCCGCTGCTCCCGCGAACGGGTACTGAGCATGTTGCGCACCCTGGGGCCGGACGAACTGCGGGTCATGCTCGACGAGGACGGCGGCGCCGAGGTCACCTGCCACTTCTGCAACGAGGTCTACGACGTGGCCGGCGACGAGCTGAGCGCGCTGATCGCCGAGCTGGACGGCGGCCAGGGCGGTTGACGGAGCGGACGGCCCGTTCCTAGGCTGCCGCATGGGCTACGACGACCTCTTCCAGCGCAACCGGGGGATCCTCTCCGCCGAGCAACAGGAGCGCCTGCGGGCTGCCCACGTGACGATGGTCGGCTGCGGCGGCGTCGGGGGGACGGTGGCCACGATCCTCGCCCGCTCCGGCGTGGGCCGCTTCACCCTGATCGACCCGGACGACTACGAGCCCAGCAACGCCAACCGGCAGATCGGCTGCTTCACCGACACCCTGGGGCGCAACAAGGCCGAGGTGGTCGGGGAGCTGCTGGCGGGCATCAACCCCGAGGTCCAGGTCGAGACGATCCCGGGCAAGGTCCCCCTGGACGAGATCGACGCGTACGTCACCGCCAGCGATCTGGTGTTCCCGGCGGCGGACGACTACCCCTACAGCCTGATGGTGTTCCGGCGCTGCCGCTCCCTGGGCCGGCCGGCGCTGCTGGTGGTCCCGGCCGGATACTGGGCCACGGTGACCCTGATCCTCCCCGATGGCCCCTCCGTGGAGCGGCTCCACGGCGTGCCTCCCATGGAGGGCTACGAGGACCTGCAGGCTCTGTTGACCTCCTTCGAGGCCCGGCTGGGCGAGACCTTCTATACGACCATGGGGGGCTGGGATCCCGCCTACTTCGTTGAGCGGGTGGAGGGGGACGCGCCCATGGCCCAGCTGTGTCCCTCGGTCTGGACGGCCTCGAGCCTGGGGGCCCTGGAGGTGGTCAAGCACCTGTCCGGCGCCGCTCGCCCGGTGAACACGCCCAGGTACTGGCTACTCAGCCGAGACGGAGGCGTGCGCCTGCGCCACATGGCCTGGCCCACGGCCTACAACCTCCTGGCCCGCTGGCGTCGGATCGCCTGGTGGCTGCTCCGGGGGCCCCTCGGCCCATCGTTGTGGTCTCTCCTGGAGTGGGGATGGGCGATCTTCCGGCGCCGCGCCGGACGGTGATCCCCCCTCACCCGGAGGAGCCCCGCCGATGGGGTACCATGCCCGGATGGCGAGCGAGAGGGCCCAGGAACCGCCGGCAGCACCGGCGAGATCCCCGCACGAGCGAAGGAAGCGACGCCTGATCGCGGTGGCGGTGTCGACCGCCGTCTGCCTCGAGGTCCTCGAGGCCCTCGGACGGATCGGGGCCCCGGCGCTGCCCCCTCCCCCCCGGGGTAGGGTCGTCGACGAGCAGCTCGGCTGGGGTCTGCCGGCGGGCGTCCGCTTCATGTGGCCCGGCCGCGGGGTCACCACCCACTCCCTGGGATTGCGCGGGCCCGATGTCCGCGAGTGAACCCACCTCCGAGCCGATCCGCATCCTGGGGGCGCGCCAGCACAACCTGCGGGGTGTGGACGTGGACATCCGCCCCGGAGCCCTCACCGTGGTCACCGGCGTGTCGGGATCGGGGAAGTCCTCCCTGGCGTTCGACACCCTGTACCGGGAGGGCCAGCGGCGCTACCTGGCCTCCCTGTCCACCTTCGCCCGGGCCTGGCTGGGCAAGCTGGGGCGCCCAGCGGTGGAGCGCATCGACCGGGTACCCCCGGCCCTCGCCCTGGACCAGCGAGCGGTGGTGCGCTCGCCACGCTCGACGGTGGGCACCCTCACCGGGCTGTACGATCACCTGCGCCTGCTGTTCGCGCGGGCCGGCGAGGGGGGCGAACCCGGAGGGCCCCGCCCCTCCGCGGCGACGTTCTCGTTCAACACCCCCGTGGGCGCCTGTCCGCGCTGCCGGGGCCTGGGAGTCGAGGATCGGGTCGATCCCGATCTGCTGGTGGCGGACCCCGGCCGCACCCTCCGCGAGGGGGCGCTGGTCCCCACCACACCCACCGGGTACATCGTCTACTCCCAGGTCACCGTCGACGTGCTCGACACGGTGTGCGGCGCCCACGGGTTTTCGGTCGACGTGCCCTGGCGGGAGCTGACGGACGAGCAGCGCAGGGTGGTGCTGTACGGGTCCGATCGGCTCACCGTGCCCTTCGGCAAGCACCCCCTGGAGTCCCGCATGCGCTGGAAGGGCATCACGGCCCGCCCGCGCAAGGAGGGGCTGTACCGGGGAATCGTGCCCGTGATCGAGGAGATCCTGGCGCGCTCGCGCAACAAGAACGCCCTGCGCTTCGTGCGCACGACGGCCTGCCGCGACTGCGGGGGGGCGAGGCTGAGGCCCGAGGCGCTGGAGACCGTGGTCGCCGGGGAGTCCATCGCGCGCTGGGCGGCCCGGACCGTGGAGGACGCCGCCGGTGCCCTGCTGGAGGTCCACTTCGACGGGCTCGCCGCCGCGGCGGCCCGGCCCATCGTCGAGGCCTTCGTCGCCCGCGCCGGCTGCGTCGTCGATCTGGGCACCGGACACCTCCCCCTCGACCGCCCCTCCCCCACCCTGTCGGCTGGCGAGGTCCAGCGCCTGCGGCTGGCAACCCAGGTGGGCTCGGGATTGCGGGGGCTGCTCTACGTCCTGGACGAGCCGTCGGTGGGACTCCATCCGCGGGACACCGGACGTCTGCTCGCCCTCCTGCGGCGCCTGCGGGACGGGGGGAACACGGTCGTGGTGGTGGAGCACGATCCGGCCACCATCCGGAGCGCTGACGAGCTGGTCGACATCGGCCCCGGCGCCGGGGACGCCGGCGGCGAACTGCTGTACGCCGGCCCGCCGGGGGGGCTGCTGGATCCCCCGTTGCTCGACGGGCCCGCCGGCGGGAGTCCCACGCGCGTTCATCTGCGGAAGCCGGGCTGGTCGCCCGGGGCCCGCGAGCCACGCAGCGGGAGCGGCGATCTGTGGGTCCGCGGCGCCCGGGGGCACAACCTGCGCGGCATCGATGCGCCCTTCTTGCTCGGCGCCCTCAACGTGGTGACCGGGGTCTCGGGGGCGGGCAAGACCACCCTGGTCGACCGCACCCTCGGACGCGCGCTCAGGCAGGCCCTCCACGGGGCCACGGGCCGACCGGGGGCGCACGACGCCATCGAGGGGGCCGCCGCCCTGGACAAGGTCATCGCGGTCGACCAGGCCCCCGTCGGGCGGTCCCCCCGCTCCAGCGCGGCCACCTACACCAAGGTCTTCGATCCGATCCGGGCACTGTTCGCGGACCAGCCCCTGGCCCGGGACCGGGGCTGGGGCAAGGGCCACTTCTCGCTCAACGTGGTGGGAGGGCGGTGCGAGAGGTGCCACGGGGCGGGCGTGGAGACCGTGGGCATGCATTTTCTGGGCGACGTGGACGTCACCTGCGGTGAGTGCCACGGCCAGCGCTTCGGCAAAGAGACCCTCGAGGTCCGTTTCCGGGATCACTCGGTCCGGGACGTCCTGGAGATGTCGGTGGACCGGGCGGCGGCGCTCTTCGAGGACCGGCCCAGGATCCACCGGGTGCTCCACGCCCTGCAGCAGGTGGGGCTGGGTTACCTGGCCCTGGGCCAGCCGGCCACCACCCTGTCCGGGGGGGAGGCGCAGCGGATCAAGCTGGCCGCGGAGCTCGGCCGCCCGTCCACCGGTCGGACCCTGTTGCTGCTGGACGAGCCCACCCGCGGCCTCCACCTGGCGGACGTGGACCGGTTGCTCGCCGCGCTGGACCGGCTGGTGGAGCGCGGGAACACGGTGATCGTGGTCGAGCACGATCCCGCGGTGGTCGCCGCGGCGGACCGCATCGTGGACCTGGGCCCCGGGAGCGGCGACGACGGCGGCGCCGTGGTGGCGGTGGGTCCGCCGGAGGCCATCGCGGCCGAGGATCGATCGTTCACCGGCGCGGCCCTTCGCGGGGACTTCGACACCCCGACCGCAGCGGGGGCGGACCCCGGAGTTCCGGGCTCCCGGGCGCCGATCCAGCTGACCGGCGTGCGGACCCACAACCTGCGGGGGCTGGACGTGGAGCTGCCCCTCGGTGGGCTGGTGGCGGTCACCGGGGTGTCGGGGAGCGGCAAGTCCTCCCTGGCCTTCGACACCCTCTACGAGGAGAGCCGCGCCCGCTTCGCCGAGAACCTCCCGACCGCGGTCCGCCGCCGCGCCGGGATGGCCAGCGCGGCCCAGCTCGCGGCAGCCCACGGTCTCACCCCCGCCATCGGGATCGGCCAGCGACCGGCGGCGGGCAATCCCCGGTCGACGGTCGCCACGATGGTGGAGATCCTCGATCCCCTCCGGCTGCTGTACTCGCGGGCGGGCGTGCCCCACTGTCCCGCCTGCGACCGGCCCCTCCAGCGCGGCGAGTGCGCGGGGTGTGACTTCCGGGGCGCCTGGCCGCTGCGGGCCGCCCATTTGTCGTTCAACGACCACCACGGAGCCTGTCCCGACTGCCGGGGGCTGGGTGTGGTGACGACCTGTGACCCCGACAAGCTGATCGATCGGCCCCACCGGCCCCTCCCCCGCGGGGCGATGCGTGGGCACCGATCCGGACGCTACCTGGGGGAGTCCGACGGTCGTCACATGGCCCTGCTGCGCGCGGTGGGCGAGGCCCACGGGGTGGACTTCGAGCGACCCTGGACCGAGCTGGCCGAGCCCGCCCGGCGGCTGGCCCTGTGCGGAACCGGCGACCGGGAATACGACGTGACCTGGCGCTACAAGCGGGGCCGCCGGGAGGGATCCCACGAGTTTCGCGGCACCTGGGACGGGTTGATCGCCTACGTGGACGAGGAGTACGAGCGCAAGCACGCCGACCGCCGCGGGGACGCCATGCGCTCGCTGATGATGGACCACCTCTGCCCCACCTGCGCTGGCCAGCGGTTGACGGCCGAGGTGCGGGCGGTCCGCCTGGCGGGCGATGGCCTGGGCGAGATGGTCGGGCGGTCGGTGGACGATCTCCGGGCGAGGAGCATCGAACTCCTCGAATCCAGCGGCCCCCTGGACGAATCCTCACGTCGGGTGGCGCGGGATCCGCTGGCGGAGGTCCTGCAGCGCCTCGAACCCCTCCGGGATCTGGGTCTGGGGTACCTGACCCTGGACCGGTCGGCCCCCACCCTCTCAGCCGGGGAGTTCCAGCGCGTCCGCATCGCCGCCCAGCTGGGGAGCCGACTCCGGGGGGTGACCTATGTGCTGGACGAACCCACCTGCGGCCTGCACGCCCGGGACACGGAGCGCCTGCTCGGCGTCCTGCGGCGCCTCAGGGACGGGGGGAACACGGTCGTGGTGGTGGAGCACGACCCGGCGGTGATCGGCGCAGCGGACCACGTGATCGAGCTCGGTCCGGACGCGGGGGACCGCGGCGGCGAGATCGTGGCCCAGGGAACGCCGGACGAGGTGGCGCAGGAGCCCGCGTCCCGGATCGCCAGGCACCTGGAGACACACCGACAACCCTCCCCCGCCGACGCCCGGGGGGGCCCGGGGCCCCGCGCTGCGGGTGTGTCTGCCCCCCCCCCGGCCCCCGGCCCGCCGGCGCCCCGTGCCACCCTCGAATCGAACTCCATCGCGATACGCGGAGCACGGGCCCGGAACCTGAGGGACATCGACGTCACCGTCCCCACCGGCACCCTCGTGGCCGTGACCGGCGTGTCCGGGAGCGGCAAGTCCTCGCTGGTGATGGAGGTCCTCCGCCCCAGCCTGGAGCGGGGTCGTCCGGTGGCCTGCTCGGCCGTGGACGGCGCGGACGGCCTGAACCCCGTGGTCACCCTCGACGCCGGCTCCCTCCCCCGCTCGCCCCTGGCCACGCCGGCCAGCCACAGCGGCGCGTACGACGTGATCCGCGGCATCTTCTCCGGCAGCGAGGTCGCCCGGGAGCGTCGATGGACCAAGCGCTGGTTCGCCCTCACCGCCAAGGGCGGGCGCTGCGAGGCCTGCGGAGGCACCGGACGGCGGACGGTGGAGCTGGGGTTCCTCCCCGAGATCCGCCTCCCCTGCGAGGTCTGCGGTGGCGCCCGCTTCGCACCCGAGACCCTGGAGGCCCGGATCGACGGGCTCTCCATCGCCGGGGTGCTGGACTGGACCGTGGACACCGCGGTGGGCCGCTGGGGCGATCGCAAGGGTCTCGCGCAGTGCCTGTCTCCCCTGCAGCGGGTGGGGCTCGGATATCTGCGACTGGGTCAATCCACCGACACCCTGTCCGCCGGCGAGGCCCAGCGGCTCCGCCTCTCCTCCGCGCTGGCGACCCCCCCGGAGGCGCGGGCGCTCTACCTGCTGGACGAGCCCACCCGCGGCCTGCACCCCGACGACGTCGAGGTCCTCCTGGGCGCCCTGGGTGGGCTGGTGGACGCGGGCCACACGGTGGTCGCCGTGGAGCACGACCTGGTGTTCGTCTCCCGTGCCGGCTGGGTGATCGATCTGGGCCCCGAGGGGGGGGCGGGGGGCGGGCGGCTCCTGGCCCAGGGGACGCCGAAGCAGATCGCCCGACACCCCTCGTCCTGCACCGGCACGGCGCTGCGGCAGACCTCACTCCGTTTGTGCTAGCTTCGCGGTCGGGGAAGGAGCCTCACACATGGCCATGGGTCTTCTCGAGAGCATCCTCTGGGGATTCGTCACCGACCTCCCGTCGATCGTCGTTCAGATCATCGGGCTGGTGCTGGCGATCAAGGCGCTCCAGCACGCGCGCAAGCCCGCCACCTTCCTCGTGCTGGCCTTCTCGATCCTCCTGGCGCTGCGGTTGATCTTCCCGGTGATCAACTGGGTGATGTACGAGGTCTTCGAGATCTACGAGATATGGGCACGGCGCGCCGTCTGGTTCGTGATCGACGTCTTCCCCGCGGCCGCCTACCTCCTGCTGGTCCTGGCGTTCAAGGAGTTGCTGTTCCCGGGCCTGGCAGGGGCAGGCGCCTCACCCCACGCCGGGATGGGGCACGGTGCCCAGCAAGCCTGGCAGCAGCCCGCCCACGCTCCGCCGCCACCCCAGGCCACGCCGAGCGGGCCCCCTCCCCCGCCCATGGCGCCGGGGAGCCCGCCGCCGCCGGGACCGCCACCTCCGGGCGCTCCCGCCGGGACGCCCCCGACCGGCTGGGCTGCCGGTCCACCCCCCGGTGCCGAGGCCTACACGCAGCCAGCACCGGCCGCCGCCCCCGCCTTCGGTCAACCCGGCGCTCCGGTCTACGACCAGCCGGGATTCAGCATCGCGGACGGGCCGGCCCGCCCCATCTCCAAGGGGTTCTTCCTGGGGTCGATCCTGGGAGGCCTGGGCATCAGCGTCGTCGCGGCCATCGGCGCCATCGCGGCCTTCGCCGAGTGGGAGGAGGACCTGGGGGCGGTCCTGCTGTTGCTGGCGCTGGCGTCCCTGCTCTACGGCGCCATCGTGCTGATGGTCTTCGTGTACCGCATGTGGGCCTCCCTGCCCTACGGCTCGGGCAGGACCACGCCGGGCGCGGCGGTGGGGCTGATGTTCGTGCCCTTCTACAACATGTACTGGGTCTTCCAGGTCTATCTGGGCTGGTGCCAGGACTACAACCGGATGGCCTACGCCGAAGGTGCCCCCCTGCCCCGCATGCCCGAGGGGCTGGCCATGACCCTGTGCATCATGACCCTGCTGGCCGCGATCCCCTACATCGGCATGCTGTTCTCGCTGGTGAACCTGGTGCTGATGCCGATCTTCGTGGCCAAGGCCTGTGACGGCATCAACGCCTTGGCCTGGCACGGGACCGGCGGGCAGCAGGTGGCCGCCTACTGAGTCCGGGACGGTTCAGTCCCACTTGAGCGGGTTGGTGGCCGCGCCCCAGAAGTCGTGACCCGGCGTGGCGATGACCGACGCCGCACCCGTCGAGTAGTCGATATCGAGGATCTCGCCGTCGCGGTTGAAGCCGTACATCGTCCAGTCGGCAAACCCCACGCCGAACATGGAGCCGTGGCCGGTCTCGCCGATCTCCGTGGTGTTGCCCGTGGCCGGGTCGTAGACCACCAGCGAGGTGCTCTCCGCCCAGTGGTCCGACGGCCACACCAGGCAGTACAGCAATCCGTCGGGTAGCCCCACCATGTCGCCGGCGAACTCCCAGTTGCCCAGCGAGTCGTAGTAGTCGATCTGGCCGGTCGCCACGTCGACCTCGTAGATCGCGTCGTCGCTGCCCAGCAGCATGGTGCCGTCGGCCAGGGCGGTCATGGCGAACAGCGAGGCGTCGGGTAGGGTGGCCACCGAGGTCAGCTGAGCGGTGAACGGGTCGACCTCGAAGACCTCGTCGAAGGTCACCGCGTACATGCGGCCGTCGATGTCCACCGACAGATCGGTCATCTGGTCCTGGGAGAAGGTCCCGATGTGGGACACGGCGTAGGGCGGGTCCTTGTCCACCGCGTACAGGTCCTCCGAGGTCTGGGCGTACATGTACTCGGTGGCGCCGCCGGTGTCGTCGTCACCGGTGTCGTCGTCGCCGGTGTCGTCGTCGGAGGTGTCGTCGTCACCGGTGTCGTCGTCGCCGGTGTCGTCGTCGTCGCCCGTCGCGTCGTCGTCGCCACTGGCGTCGTCGTCATCGTCGTCGTCGGCGGGTTCGTACGGGGGCGCGGGGCACCCCAGGGTGAGGGCGAGGGCGAAGAACCAGGACAGAAATCCGTACCGCATCATGCCGTCTCCTCGAGAAGCGGCAGAGGGTAGCAGAGTGGTGGGGAACCGCACGTCCTTTTTGGAAGGACGACGCCCGGGGTGACCGGATGGGCCTCCGTTCACTCCTCCCAGAACCGGGCGAGGCGGTCGGACAGCGCCGGATGCCGGAGCTTGGCCAGCGCCTTGGCCTCGATCTGACGGATGCGCTCCCGGGTCACGTGGAACTCGTGGCCCACCTCCTCGAGGGTGGCCGATCCCTCGACGCCGATGCCGAACCGCATCCGTAGGATCCGCTCCTCGCGGGGGGTCAGCCGGGCCAGCGCGTCGCGGGTCTGTCGACGCAGATCGCTCACCTCCACGGCGTCGATCTGGCTGACGTTGCCCTGGTCCTCGATGATGTCCGCCAGCCGGAAGTCGTCCTCGGCCCCCAGCGGGGTCTCCAGGCTGATCGGCTGCTTCGCGGCCCGCAGGATCAGTCGCACCTTGTGCACCGGGATCTCGAGGTCGGCGGCGATCTCCTCGAGCGTCGGCTCCCGTCCCAGCTTCTGGACCAGGTAGCGACTGGTCCGGTTGAGCCGGTTGATGTGCTCGGTCATGTGCACGGGCACGCGGATGGTCCTGGACTGGTCGGCGATGGCCCGGGTGATGGCCTGGCGGATCCACCAGTGGGCGTAGGTCGAGAACTTGTACCCGCGTCGGTACTCGAACTTGTCCACGGCCCGCAGCAGTCCGATGTTGCCCTCCTGGATCAGATCGAGGAAGGGGAGACCGCGGTTCAGGTACTTCTTGGCGATGCTGACCACCAGCCGGAGGTTGGCCTGCACCAGAGAGCTCTTGGCGTCGTGGGCCGTGGCCAGCGCCCTCTGGATCGCCGCGTCGACCCGACGCAGGTCGTCCAGGGGCAGTCCACTGTCCCGCTCGATCTCGGCCAGCGCCGCCAGGGGGCCGCTGGCCATCCGCCGCAGGCGGACGGAATCGGCCGCCGCCGTCCCGGATTTCGCTGACCCGTCGTTGCCCTGCATGCGGCGCAGCCGGACCAGCAACTCGTTCACGGAGATCCCGAAGGTCGACGCGCAGCGGTCGAGGCTGCGCAGCTCGTCCCCGGTGCGCTCCGCCAGTGCGTGGATTCGTTCGCCGATGCGCAGGAACTGGTGGACACCCAGTCGCAATTTTCGATTGGCCTCGAAGATCCGTTCACGGACGTCCTCGAGACGAGCGGCGGTCTGCTGCTGAGCCCCGGAGTCGGTGACCTCCTCCAGCTCGAGGATCAGGCGATCCCGCTCCTCGGCCAGCGCGCACAGCTCCCGAAGCCGGCCGTCGGCCTCGTCCCGCTGAGCGTCGTCCATGCTCCCGGGATCCACGTCGCTGCGGTGGTCGCCCCGTTCGGGGTCCAGCTTCACCAGGTTCTCGATCCGTGGCCAGGCCGTGATGGCCACCAGGCGGGCGTCGATGACCGCCTCCTCGATGCGACTCGCCAGCTCGATCTCTCCATCGCGGCTGAGCAGGGAGACGGCCGCCATACCCCGCATGTAGGTCCGAATGGGATCCCGGTCCCGCCCCTGATCCCGGGCGCTCTCGGCCATCCGGGCATCGAACAGCCGGTCGGTCTGACGGGCCATGCGCTGCCGCGCCGCCTTGCGGGCCTTCGCGCCGCCGTCGGCCAGGGCCACGTCCCGCTCGGCGAACAGCAACATCACGTCCCCAAGCTGCTCGGTCGTCAGGGGCTGGTTCCCATCGTCGGAGGTCGTGCCCTCCGCTTCCTTGGGTTCCCGAGCCAGGTGGGTTGCCTTCGTCAGGGATCCGCCTTTCACCGGAGCCCAGGGGACGCCGGTCGCGATAACGGTCAACCGCATCGTCGGGGTCGCCATGGAGGCCTCGGCGGGTCACGGATGCGCGGTGGAGGGTCGACCCACAATACGCCGAGATTGGCGGCTGTCAACGAAAGACGGCCACTTGGTCCTCGTTCACGCGCGCCCCGGGGCGCGGTCCTGGCCGTGTAAGTCCCGAAGGAGGCTCCGTGTACTCCCCATCGACGGCGTCCAGTCGTTGGCGCCGTTCTGCCGCAATCGAAGGACGATGGAGGACACGATGAGGACCCACGCGCAACTCCTGTGGACGATGACGCCACTGCTCCTGGCCACGGCCTGCGAGTCGATGGACGGCGGTCCGACGGCGGGGGATCGGCCGGTCGAAGTGGCCCACGCCACGGCGGGCGGGGACGCCGCCGAGATCGGCGTGGCGACCGCCGTGGACCGGGTGCTGCGGGACGAGGCCGCGGTACCGCCGCGCTTCCGCGAGGCCGCGATCCACCAGCTGCGGGACGGTGAACGGGTGATCCACGCGATGCAACGCACTCTGCGCTACACCGGTCAGGACGTCTACCGGCTGGTGCTCTTCGACGAGTCCACGGGCGAGACCCGCAAGGTGGACGTGGACCCGGACGGACACCCGCTGGACTACGGGGCCGCCAACGAGGCCAACCTGGCCCTGGCGCAGGAGCTGTTCGGCGACCTTTCCGAGGAGCTGGACCGGGCCCTCGACGGCATGGACGACCACGGCTTGGTCGACGTCGAGATCTGGGTCGACGCTCCCGCCCCACCCCCGCGTCCGGACGGAGCGGACGCGACCGGCTCGACCCGGCTCGACGTGGAGCGCGAGGAATACGCCGCGGTTCTGGCGATGGCCCGGGCCGGTGTGGTCGAGGACGTGCACGCCCTGGGGGGCGAGATCCTGTTCGAGGCGGGCCTCGGTCCCATCGTCGAGGCGCGGCTCTCCCGGGCCGCGGTCGAGGAGGGCTTCCGCTCCCGGGACGACGTGACCGGCATCGTCCTGTCCCGCCGCCACGAGCCGAAGATCCCCGCGTCGGTGGACTCGTCCAGGGACATGAACCTGGAGCAGTTCCACGGGCTCAACGCGTACGGCATGGACATCAAGGTGGGCATGACCGAGGCCTGCGACGACTGCGGGATCTGGGGTGAGATCTGGAACGGCAATCCGAACCTGTGGTTCGAGTACACCGAACGCTCCACCCCCCGCAGCTGCACCACCGACGCGAACTGCTGGGGCCTGTACGACCACTCTCCCCAGTGTGTCTCCGGGGTCTGCCAGGGCTGGCATCCCACGACGGTGGCCGGGATGATCGGGATGCTGCCCGACTTCTCCCAAGTGGCCGGGGCGCCCATCGTGGACCTGGTGTTCGCCAACGGATCGGGATCCCACGCCCAGATGCTGGACTGGCAGGTCGACCAGGACGTCACGGTGACCAACGAGAGCTGGGTCGGCGGCTACACCAACCCCAACGCCCAGGACTACTACTCGCGCACCTACGGCATGAGCATCACCCGGGCGGCCGGGAACTACGGCGTCAACTCGGGAGCGTCCTGTGCCGCAGGCAACCTGATCTGCGTGGCTGGCTACGATCCCAACGGCACGCCCGATGCCTGGGCCGACGACACCTTCTACAACGCCACCTCCAGCCTGAACATGGCCGACTGCCCCGGGCCCTCGCCGGGCTACGGCTGTGACCGGGAGGTCCCGGACATCACGGGCCACGGGCAGAACTGCACCTCGTCGACCAACGACGACGGGGACTCCGACGGGCTGGAGTCGGGCCTCGCCGGCACCAGCTTCGCCGCCCCCGCCATCGCCGGGACCGTGGCCCTGATGCAGGACCGGCAGCCGATGTTCGAGTACTGGCCCGAGGGCGTGCGCGCCGTGCTGATGGCGTCGGCGAACCACGACGTCCTCACCCCCACCGCGGGCAAGACCTACTCGGACTACCGGGCACCGGACGAGCGGGACGGAGCCGGCGTGCCCAACGCCGAGCGGATCCTGTCGATCCTCGACGGCGGCCGCTGGTCGGTCGCCAGCCTGATGCCGGTGGACTTCGACAACAGCGACAAGAAGGTCATGGGCACGGTGGTCGTGGACACCCCCGGCACCCGGATTCGCGCCGTGGCCGCCTGGTCCACCTGTCCCACGGGGACCTCCCGTGGCACCACGGGCATCTCCGCCGACTTCGACCTGCACATCCTCGACCCGGGTGGGCACAACGTGATGAACGCCGCGTCCTACGACGGGCCCCACGAGATCGGCGAGATCGTCGCCACGCAGACCGGGACGTACACCCTGGAGCTGCAGCACTTCACGTGGAACGCGTGCAACGGCTTCCAGCGGGAGTACGTGGGGTTCGCCTACGACGTGATCGAGCCCTGAGCCCCTCCCCCGCGGAACATGCCGCCACCCGACGTGTCTGAAGGGACACGGAGGGTCCGATGCCTCGCCACGCCCCGCTGCTGTCCCTGCTGTTGCTGTCGACCTGTGGCCCGGTCCTCGGAGCGGACGCCGCTCCCATGGAGCACCACGACCTCGCGTCGCTGTGGTTCCTGGCCGACCACGTGGTCAAGGCCGAGACGATCTCCCACCAATCCCGACACGAGGAGTGGAACACCACCACCACCTACCGCCTCACCCACGTCTACGGCGGCGATCTCCGGGCCGGAGACGAGGTCGAGGTCTACGACGACGCCTACCGCACCACCTTCCAGGCGTCGTGGGACCTCAGCGATCCCGAACACCCGGTGGAGCGGATGCCACCGCGCAAGGACCCGGAGGAGATCCTCTTCCTGACCCCCGCTCCGCCGCGCCTGATTCGCGAGGGGCTGATGGACGGCGAGGGCCTGTTCCAGAAGGTCCCGTCGGGCCAACGTCTCCTGGCAGGTGGGCGGGTGTACCGCTTCGAGCAGTGGTCCAATCCGGGGGCCTACGCCCCGGTGGTCCAGGGACCGGATCCCGAGGACGTGTTCGGCCTCGTCGAAGGCTGGCAGGTGGCCCTGACCCTCCCGGAGTTCGAGGGGGAGCTGGAGGAGGCCCGGGCCCGCGCCGAGGCCGCCGAGGCCGCGCTCGCCACCGAGGATCCGGAGGAGCGGGTGGCCGAGCTGCTCGCCCTGCTACCGCCGCCAGCCACCTTCCCCGCGAGGGAGCGCCATCCGTCGACCGGGTTCGCCGCGGACGGCCTGTCGGTCCACCTCCAGCAGGCCATCGCCGCCGAGGGTGACCTGGACGCCATGCTCGACGCCTTCGGCAGGGATCTCGTGCCGTCCATGCGGGGGTACGACGGGCGGGCCTTCCTCGATCCGGACCTCGCCGCCGGCGGCGCCGCCCTCCTGGACGCCGCCTGCGACACGGGCCGTCACCGGCATCACCGCTATGCGGCCCTCCGACTGCTGGCCGGCAACCGCTATGCGATCCGCGACGATCCCGACGGGGCGCGGGATCGGATCGCCGGGCTCCTCGAGGATCCGGACCCGTGGATCCGGGCCACGGCGGTGCTGGCGCTGGGCCGGCTCGGAGGTGACGACGGCGTGCGGTCGATCGTGGTCGAGGAGCTGGTCAGCCACGCGAGCTCGGAACGACATCCCGAGGTTCTCATCGCGGCCGGACGGCAGCTGCGGACCCTCGACGCCAAGATCTCCCGCCTCGACCCGCTGTTGCGCGAGGGGCGGGAGCTCGTGGCGGCGGTTCGCCCGGGACCCCGACCGTGCGCATCGGGCCGCGAGCTGGTGCTGGGGCACGGGTACCTGATCCAGCACCACGACTGGAGCCCTGCGGTGACCCTGATCGGCCGCGCAGTGTCCGAGAGTGGCGGCGAGCGGGAGGCCGAGTCGGTCGAGGTGCTCGCGGCGAGCCACGGTCAGGACGGAGGTCACGGGCTGGCCCGCTACACCTTCGACCCACCCCTGGAGCCGGGCGACTGGCGAGTCTACGTGCGGGTCCGCGTCAGTCCCCACGAGATCGAGCGGCCGGTGCTGGTGGTCAGCTCGCCGCCGATCCCCGTCGTCGTCCCCCGGTGACGCGATCCCGTCGCTCGCGGTACATTTCGCCTGACGACCGATGAGCAACGTCGACACCGAGACCACCTGCCCCGCCTGCGGCGCGGGGATGTCCGTACCCGAGACCGGGCTGACCATGAGCTGCCCGTACTGCGGGCATCAGGAGCCGGTCCCCGACGCAGAGGACCGCCGAAAGGCCCGGGAGCGGGAGGCGGCGCGCGAGGAGCGGCGGCGACGGGAGAGGGAGGCGCAGGAGCAGCGGGAGCGGGAGCGACGGGAGCGCAAGGCCGAGGAGCGCCGGCGGGCCCGAGAGAAGGCGCGGGTGGCCAGGCGGGGCCGCTGGGCCGCCCGCTTCGCCAGCATCCCAGGCTGTCTGATGACGATCGTCATCTTCGCGATCTGTCTCGCCGGCCCGGCCTACGGCTTGTGGCAGAGCGGGATGCCCCAGGCCTTCCTGGCGGGGCCGGGCAAGGCGGCCCACGATGTCGCGGCAGGTGGGGCGACCGCGGCGGGGTACGCCCAGGGCATCCCCGCCAAAGGGGCCTGGGTCACGGGTGGCGAGCACGAGCAACTGGTCGAGCTCCGCGGGGACCTCTGTTACGCGTTCACGGTGGCTTCCGGCGTACCGGTGACCGGGATCCGCCTGCTGGATCCCGCCGGCGGGGAGCTGGCCACGAGCGGCGACCTCTCCTTCTCCCACCAGATCATCCACTGCCCGTCGACCCCGGGTGTCCACCGGTTGATGGTCTCCCTGGACAAGGGTCACGGACGCTACACCTGGAGCTGGTCCTGGAAGGAGCCGGAGGTCTCGAAGCCGTCGACGAAGAGCGGCTCTGGCTCCTCGAGCAGCTCGAGCAAGAAGGGCGTCAGTGGCGGGGAAAGCGGCTCGAGCCGCTCTTCGGGATCGGCAAAGGCGGGTACCCGGACACGCCGCTCCGGTCGCTAGGCGGGCGGGTCCCCCGCCGTAGCCAACTAGACGTCCACGTCCTCGGGGCGTTTGAGCAGGATCCTCGCGTCGACCACGGTGAGCCCCTGCTCGTGCACGATCACCGGGTTGAGGTCCATGGTCGAGATCTCGGGGTAGGCCTCGATCAGCTCCGAGACCGTGCGGATCAGGCGGACGATGGCGTCGCGGTCGGCCGGGGGCTGGCCACGGTACCCGTCGAGCAGGGCCACGGCGTGGATATCGTCGATCATGTGCTGGGCGGCGCGCTTGGTCACCGGCAGCACCCGGAACGACACGTCCTTGACCACCTCGACCAGGATGCCCCCGATCCCGAACACCACCACCGGTCCGAACTGGTCGTCGATCTTGGTGCCGACGATCACCTCGACCCCGCGCGGCGCCATGGGGGACACCAGGACCCCGCGGATCTCGGCCTCCGGGTCGTACTCCCGTGCGGCGTCCACGATCTCGTCGAACGATCGCCGCACGTCCTCGCCACCGGTCAGACCCAGCTTCACGCCGCCCGCGTCGCTCTTGTGGAGGATCTGGGGCGAGACCAGCTTGAGGGCCACAGGCCCGTCGATCCCGGCCGCCGCCGCCGCCGCCTCGTCGGCCGTGGTCGCCAGGACGTCCGGGGGCACCTCAACGCCGTGGAGCCCCACCAGCTCCTTGGCCTCGTGCTCCAGGAGCGCCGGCCGATTCTCGGCCCGCGCCCCGTTGATCAGCATCTTGCCCCTCGCCCGGGCCTTGGCCCGCCAACGGAACACGAAGTTGCGTCGCTCCTTGTACGCCCGCTGGAAGCGACCGTACTCCGCCAGGGCGCCCACACAGCGGCAGGCCACCTCCACCGAGTCGTTCACCGGGATCCGGTTGTGGCGGAGGATCTCGATGGCGTGGGGACGGGCGAACTTGTACAGGCTGTGGACCACGATCGGTTTGCCGAGCTCGGAGATCAGCTTGCCCATCTGATGGGCAGCGTACTCCTCGCCGTAGACCAGCTCCTCGGCGAAGCGGATCCCGTACCCGCCGAACAGCCCCACCAGCAGCAGCCCGCCGACCTGGTGGTCCTCGAGCAGGATCCGGGCGATCCGGGCGAACAGCTCCGGGTCGGCATCGGTGGCGCCGGCCACGTCGATGGGGTTGGTCACCGACGCGGCGGGCGGAAGGATCTCCTCGAGGCGGCCCTGGGTCTTGCGGCTGAGGGTCGGGATCTCGACACCCAGGTCGGTGAGCATGTCGGCGGCGATGGTCGCGTGACCGCCGCCGTCGGCGAGGATCGCCACGCTGTTGTTGCGGATCGGTGGCAAGCAGGCCAGCGCCTCGGCGCAGGGGAAGAGCTTGTCCGAGTCCTCGACCCACACCACCCCCGCGCGCCTCAGCGCGGTGCGCGCGACCTCGGACATGCCGGCCAGCGCCCCGGTGTGGGATCCGGCGGAGCTGGCGCCCCTCTCCGAGCGTCCACTCTTGAGCATCACCACCGGCTTGTGGGGCGTGGTCTCGTAGGCCACCTGCAGGAAGGAGCGGCCGTCGCGCATCCCCTCCACGTACATCACGATCGCCTGGGTCCGCGGGTCGTCGCGGAAGAACTCCAGGTACTCGTGGAAGCGGATCCCCGCCTCGTTGCCCACGCCCACGTAGTGGCTGAACCCCTGCTGGCTCTTGATCGAGGCCTCGGTGATCAGCGAGAGCGCCATGTTGCCGCTCTGGGAGAGCAGGGCGATGCTGCCCCGGGGCACATCGCGCATCCCGACCAGGTTGAGCTGGGTGTGGACGTTGATCATCCCCGAGGTGTTGGGCCCGATGATGCGGATCCCGCGGCGGAAGGCGACCTCGGAGACCTGGCGCTCCAGCGCCTTGCCCTCGGCCCCCATCTCGCCGAACCCGCCGGCGATGATCACCGCACCGGCGACCCCCTTGTCCGCGCACTGTTCGAGGATGCCCGGGATCGTGCGGGCCGGCGTCGTGATCAGAGCCAGATCCACCTCGCCGTCCACCTCGCCGATGCTGGGGTAGCAGGGCAGGCCGAGGATGCTCCTCTCCTTGGGGTTCACCGGGTAGATGGCCCCCTGGAACCGGTCCTCGATCAGGGTCCGGATGGACTGGAAGCCGCGCTTGGTCTCCACGCGGGAGGCACCGATCACGGCCACCGACTTGGGATCCAGTACGCGCTGCAGCGACATGGCCGCTCCTACCGCCCCTCGAAGCTGGGCTCGCGTTTTTCGGCGAACGAGTCGATGCCCTCCTGCCAGTCCCGGGTCTGCATGCAGTCCAGGATCGCCTCGGTCTCGGCATCCAGCGCCGTGGACGCATCGGTCGAGGACGCCCGGTGCAGCAGCTCCTTGGCCAGCGCCATGGAGATCGGCGCCTTGCCCGCCATGGTGTGCGCCAGGTGGAGAGCCCGGGGCATCAGGTCCTCCAGCGGGTGACTGGACAGGGCCAGCCCGATCACCGCCGCCGATGCTCCGTCCAGCACGGCGCCGGTGTAGACCAGGTACTTGGCCTTCGCCAGCCCCACCAGCTGGGTCAGGTGGCGGGTCACGCCGCCGCCCACGAAGGTACCCAGGCCCGTCTCGGGGAAGGCGACGCTGGCCGTGTGGGCCATCAGGACCAGGTCGCAGTTCAGGGCCATCTCGGCGCCCGCCCCCCGGGCCGGTCCGTTGACGGCGGCCACCACCGGCAGGGGCAGCTCGTACAGCTGGCGGGTGGTCTCGTGGGCCAGCTCGATGTAGGCCCGCTTCTGCTCCGCCGTGCGGCGCCCCGCCCCGTGCTCCTTGAGGTCCGCCCCGGCGCAGAAAGCCTGCTTGTCCCCCTTGGGGCCGCGGCGCACCGAACCGGTGAGGACCACCGCCCGGACCTCCGGATCGTCCCGGGCCTCCGCCAGGGCCGCCTGCAGGTCCAGGTACATCTGTTCGATGACGGCGTTCATGCGTTGGGGGCGGTTGAGGCGGACGATCATCACCCGATCGTCGCGCTCCACCAGGAGGGTCTCGTAGGCCATGGGGACCTCCGCGGTTGGTGCTCGGCGCGTCCGGATTGTGCACCATCGCCGCCTCCGTGTCGCGGCCCGTCGCGACCGGTCGATCCCCCTCCGTTGGCCCATGCCTTGCACACCGGTCGGTCACCGAGGACGAGGGAGCGATCATGAGCGAGCGATACGGAGAGGCGGGGGGTCTGGGGATCGGGATGGCGGTGCTGCTGGCCGTCGCGCTAGC
>CAZITQ010000138.1:0-25982 GCA_964542165.1 uncultured Rickettsiales bacterium
GCCGTCGTCGTCGTCGGCGTCGTCGTCGTCGGTGGTGTCGTCGTCGGTGGTGTCGTCGTCGTCTCCGGCGGTGTCGTCGTCGGCGGTGTCGTCGTCACCGGTGTCATCGTCGCCGGTGTCATCATCGCCGGTATCGTCGTCTCCCGTGTCGTCGTCCCCGGTGTCGTCATCTCCGGTGTCGTCGTCGTCCCCCAGGCAATCGGGATCGGACTGGTCGGCGTCGCCGTCGCAGTCGTTGTCGACGCCGTCGAGGCAGTCCTCTGCGGCGCCGGGGTTCACGTCGGCGTCGTTGTCGTTGCAGTCGGTCTGGCCCCCGTTGGGACAGCTGGGGTCGCCGGGGTCGCCGTAGCCGTCGCCGTCGTCGTCGGTGCAGGTGGGACCACCCCCCTGGACCTCCCAGAAGAAGTTGACGCCGGCGCCCGGGACGTAGGCCTCGAAGTCGTTGCCGGGCTGGGCGGTGGGACCGACGCACTTGACGTAGAACTCGACGGTGGTGTCGGCGCCGAAGACCTGGCCGGGCAGCACGCCGAGGAACTTGTCGTTGTTACCCATGGGGCTGTCGTAGGGCATGGCCACGGTGGCCTCGGTGCCGAAGCCGTCGGTGGAGTAGACGAACTCGCAGCCGTTGCCCACGGCCTGGGGGTAGATCTCGGCGAGGATCTGGTGGTCCACGCCGTCGTCGGCCACCACGTCGGCCACGCCCTGGCCGTTGGTGCGGCCCAGGGAGACGGCGGCGAAGGTGTCCATGCGTTCGACGACGATGTTGCCGACGAAGACGGTCGCGCCGTCGATGTCCCCCTGGTAGAAGTCGTTGCCCCCGGCGTCCACGGTGATGGTCAGGGCGGATGCGGGGGCGGCCAGGTAGAGGGCGGCCAGGGCGAGCAAGGGGCAGAGGGCCGGTGATGGGCGAGTCATGGTGGCCTCCGAGGTCGAGGGGTGATCTGAGGACAGATCGGGCGCGAGTTCAAGGGAATTGGGTTGAGGTTGGAAGGGGGTGGGAAGAGGGGTCTGAAGAACACGGGGAGCAAGCTCCCTGTGCCACCCCGGTACGAGGGGGCGGGCCTCTGAGTCAGGATCGGACACGGCGGAGACTTCCGCGGTGCGGAAGAAACGTCCTTGTCTGTTGACCGAAGCGCCTGTTTCTTCCGCGTGGCGGAAGAACCCGGGGGGGGCGGGCGGACGTCTTGGATTTGGCCTCGGTCTCGGCCTCGGTCTCGGCCTCGGTCTCGGTCTCGGACTCGGCCTCGGTCTCGGTCTCGGTCTCGGACGCGGTGGGGCGGCCATCCGCCTCGGTCTCGGCCTCGGTCTCGGTCTCGGCCGCGGTCAGGGTGGCGGCCCATCCAGTCGGGGCCTTCGGTAGTCACTTCGGGGTCTCGGGGGCGCTTCTGGGGCGGCAAGTCACAGCGGCCGAGATTCAGTCTTGGGGGGCTCTTCGGGGCGTCTCCCCGTCGGTCCCGACGTTCCGGGGTGGATTCCGGGGGTTTGGGATCCGATGTACGAGTTGCCTGGAGTGGCGGCCTTCAGAGAATGAAACCCACCCCGATATTCGCATTGAAGATCCCCCGGCCGTGGCCGGTGAGGTCTCTACCGAGCTGGTCGTTGTTGCCGCCGCCCAGGAAGAAGCCGGCGGCGATGCCGGCGCGGATCACGACGGGAGCCTCCCAGCCGCGGATGTCGACGCCGCCCTGGAACATCAGGGCGGGCAGGACGATCAGCGAGGGGCCGGTGAAGTACAGGCGCATGCCGATACCGCCGCCGGGCTGGAAGGTGCCGTGGGTCTCGCGCACACCCACGCCGATCTGGAACGACGGGAACATGTAGACGTCGGAGATCCCGCTGTCCTCCTCGTCCTCGGGCAGCTCCTCGGTGACCTCCTCGCCCTCCTCCTCGGTCACCCCGGTGGCCCGGCCCCGGGTGATGTCGAACTCCCCCCGCAGCTCCAGGTGGACCAGCGACTTCAGCCGGAGCCAAAGGTCCAGCGACGCGATGCCGTAGTTGAAGTGCGACGTGCGCGCGTACCCGCTGCCCAGCCCCGTTCGCGCCGGGCTCGAGTAGCGCCCCCCGCGGGCCAGCGACCCGGTGGGGATGATCGGATCCAGCAGGATCACCTCGTCCACGTCCTCGATCTCGGCCAGCTCGAACAGCAGCAGATCCCGCAGCTCGACCTCGGCCTGGTCCCGGGGCTCGCGGAACAGGAAGTCGAAGACCCCCTCGGCGCCCAGCACGGTCACCGTGCCCCACACCTGCAGGACGCCGCTGTCCCCCATGCCCGTGCCGTGCCACGACAAGAGGTGGTCGCCGGTGGCCAGCCGCATGGGCTCACCGGCCCTCACGGACCGCCCGTCCACCCGGATCCCCGTGCCCGACGGTCCGTCCTCGGCCGCGTACAGGGCGTAGGTGTAGGCGTCCCGCGACTCGTACATCTCGTCGTCGAACAGGGGCCGCGCCTTGGGCGAGTCCCGCTTGTCCCACTCGCGCTCCGGATCGATCACCAGGGCCGCGCGGAAGTCCTCCCGGGCCGACTCCTCGTCGCCCAGCTTGTGGTGGACCAGCCCCCGCTGCACGTAGAGCCCCGCAGCATCCGCCCCGCTCAACGCCTCCCCGGCGCAGACCAGCTCGTCGATGGCGATGTCGTAGGCAAAGACCATGCCCTCGTAGTCGATGTCCATCCGCAGCCGATCGAGCTCGGCTTCCAGCAGCTTCAGGTCCGGCGCGTCTCCCCCACGGCACTCCCGCACCAGCTCGCCCTCGCCCACCACCAGCACCAGCTCGTCGTAGCGGCGCTCCAGCATCTCGCCGCCCAGCACCACCTCGATCCGGTCGCTGGCGTGGTCCTCGTACGCCTGATCGATGGTGCGGCGGTAGGCGTTGTCGTCCGAGAACCCGCCGTAGATCAACAGCAGATCGCGCGCGAGGCACTCACCCGCGGGCGCGAGGGAACCCAGCGCCACGAGCAGCGGTCCAATCCACAGAGCAGGCCGGCGTCCCGGCATCAGCACGGCAATGGCCTCCTGAGAAACGAGCGGTGAAGCGCGAGCCCACATTCTCGCACCAACCGCCCGGAGTGCTACCATCTTACACCGGACCGAAGCGGTCCACTGGGGATGGGTGTGTTCGAATTCCCGACCGATTTCGGGCGCTACCGCCTGACCGGCATCGCCGGCGAGGGGGGTATGGCCACCGTCTACCGGGCCGTTCTGCCCGGGCCGCACGGCTTCGAGAAGAAGCTGGTGGTCAAGGTGATCCGCCCGGCGCTGATCGAGGACGAGGAGTTCCTCCGCGCCCTGGTCAACGAGGCGCTGCTGGGCTGCCAGCTCCACCACCCCAACATCGTCGAGGTCTACGAGTTCAACCACTTCAACGGCCGCTACTACCTGGCCATGGAGCTGGTGGACGGCGTCTCGCTGTCCTACCTGATCAAGCGCCACCGCAAGGTGAAGCACCAGGTACCGATCCCGGTGCTGCTGCTGATCCTGGCCCAGGTGCTCGAGGGCCTGGACTACGCCCACAACGCCCGCTCGGGGGACGACGGCTCCCTGCTGCAGGTGATCCACCGGGACCTGAAACCCTCCAACATCGCCATCGCCCCCAACGGCATGGTCAAGATCCTGGACTTCGGCATCGCCCGCGCGACCATCGACCGGGGCGGGATGGAGACCAGCGGCGCCATCCGCGGCACCCCCCGCTACATGAGCCCCGAGCAGATCGAGACCCCCCACGACATGACCCCCGCGTCCGACCTGTTCTCGATGGGGGCGCTGCTGTACGAGATGGTGACCACCCGGCCCCTGTTCAAGCCTCGGCCGGGTCAGGACGCCCTGGATCTGGTCCTGCGGATGCCCCTGGAGGAGCAGGTCGAGCGGGTCGAGACGGCGCTGCCCGGGTTGGGCGAGATCTTCGCCCGCCTGATGGAGCGGCCCGTCCAGAGCCGGTACCCCAGCGCCGTCACGGTCCTGGGGGACCTCAAGCACCTCATCGACGAACACGGCGATCGGGACGCGGCCCGGGCCTACCTGGCCATGCTGGTGGCCGAGTTCAAGGAGGACCAGAACGCCGAGGAGCTGGTCCCGGACGACTTCGTGCCGGTGGTGACCCCGGGGCTTCCCGAGACCCGGGTGTCCGGTGGCCCCCCCGACATCACGGCCACCGGACCCGGCGAGCCGACTCCCCTGCCCTCGGCGATCCTCTCGCTGGAGCTGGACTCGGACGGGCAGCACGCCAGCGATGCGCTCGCGACCATCCCCCTGCCCCCCAAGCCCGAGGAGCTGATCACCGGCCGCCACCGCCAGATCGGCCCTGCCTCGTCCTCGTCCGGGACCACGGACACACGCCGGGGCACCGGCGGGCAGCCCTACCACAGCGTGGACCCGTCCACCTCCGCGTCGATCCACACCCGCAGCGGCTCCCAGACCACCTCCACGGTGCGCGAGACCGGGGCCAACTGGGGGCTCGTCGCCGCCCTGGCCGTGCCCCTGCTCCTGTTGGTGCTGATGCTGGTCACCGTGGGCGGCAGCGCCCTTCTCTCGCGGATGACCTCCGGACCTGCCGGCGACACCGTCGCCGTGGAAGAGGACGACGTGCGGGGGGGCGGGATGGTGGTCATCGAGGACTCCACCGAGGAGCCGGGCGACACCGAATCGGCCGGATCGGCGGGGAGCGGCGGAGACCGGGATCGTGACCGTCATTCCAGCCGCGACCGTGACGACCGTTCCTCCCGTGACGACCGCGACGATCGCTCCTCCCGCGACGACCGCTCCTCCCGCGACGACCGTGACGATCGCTCCTCCCGTGACGATCGGGAGGACGACCCGTCCGGTGGCGGCACGTCCACCGTCGAGCTCTCCGACGACGACGACCCCACCCCCGACCCCGACCGCTACGCGCGCCACGACGATCCCACTCCGTCCGAGCCCGATCCCCCGGACGACCCCGGATCCGGGGAGCCCGGCACCCTGGTGGTGGACTCGGATCCCTGGGGCACGGTGTGGATCGACGGCCAGTACAAGGGCGAGACGCCGGTCTCGATCACCGTCCCGGCCGGCTACCACACCATCGTGATGAAGTGCATGGGCGACGGCCCGGAGCAGACCCGCCAGGTCAAGGTCGAGTCGGGGGTCCGCGAGCCCTACTTCAAGCGCTTCGCCGAGTCCGCCTGCCCCTGACCCCCGGCACGTGGGCTACCCAGACCCGCCGATTCCCTGTACAAGGGTGCCCATGTTCGACGACCTCGAAGACGTGGTGCACGGAGCCTACGAGGCCCGGGCGAAGGCAGGTGGGGAGCGCGTCCTGGACGACCCGCGGGTGCGGTCCGCCATCGAGCAGACCGTGGCTCACCTGGACCGGGGCGAGCTGCGCCTGGCAACCCCGGGGGAGGGCGACTGGGTCGTCCACCGCTGGGTGGGCGAGGCGATCAACCTCTACTTCGCCATCGCCGAGATGTCGGTGATCGAGCTGGCGCCGTTCACCTACCACGACAAGATCCCCATCAAGCACGACCATCGGGCCGCCGGCGTGCGGGTCGTGCCCCCGGCCACCGCCCGTTACGGCTCCTTTCTGGAGCGCGGCGTGGTGATGATGCCCTCGTACGTCAACATCGGCGCCTACGTGGGCGCCAACACCATGGTCGACACCTGGGCCACGGTGGGCACGGGCGCTCAGATCGGCGCGGACGTTCACCTGGCCGGTGGCGTCGGCATCGGCGGCGTGCTCGAGCCGCCGGGCACCCGCCCGGTGATCGTCGAGGACGGGGCCTTCATCGGCTCCCGCTGCATCCTGGTCGAGGGGGTCCTGGTGGAGCGCGAGGCGGTGCTCGGGGCCAACGTGGTGCTCACCGCCTCCACCCCGATCATCGACGTCCGTGGGGAGCGAGAGGTGGTCCACAAGGGCCGCGTCCCGGCCCGCTCCGTGGTCGTCGCCGGCTCCCGCCCCAAGCGCTTCCCGGCGGGGGAGTACGAGCTCGCCTGCGCCCTGATCATCGGCGAGCGCAAGGCGTCCACCGACCGCAAGACCTCCCTGAACCAGGTCCTCCGCGAGTTCGCGGTGGGCGTGTGAGGGTCCGCCCATGAGCCGCGAGATCCCCCCCGTCGTCCCGATCCTGCTCGAGCTGCTGGAGATCGACAGCCCCACCGGAGAGGAGGGGCCGATCTGCGATCGCGTGGAGAAGCTGGTCTCCGACGCCGCCGCCGGCGGCCAGCCCCTGACCTGGCAGCGCGCGGGCGACGCCCTGGTGGTGCACGGGCCCCTGTCGCCCGGCCGTCCCCACATCGTGCTGCTCGGCCACCTGGACACGGTGCCCGCGGCCGAAGGCCAGAAGGCGCTGCTGGACGGGACGCGCCTGGTGGGCCGCGGCGCGGTGGACATGAAGGCCGGTGTGGCGGTGATGGTGGGGCTGCTGGAGGGGCTGGATCTCGACGCCGCCCGGGCCGACCTGAGCTGGGTCTTCTACCCGGGCGAGGAGGGCAGCTACGACACCAACGGCCTGGGCAGGCTGCTGGACGACGGCCGCGTGCCCGAGGGCGCCGACCTGTACGTGGTGCTCGAGCCGACCCACGGCCAGCTCCAGCTGGGCTGCATCGGCTCGGTCACCGTGGACGCCGTGTTCGAGGGCCAGGCCGCCCACGCCGCCCGCCCCTGGCTGGGTCGCAACGCCATCACCCGCGCGGGCGAGTGGCTCGCGGAGATGGACCAGCGGCGCCCCAACCCCATCGAGGTGGAGGGCCTGACCTTCCGGGAGACCTTCCAGGTGACCATGGCCCTGGGCGGGACCGCCCAGAACGTGGTGCCCGACCTCTTCCGCTGCCGGGTCAACCACCGCTACGGCCCCCAGCGTTCCCCCGCGGAGGCCGAGGAGCGCCTCCGCACGGTCTGCGGCCCGGCCGACGGCATCGAGGTGGTCGACGCCGCCCCCCCGGCCCGTCCGGCGGTGGACAATCCCCTGGTCCAAGCCATGGGCGAGCAGATGCGGCTGACCGTGCACCCCAAGCAGGCCTGGACCGACGTGGGGCGCCTGGCCGCCCTCGGCTGGGACGCCATCAACTACGGACCGGGGGACCCCACCCTGGCCCACCAGGACGACGAGTGGATCGCGGTCGGTGACCTGAACCGCTTCTACGGCAAGCTCGCCGGCTTCCTGGCGAAGGACGAAACGTGAGAGTAGGCATCGTCGGCTTCCCCGGCTCGGGCAAGAGCACCATCTTCCAGTCCATGGCTCCCGGCGCCGCCTCCGGCCGCGCCCAGGGCGCCGCTCTGGGCAACATCAAGGTCCCGGACGAACGGCTGGACTTCCTCGTCGGGATCTACGAACCCAAGAAGACCACCTACGCCGAGATCACCTTCGTGGACGTGCCCGGCGGCGGCGATCCCCGGGCCGGCGCCGTGAGCACGGCGGTGGTCCAGCACATGCGCCACGTGGACCTCCTGGTGCACGTGGTCCGATGCTTCCCCAGCGCCTACACCGGGGACGAGGCCGCCCCCGACCGGGACGTGGCCAACTTCGCCTCGGAGTTGATCCTCGAGGACCTGGCGGTGGTCGAGCGGCGCATCGAGCGGCTGACAAAGGAGAATGACAGGGGCGCCGAGTACAAGGCTCTCACCCGCTGCGCCGAGGCCCTGAACGACGAGATCCCCCTGCGGGCCGCGGACCTCGACGAGGAGCAGCGGACCCTGATCAAGGGCTTCGCGATGCTGAGCATGCGACCCCTGATCACCCTGTACAACCTGGACGAGGAGGGCTGGTCCGACCGGTCGATGGCTCGCTTCCGCGAGCCCCCACGCAACGACGTCCCCCGAGAGCGGGCCATGGGACTCTGCGGCCTCATGGAGGCCGAGGTGGCCGAGCTGCCCGCCGACGAGCAGGCGGAGTTCCTGGAGGCTTACGGCCTGGGCGAGCCGGCCCGGCTGCAGTTCATTCGCACCGCGTACGCGTTCCTGGACCGGATCAGCTTCCTGACCATCGGCGACGACGAGGTCCGGGCCTGGCCGGTCCGCCGGGGCACCGTCGCCCAGCGCGCCGCCGGCAAAGTGCACAGTGACATCGAGCGCGGCTTCATCCGCGCCGAGGTCATCCCCTACGACGACTTCGTCGATCTCCGCTCCGAGGCCGCCGCCCGCAAGGCGGGCAAGATGCGCGTCGAGGGCAAGACCTACGTGGTCCACGACGGCGACATCATCAACTACCGCTTCAACGTCTGAGCCGCCGCGCCTCTTCTCCCGGGTGTGCACCGGGTAAGCGCCCTGGGTGGACACCTCCTCGCCCGCCAGTTAGAACTAGAGTGGGACCGGGATGAACTCGCGGGGTCGAATCGAGGAGGGCGCGGCATGGAAGAGGCCGAATACCGCGTGGTCTACGAGAGCGGGGAGGAGGCCATCG
Organism: uncultured Rickettsiales bacterium; assembly: GCA_964542165.1. Lineage (GTDB taxonomy): Bacteria > Myxococcota_A > UBA796 > UBA9615 > CAYRNR01 > CAYTBN01. The sequence continues at coordinate 8,369 of CAZITQ010000138.1, forward strand.
AGGCCTACCAGTCCGGTCTTCAGCATGGGCTGGTCACCACCCAGATCCAGCCCGCCCCCGAACGTGACACCCCTTGCCACGTGTGGATCGAACTCGCCTTTCTGAGCCGAACCTTCCGGGCCAAGGGGGCCGTGGTCCATCCAGGCGACGAGGCCACCGTGATCTGGCTCCAGGAGGTCCCCGACGAGCTGCGGCGTCTGATCCTCGATCAGCAATCGGCGCCCGCCCGCGCCCGTCGACCCCGCAAGAAGGCCGAGCCACTCAGCGAGGAGGAGCAGCATCTGGGCATGGACGCGCAGGCCGCGGCCGCGCCCAAGGCGGCGCCGGTGAGCACCTCGCTGCGGGACCGGCTGGCCAAGGCCAAGAAGGTCTCCTGGGACGAGGAGAACGCGGCCCCCGGCGTGGAATCGGTGGAGAAGCCCACCCGGAAGAAGCCCGCTCGCGAGCAGCCGTCCCCTGAACCGGCCACTCCCCCGAAGACCGCTCCCGCCCAGGCGGCGAGGCGCCCACAGGTGCGGCAGCCCACACCGCCCGCCCAGAAGGCGGCCCCGACCCGCCCACCGACACCCCCGGCCCAGAAGGCGGCCCCGGCCCGCCCACCGACACCCCCGGCCCGGAAGGCGGCCCCCGCCCGTCCACCCACGCCCCCGGCCCAGAAGGCGGCCCCGGCCCCGCCCGCCAAGACGCCCACCCCCCCCAAGGCCCGGCCGGCCCGCCCCTCCGAACTGGAGGCCGCCGCCCGCCGGGTGAAGGCGACCCCCACCCCCCCGACCCTGGGCAGCGTTACGGCTTCCCCCTGCCCAACGCCCCCGAGCGCCAGGTGCCCGCGGTGTGTCGGATCCAGGGCGACTTCGCCACGAGCAGCCCCTACGACATGGCGCTCCGCCTGCGGGCCTCCAAGTTCACAGGTGTCGGCGTGATCCGCACCGGCGAGACCACCTACTGGATGTACGCCATGGAAGGCGAGCCGGTGGAGTACCGCCGGGATCCCCCCCTGCACGCCCTGTCCATCGAGGCCCTGCTGGTGCGGCGGGAGCTGCTGCCCGCGGCGGTCCAGGGAGAGGTCCGCCTGCTGGCGGACGTCACCGGGCGTTCGCTGGTCTCGATCGTGATGCGCATGGGGCTGGTGACCGAGGCGGCCCTGGACGGTCTGCGGCGCGAGCAGGTGGCCGCGATCACCCGGCGCCTGCTGGACGCGGGCGAAGGCGAGTACCAGTTCTTCGAGTTCCCCAACATCTCCGGCGTCTACCGGGACCGCCCCACCGCCCTGCTCAAGACCCTCTGGCAGCACGCCAAGTCCTCGATCCAGGAGGCCGGCACCTCCCGCCGAAAGGCCTGGTCCGACACCGTTCGGCGCCACCACGTGATGACCACCGAGTCAGGCGATCGGTTGCGGGGAGAGCTCCCGCTGAGCGAGCAGGAGCGCAAGCTGGTCGAGCGCTCCCGACGACCGGGCCGACCCGTGCCGCGCCTGCTCAAGCACACCCGCCTGGCCAGCAGGGAAGCCATGGAGTCGCTGCTGGCGCTGCAGAAGATGGGCGTGCTCACCCTGTGCTCCACCGATGTGGAGGACGGCGCCGACGACACGGAGCTGGAGAAGCGGATTCGCCAGCGCTTCGGCATGCTGCACAAGGATCACTTCCAGTTCCTGGAGCTGCACTGGTCGGCCCTGCCCGAGGAGCTGCGAGAGCGCTGCGATCGGGTCGAGGAGGAGATCAAGTCGTTCGACAAGGTCGGCATGATGATCACCAACTTCGGCCAGGTCCGGGAGAAGGTCACCCGCCGTCTCGACGAGATCCGCAAGCTCGCCGACACCCCCATCGAGCGCAAGAAGTACCGCAAGAACCTGGTGGGCGAGGCCAAGCTGACCATGACCGCCGAGCAGCTGGTCCAGCAGGGGGAGATGGCGCTGTTCCGCGAGGACATGGACGCGGCCAGGGAGTGCTTCCGGCGGGTCGAAGAGGTGGAGCCCGGCGGCGCGGGCAGCTACAAGCGGGTCTCGCGGGTCCGGGAGGTCCTGGACCGACTGGGGGAGAACGCGGACATCCCCGAGTTCGGCTGAGCGGTCGCCTCCCGCCGGCTCAGTCCGCAGGCGCCTCGCTGGCCCCCGACTGGGACCACCCCGTCCCCTCCACCCCCAGCTTCTGATGGAACAGGTAGCCGGACGTGCTCACGCCGTGCTCCTTGGGATCCAGGGGCCGCACCAGCGACCGCTTGTATGCCTTGCGGCCCGGGATCGCCTCGTGGAGATCGACGATCCGCGGCGTGATCTCGTTGCCCATGTAGTCCTTGATCAGCACCACCCGGGGCCGGGACATGGGGTGCTCTCCCTCGCCGGCCCCGTAGACCACCGCCACCTCTCCGGTGCTCAGCTCCACCAGGGACCCTGGCGGGTACTTGCCCACCGAAGCCAGGAAGAGCTTGACCAGCATCGGGTCGAAGCGGGTGCCGGCCTGGCGGGCGATGATCTTGACCGCCTGGTCCGGCGGGAAGGCGGGCCGGTGGGGGCGCTCGGAGAGCAGGGCGTTGTAGGCGTCGGTGATGGCCACGATCCGCGAGAACACGTGGAGCTCGCCCCGCTGGACCTCCGGGTAGCCCCCCGAGGAATCGAAGTTCAGGTGGTGTTCCAGACTCACCAGAGCCCGCTCCAGGGAGTGCACGTTGAACCCGTGCTCGTCGAGGATGTTGGCGAAGCCTCGCACCGGGTGGGTCTCCAGCTCGGCGCGCTCCTCTTCGGTCAGCCTGGTGTCCTTGTCCAGCAGTCCGTCGGGGAGCAGGGCCTCCCCCGCGTCCGCGTGCATCGAACACAGGCCCAGCCGCAGCATGTCCTTGCGGTTGAGGCCGAGCCGCTGGCCCAGGGTCAACGAGAGCACCGTGGTGCTCATCACGTGGTTCTCGTAGGGCCGCTCGGCGTCCCGGACCGAGGCCAGGTTCATCACGTCGTCCGGGGATTCCTCGGTGAGCTCGACCAGCGACCGCACCACCTGGGCCTGGCGCCTCCGCTGGGCCGGAGTCGGGCGCTCGCGCAGCCCCGCGGTCCCCAGGGCGAGCATGCCGGTGGTGTAGGTCTCCACGCAGCGTCGCCTGCAGACCGTGGCCTGAACCTGGCGGTCCTCGGATTTCGTGGAGGTGACTCGCGGGGGGATCAGGGTCAGATCGGTGATCTGCCGCTCCAGCAGCATCTCGCCGAGCTTGACCCGGGCTGCGGGGCCCTTGTCGACCTTGGCCAGCAGCTCGTAGAAGGTGGCGATGGACTCCTTGCGGATGCCCTGGAGGAAGGCCAATCCCCCCATCCCGTGGCTCTCCAGCAGCTCGCCGAAGCCGAGCACGTGCTCGGTGGTCGTCCGGTCCAGCTTGAGCCGGATCCCGTTGATGAAGGCGTTGACACCGGCGATGACCAGGGCCACCGCGTCCTCGTCCATCTTGGCCTCGGCGATGGCGTCGACGATCTCCTGCAGCGCCCGCCTGGGGGTCTCGTTGTCCGCGTCGTACATGGCGCGGATGCGCATGTAGTGGCCCAGCCGCGGCACCAGCCGCCGGCCGATGTCCTGGATCCGCTTGCGTCGCTCGCGGGCCTCGTCCTGTTCGAGGGTCTCGGGGGCGCCGTCGCGTCGCTCAGCCACGGGTGCCCTCCACTTCCTTCATGACCTCCTGGGCGGCGGCCTTGAGCCCGGGCAGCCAGGACTTGGCCGCCCGCCGGACGTCGAGCTTGGCCTGGTCGTCGCCCGTCGCCCACAGCCCCCACAGGGCGGCGCGGACGTCGGGACGGCCGGCCGAGGAGATCATCCGCAGGCGGTTGCGAAACGCCAGGCGGTGTAGCGCCGCGACCGCCCGTTTGCCCCCCGCGCGGCCGTAACACTCGGCCAAGAGGCGCATCTCGGCGTCGCTGCGGGTCGTGAACTCGGCCACCTCCACCTCGGACCGCAGCTCCTTCTCCAGCTGGGGCACCGGCGCTCCGTTGAGCAGCTTCAGCGCCGCCTGGCGCACCCGGTCGTCCTTGTCCTTGACCATCGGGACCAGCCAGCGCCAGGTGTTCTCGTCGTGCTGCTGGACCACCAGGCCCAGCCCGTGCAACCGGACCTCGGGGGCGGGTGGTGCAAGCTCAGGCGTACCTGGCGCTGCAGCTCGGGGTGGAGGCTGCGCGCCATGCAGCTGTACAGCGGGATCAGCTGGTCCGGATCCAGCTGCTTGAGGTTGTCGGCGAGGAAGGTCGGGTCGTTGCGCAGGGCGCGCAGCAACGCCTCGGTGACCACCTCGGCCCGCGTCGGATCCTCGATCCGGCCCAGCAGGTCCCGCACTGCGAGCGCCCGCGGGAGGCTGCCGCGTTCGATGAAGTCCGCCAGCTCCTCCGGCTCTTCGCCGACGGTGTCGACGGCGTTGAACACCTCGAGCAGGGTCTCCTTGGAGGTCCAGTCCTCCTCGAGTTCGAACAGAGCGCTGCGTTCGTCGCCGAACACCTCCGACTCCAGGATGGAGTCCAGCACCTTCACCGCACGCAGGTAGACTCCGGTCTCCCGGTTGTTCAACGCGGCGTCCATGCCGCGGCGGCACAGGTCGATGGCCTCCTCTTGCTCCAGGCCCTCGACGGGCCGTGCTGCCAGGAAGAGGGTGGCGTCCAGGGACGACCCCAGCATGGACTCGAAGGTGTCACTGCCCAGGAGCTTCCAGTACTCGGCGATCTGGTCGGCGGGCACCTCCAGGGACGCCCGGAATTCCTCGGCCCACTCGATGGTCTCCATGGCCGACGAGCGCCGCTCCTTGCTCCAGGCCACCGGCTTGTGGACCCCCGCGACGGCCGCCGCCTCCAGCAGGGCCTTCTTGAACTGGGTCGCCTCGCCCACCTTGTCCGGGCGGTAGTGGTCGGTCGACTTTGCCGGCACGTCTCCCGGGTCGTCGTCGCCGTCGTAGCTCGCCACGTCGGCGTACGTGCCCTCCATGGTCTGTCCCGAGGGATCTCCCATCTCACCGGGCTCGCCGGCCACGGCCGCCATGGGATCCAGGTCCTCGCCCGCCTGGGTCGAGAGGATCGACGCCAGCACGTCGCTGAACATCCCCAGCTCACCGGCCGCCGCGGCCTCGGACTGCTCCACGGCCTCCACCAGCCCCTCGACGGCCTCGTAGCGGATGTGGGGCATGTCGGCCTGCCACAGTAGCGACGTCAGGGTCTCCTCCTCGTACCCCGGGAGGTTGAGGTTCAGCGACAGCAGGTGCACCAGCTGCAGGAGCTCCGCGCGCTCGATGCCGGGCATCAGGGTCAGCCGTTCGATGCCCTCGCGGTACAGGGTCTCGACGAAGTCGCTGGCCGCGTCGTCCTCGAACACCACCGTGTCGCCGATGCGCAGCTGCTCGGGATCGACCTCCAGCTCCAGGTTCCCGCGATCCTCGAGCAGGGGGACGAGGGTCTGGATGAACATCGAGGCGATGCGGTCGGTCTCCGGGTGGTCCCGCCCGTACAGCCGGTAGACCCTCGTGACCTTGCGCAGGTCCTTGAGGGCTCCGCGGATGCGGTCGATGGTCGACTCAGACACCGAGGCCTCCGGCTCCCGCGGGCGCCGCGCGCCTCGCGGTCGGCGGTCCCAGCTCGACCACCCCCGTCAGCAGCAGGTCGTACAGGTTCCGGGCGCGCTCGGAATCGGGTTCCCCCGATGGCGCGACGATGGCCTCGGACAAGGGGGTCCCGGGCTTCAGGTCCCGCGCCACCCTCAGCTGGCCTTTGCCCAGCAGACGGTCCAGCTCCCCGGATTGCTGGCGCTGTCGGAAGCGGATGGTCGCCCGCTCCATGTCCGGTGCGAGCCCCAGGAACCAGTCCAGGTTGAAGACCTCGCTGCCCACGTCGAGCAGGGTCTCGCGGGCCTCCACACCCGCGTCGCCCCGGCCCCAGCCGCCCCCCGGGCACGGGATCCGATTCACCCGCCAAAATGGCCAGCCCAGGGCGCGCCGGACGTGGTCGCGGATGATCTCCCTCGCCCCCTTCCACAGGCTGGCCTCGCCGATGATCTCGTGCTGCAGCGCCAGCCGCATCAGCTCAGCGTGGTCTCCCTCCGCCAGCTGCCGGACGACCTCGTACTGGGCCTTGGAGACGGCGCCCCTCCGCATCAGGTGGGACAGCGGCTCGGCGTTCAAGTCCTCGGTCCACACCCCCTCGAACCAACCGTCCTCGACGATCAGCCCGATGACCTGCCGGCCGTCGAAGAGCTGGATCGTACAGGTCCCCCCGGTCCGGGACGCCAGTCGAATCAGGGCCGGGCCGATCTTCAGTGGGTCCACCGCCTCCGGCGACCACTCGGCGCGGATGCCGGCTCGCGGGTTGCCCATCCGGACCCACTCGTGGAAGGGGCGGATCTCCCCGCCGTCGAAGGACAGCAGGGTGTCGGGGGCGGGGCGCTCGTCCTCCAGGCGCCGGTCGAACTCGTCTTCGTCGATCTCCAGGGGCCCCAAGCCCGGCTGGAACAGGGTGACCCGCTGGGCCTCGGGCAGCACCAGCACGCTCCCGGCGTCGATCTCGCGGGCCTTGCGTCTCGGGGGTGCGTTCGGGATGGGCGACGGCCCCGGCAGGGCGGGGCCATCCTCCTCCGGAGTCAGGTCCGCCAGCCCCGGCATGCTCTGGCTCCTGCGGACCCGGGCCTTGTCGTGGGCCGAGACCACGGTGGCGTCCTTCCCGTCCGTCGCCTCGGTCGCGCTGTCTCCAGCCGTCGCGAACGACGCCCCCGAACCACTCCCCGAGGACTGGGACCGCCAGGAGACCCCCGTGGAGTAGCTGGCTGCGGTCACGTACTCGTCGAAGGGCGGCACGTCCCGCAGGGCGTAGTCCTCCAGGTCGGCCAGATAGCGGGCCATGTCCGCGGCGGTGACCCGTACCCCCGTGGAGTACATGTAGTCCTCGAGGTGGTCGAGCATCGACCGGGCGTCGGGGAAGCGGTCGTCCAGGTCGTTGGCCAGGGCGCGGCGGAAGAACTCCTCGAACTCGGTGGGGAGGCTGTAGATCTCCGAGATGCGCTCCTCGATGTCCAGGCCCTTCAGCTCCTCGACGATGTCGGTGTAGACGTCCGCCTGGACCAGGGGACGACCCAGGAAGAGGTCGAAGAGCACCACACCCAGCGAGAACAGGTCGCTCTGCTGGTTGGCCCCCTCGCCCCGGGCCACCTCGGGGGCGAAGTAGTGGGCCTTTCCCACGATGGCCCCCTCCTCCTGGGCCTGGGTCGCGATGGAGGCCGCCGCCACGCCGAAGTCGCTGAGCTTCACCGCCCCGGTGGTGGTGAGCAGGATGTTCGACGGGCTGATGTCCCGGTGAGCGATGTTCATCGGGGCGCCGTCGGGGGTGGCCGCCTCGTGCGCGTAGGCCAGCCCTTGCAACACCTCCCGGGCCACGTAGATCGCCAGGTTGAACGGCACCCCGCCCCGCATCTCCATCGAGCGGGCGATGACCTGGCGCAGATCGGGACCGTCCACGTATTCCATGCCCAGATACGGCCCGGTGTCGCACATCCCCAGGTCGAACACCTGGACGATGTTGGGGTGCTGCAGGTGGACGGTGATCCGCGCCTCGTCGATGAAGAAATTGCCGAACTTGCTCCACTCGGGGAGGTCGGAGCGGATCATCTTGACTGCGAACAGGCGCTTGAAGTCGGCGAGGCCCACCACCCGGGCCAGGTACACGTCGGCCATGCCTCCGCGGCCCAGGAATTCGATCAGCTCGTATCGACCGACCTGCTTGTGCACGTCTGCCCGTCCGCCAGCTGGCGGCTCCCTGGTTCACCCCTTGCGTTCCCCCACTCCCCCTTGGACGGGTCGGATCAGGATAAGGTACACAGCCCTGGGACGCCAAGCGCGTGCGCGAATGCGCGTCGCGCGACAAGGAGTACGATGCGGGTCCTGCACACCCTCTCCCAGCGCCCGTCGCTCACCGGATCCGGGACGACCCTCGACGCCCTCGCCCGGCATGCGTCGGCGGCGGGGTGGGAGCAGCGGGCGGTGATCGGGGTCCCGACCGACGATCCCGACCCGGCGGTGGACGGGCTCTCTCCCGACCGCGTGCACCCGCTGCGTTTTGGTGGCCCCGACCTCCCGTTCGACCTGCCGGGCATGAGCGACGTGATGCCCTACCGCTCCACCCGGTTCTCGGCCATGTCACCGGACCAGCTGGCGACCTACCGCCGGGCCTGGGGCGAGCACCTGGCGCCGGTGATCCGTGCCTTCCGGCCCCAGGTGATCCACGCCCATCACCTGTGGATCCTGACCTCCCTGCTCGGGGACCTGGCCCCCGGCATCCCCGTGGTCGCCCACAGCCACTCCACCGGACTGCGCCAGATGGAGCTGTGCCCGCACCTTGCGCGCGACGTGCAGCGCGGATGCGCCCGCGCGGGTGCGTTCGCGGTGCTGCACGAGGAGCTGGCAAACCGGGTGGCGAGGTCGCTGGAGGTGGACCCCGCACGGATCGAGGTGGTCGGAGCGGGCTACCGAGACGACCTCTTCCACCCCCGGGGTCGCGCCGCTGGTGGAGGCGGCCAGCTGATCTTCGTGGGCAAGTACAGTGCGGCCAAGGGCCTGCCCTGGCTGCTGGACGCCGTGGAACATCTGGGCGCTCGCCGGCCGTCGCTGCGCCTTCACGTGGCGGGCAGCGGCGCGGGCCCGGAGGCCGACGACCTGAAGCGGCGGATGCTGGCCATGGGGAACACGGTGGTCCTCCACGGCCAGCTGACCCAGGCGGAGCTGGCCGAGCAGCTGCGGCGCTGCGATGTCTGCGTCCTGCCGTCGATGTACGAGGGCCTGCCCCTGGTCCTGGCCGAGGCGCTGGCCTGTGGCTGCCGGCTGGTCAGCACGGCGCTGCCGGGTGTGACCGGCCAACTCGCGCCCCATCTGGGACCGGCGCTGGAGACCGTGGCGATGCCCCGTCTGGAGGGTGTGGACGTGCCCGTCGCCGAGGATCTGCCCGCCTTCGTCGATCGTCTGGAGACGGCGATCGAGCGAGCCGTGGACCGCCCGTCCGTGCTCTCGGAGCTGGGCCCGGACGGCCTCGCCCAGACCCTGTCCCCCTTCACCTGGTCCGCCGTCTTCGAGCGGGTCGAAGCCCTCTGGAACCGCGCGATCTCCTGAACCCCGATCCCAGCGCTTGTCGGCTCCTGTCCCGGCTGCTAGGGTGCGTTGTGGCTGGTGGTATTACCAGTTGCCGGCTGGAGGGCTCATGACCGGGACACTCACGCCCCTGCGCGCACCGAGTCTCAAGGAGGTGTTCGTCGACCGCTTCGAGCGGCTGATCCTCTCGGGGGAGCTGGCCATCGGTCAGCGCCTGCCGTCGGAGCGGGAGCTCGCGGCACAGCTGGGTGTCAGCCGACCGGTGGTCCACGAGGGGCTGGCCGAGCTGGCCGCCCGGGGGCTGGTGACCCTGCGACCTAGGGTGGGGTGCACGGTCAACGACTACCGCACGGAGGGCTCGCTGGCCCTGCTGACCTCGCTGATCAACTACCGCGACGGGCAGCTGGATCCCTCCCTGCTGCGGGGCATGCTCGACCTGAGGCGGCTGCTGGAGGTGGAGACCGCCCGCCTGGCCGCCCTCCACCGGAACGACGGGGATCTGGCCGAGCTCGAGCGAATCGTCACCCGGGAGGAGGCGGCCGCCGCCGGGGCGGACGAGGACGTGGTGTCCCTGGATTTCGCCTTCCACCACCGGGTGGCCCTGGCCTGCGGGAACCCGATCTACCCCCTCTTCCTGCGGTCCTGCGAACCCGCCTACACCACCCTCACCGGCCGCTTCTTCGAGCTGCCCAGGGTACGGACGGTGGTCGCGGGGTACCACCGGGAGCTGCTGGACCTCTTCACGGCGCGCGACGCCGAAGGGGCCGCGGGCACCATGGAACGGATGCTCGAGCACGGCGAGGCCGTGCTGCGGGACATCCTCGACGAGGACGCGGACGAGCCGGCCGTTGCCGCGGGAGAGGGGAGGGCGAACCGATGAGTGGAGCCAGTGCCGTGAACCCGGAGACCGCCGTCAAGCAGCCCTCGGGGCTGTCCCCCCGCATCCGCTGGCTGCGGGACTACTTCTTCTCGGGGGTCCAGCGTCCCTGGAACAACGAGTGGAGCTGCTGGACCACGGGCACGCCCTGGGACGTGCTCTACGACGAGATCAGCTATTACATCGTCCCCGAGACCTATCCCTTCCTGCAGCCCTTCCGCGGATCGACCCGTCAGGCCGCGCGGCCTGTCGCGCTCCCCCGCAGCTTCTGGCGCCGCAGCCTGGTCGAGCGCAGGGCGTGGTTCATCCGCGAGGTGATGGTCGAACACGTGCCCCAGGAGGTGCTCCCCGGCGACCTGATCGCCGGCGCCCGGTTCAACATCCTGGCGTCCCGCTGCTGGACGAAGCGCGAGGTCAAGCACAGGGACCGCAAGCTGCTGGGGAAGAAGGGGGCCCGGGCCGCAGTCAAGTGGTTCCACGACCACGGGTACGGCAACGCCGGCGCCACCAGCGGGCACGTGATCCCCGATCACGAGCGGGTGCTGCGCCTGGGATGGAAGGGGATCCACGCCGACCTGGAGGCCCGCTACGCAGCCCTGTCCGACAGGGAGCAGAACGGTCCACCGGGGGAGCAGCTCCGGGCGATGTTGCTCGCCAGCACCATGCCGAGGGACCTGGCGGGCCGCTACGCCGACCTCTGCCGGGAGCTGGCCGGGACCGAGGCCGACGACGCGCGGCGAGCCGAACTGCAGCAGATGGCCTGCAACCTGGACCGCGTGCCCTGGGAGCCGCCGGAGACCTTCTGGGAGGCGGTCCAGGCCCTGTGGCTGAACCACATGCTCGTGCTGGCCGACGAGAACTACCCCGGCGCCGGGGTGAGCTTCGGGCGCCTGGATCAGATCCTGCTGCCCTACTGGGAGGCCTCCATCGCCGACGGCATGGACCGGGAGCTGGGCAAGGAGATCCTGAAGTGCTTCTGGGTCCACGCCAACACGGCCTACGACGCCATGATCCGCGTGGGTGGCAACCAGGGCATCACCGCGGGATTCGGGCAGCTGCTGAGCCTGTCGGGGCTGGGCCCGGACGGGGAGGATCGCTCCAACGACCTGACCTACGCGCTGCTCGAGGTGATCGACGAGATGAGCCCGATCCTCGAGCCCAAGCCCAACGTGCGCCTGCACCGCGACTCACCCGAGCCGCTGCTGGACCGGGTGGTGTCCATGGTGGCCAGCAGCCAGGGCGCTCCCTTCCTGCTCAACTTCGACGAGCGGTCGGCGGCGGGCATGCTGCGCCAGGCGAAGCGCGCCGGGCTCGGCGACCGCATCCGCCGGGACAACGTGATGGACTACGCCTCGGTGGGTTGCCTGGAGAACACCATGGTCGGCAACGACCGCTCCGGCACCGTCGACTGCAACCTCAACCTGCTCAAGGCGGTGGAGCTGGCGCTCACCGGCGGCTGGGACCTGGAGCCCTTCACCGATCCGATCACCGGCAAGACCGACCCCCACCGCCGGGACGGACCGGACACCGGCGACGCCACCACCTTCGAGAGCTTCGAGCGCTTCTTCGAGGCCTACGCCGAGCAGACGCGCCACATCGTGCGCCGCTGCGTGGAGCTGTACGAGCGCAGCGAGGAGGTCAGGTCGCGGTTCAGCCCCACGCCCTACCTGTCCTGTCTGATGAGGGGGTGCGCGGAGACCGCCACGGACATCACCCGCGGCGGCGCCGAGATCGACCTGGTGACCATCGAGGCGGTGACCTTCGCCACCACCGTGGACTCCCTGCTGGCCATCCGCCACCTGGTGTTCGACCAGGGCCGCTGCTCGATGGCCGAGCTGATCCAGGCGCTGCGGGACAACTGGGAGGGCCACGAGACCCTGCAGGCCTGGTCCCGCAACCGGGCTCCCAAGTACGGCCGGGACGACGACGAGGCCGACGCCATGGCCCGGCGGGTGATGGAGCTGTGGGCCGACGAGACCTGGAATCACCGCACCCGGGCCACCGGCCGGCAGTTCCGCCCGGGCATGCTGAGCTGGAACTACTGGGTCGGGGACGGCTACGTGATGGCCGCCAGCGCCGACGGCCGGCCCAAGGGGCAGTTCCTGTCCAATGCCATCTGCCCCTCCAACGGCGCGGATCTGGAGGGCCCGACCGCCAACGCCAACTCGGTGGGCAAGGCCCTGGGCGGCAACCTGCCGGAAGGGGAGGGGGACTACGCCGGCTACCTCAACGCCCTGCCCAACGGCGCGAGCCACACCATCACCTTCAATCCGTCGCTCCTGAGGGACCGGGAGCATCGGGATCGGTTCAAGGCCTTCCTGCGGGGCTACGCCGACGCGGGGGGTACCGCCCTGCAGGTCAACGTGCTGGACGCGGCGGTACTCCAGGACGCCCAGAAACACCCCGGTCGCTACCGGCACCTGCTGGTGCGGGTGACGGGGTACAACGCCTACTTCACCAGCATCGGACGGGAGCTCCAGGACGAGATCATCGCCCGGGAGATCCACCAGCAGCTATGAGAGCGGACCGATGAGCAGGGCTCCCGATCCCTCGTCCGTGCAGGCCACGGTGCTCAACATCCAGCGGATGAGCACCGAGGATGGGCCGGGGATCCGCACCACGGTATTCTTCAAGGGCTGCACCCTGGCCTGTGACTGGTGCCACAACCCCGAGAGCATCGACGGACGCCCCGAGCTGGTCTGGCACGGCGAGCGCTGCATCGGCTGCGGCGCCTGCGAGGAGGAGTGTGCCGATCTGGCCATCTCCCGGGGGACCGCCGGGGTCGAGATCGACCGGGAGGCCTGCGAGCGGTGCGGGTCCTGCGCCGACGAGTGCCCCGCGGTGGCCCTGGAGCTCCTGGGCCAACGCTGGTCGCTCGCCGACCTGGTGCGCGAGGTGGAGAAGGACCGTCCGTACTTCAACCGCTCCGGCGGCGGCGTCACGGCGTCGGGGGGTGAGCCGGCGGTGCAGTCCGCCTTCGTGGCCCGCTTCCTGGCCGAGTGCCGCGCCGAGGGGCTGCACACGGTGCTCGACACCTGCGGGATGGGTACCGCCGAGGGGCTGCTGGACATGGCGCGGCAGGCGGACCTGGTGCTCTACGACCTCAAGCTCCTCGACACCGGAGCGCACGAGCGCCACACCGGGCACGGGAATCGCCGCGTCCTGGACAACCTGGAGGCCCTGGCGCAGGACCTGCAGCGAGCCGAGCGGGCGGCCGAGCTGTGGATCCGCACCCCGCTGATCCCCGGCGCCACGGCCACCGACGACAACGTCGCCGGCATCGGCGGCTGGCTGACCGAGCGGCTGGGGGATCGGGTGGCCCGCTGGGAGCTGTGCGCGTTCAACAACCTGTGCCAGCACAAGTACGAACGGATGGACAGGGCCTGGCCCTATGCAGACCAGCCGCTGCTGAGCCAGGTGGAGCTGGACCGGCTGGAGGGAATCGCCCGCGAGGCCGGTCCGTCCGGGGCGGAGATCCAGGTGACCGGGATGGCCCGGAGGGAGTCATGACCATGCACACACGCATCGACGAGGCGGACCTCCCGCGGCTGGCCCCCGACGCCAAGATCGCCCTGCTGGCCACGGTGGACGAGGCGGGCAGGCCCCACGTGAGCCTGATCACCAGCCTGGAGGCGAAGACGCCCACCGAGCTGATGTTCGGCCAGTTCACCGAGGGGAGGAGCAAGCGCCACGTGCGCCGCGATCCCCGGACCGCCTTCGCCTTCCTGACACCGGACCGGACCCTGTGGCGCGGCACCGCCCGCTGGACCGGGTGTGCCACCGAGGGGGAGGACTACGAGGCCTACAACCGCAAGCCGATGTTCCGCTACAACTCCTATTTCGGGATCCACACCGTCCACTACCTGGACCTGCAGGAGAACACCGGACCGGCGCGCCTGCCCCTGCTGGGCATGGCGGCGGGGATCGCGGTGACGGCCCTGGCCCGGGGGGGCGCCGGGACCGGCATCGACGACCCGGTGATGACCGCCTGGACCGAGCGCCACCTGGCCCGCGCCGCGACCCTGAAGTTCCTGGCCTACGTGAGGCCGGACGGCTACCCGTGGATCGTGCCGATGGTCCCCTGCGTGCCCGCCGACCGGCGCCGGCTGCTGTTCTCCCCGTCGGTGTACCGTGACGAGCTGGCGGGCCTGGTCGAGGGACAGCCGGTCGCGGTGTTCGGCGCGACCATGGACGCCGAGAGCGTGCTCGTGCGGGGCCCCTTCGGTGGGTTCTCCCGGTGCCGTGGGTTGAAGGTCGGGACCGTGGATGTGGACTGGATCTACAATTCGATGCCCCCCAAGCACGGGCAGGTCTACCCCAGACCTCCGCTGGAGCCCGTGAGGGAGTTCGGGTCCCCGACCGCAGGACAGGAGGGCTGAGGCCATGGACGAACGCTACGACACGGTGGTGATCGGGGCCGGGCTGGGTGGACTGTCCGCCGCAGCCCTGCTGGCCCGGCGGGGGCACCGGGTGTTGCTGCTGGAGCGCCACAACGTGCCCGGCGGCTACGCCACCAGCTTCGTGCGAGGTCGCTTCGAGTTCGAGGTGGCGCTCCACGAACTCTCGGGGATCGGGACGCCTGACAGGCCCGGTCCGCTGTTGAAGTACCTCGACGAGATCGGGGTCGCCGATCAGGTGGAGTTCGTGTCGCTGCCGGACTTCTACCGCAGCGTGTTCCCGGGCTTCTCGCTCACCCTGCCCGTCGGCGTGGAGGCGTTCACCGAGACCGTCTGCGCCGCCTTCCCCGGGGAGGAGGACGGGATCCGCCGATTCCTCGACCGGGTGTTCGGCATGGGGCGCGAGGTGGACAACGTCAACCAGGTGTTCGGCGGCGGGGTGCCGTCCCCGGCCCGGGTGGCGGCCCTGCCGTGGAACGTGCGCAAGATGCTGCGCTACGGACTGTGCACCTTCGGCGAGGTGCTCGACCGGGAGGTCCGGGACCCCCTGGCCCGGGCGGTCATCGCCCAGTCCTGGGGCTACCTGGGGCTGCCCCCGTCGAAGATCGCCTTCCCCTACCTCGCGGCCGTGCTCCACACCTTCGTGGCGGGCAAGCCGGCCTACGTGCGCGGCCGGTCCCAGGCCCTGTCGTCGGCCTTCGTCGAGGCCATCGAAGCCGGGGGCGGCGAGGTGCGAATGGGCTGCGGCGCGTCGGCGATCCACGTCCGGGGTGGGCGAGTGGTCGGCGTGAGGACCGAAGAGGGCCAGGAGGTCACGGCGCGGTCGGTGGTCAGCAACGCCGACCCGGTGACCACCTGTCGCGAACTCATCGGTGCCGACCAGGTACCCAGCCGATTCTGGACCGGATTGCGCGCCAGCGAGCCGGGCCCCGCGTCGTTCAACGTGTACCTCGGCCTGGCGAAGAGCCCCGACGAGCTGGGGCTGGTGGATCACGAGACCTTCATCAACGCCAGCACCGATCAGGACGAGCACTGGCGCACCATGGACAGCCTCCGGGATCCCCAGGCGCTGGTGATGAGCTGCTACAACGTCTGCTGGCCCGGGGTCTCCCCGCCGGGCACGTCGGTGGTCACGTTGACCACGCTGCAGTACGGGGAGCACTGGCACGGCGTGGCGCCGGGCGAGTACCACGCCACCAAGCACCGGATCGCGGACTCGATGATCCGCACGGCCGAGGAGGTGGTGCCCGGACTGCGGGCGGCCGCCGAGGTGGTCGAGGCCTCCACCCCGGTGACCAACATGCGCTACGTGGGGCACCAGGGGGGGGCGATCTACGGCTTCGACCAGCACCCCTGGGACTCCCACCTGTTGCGGCTGCCCAACCGGGGGCCGATCCAGGGGCTGTACTTCGCCGGCGCGTGGGCCATGCCGGGTGGAGGGTTCGAGCCGGCGATGATGTCCGGCCGAATCGCCGGGGAGATGATCGACGCGGGCACGAAGCTGCCGTGGAAGAGGGGAGCCTGAGATGGCGGGCGAGCTGAGGTGGCTCCTGGACGACCTGACCCGGTATCCGCGGGTACTGCGCGAGTCGCGGGCCCGGCAACGGCCCGGCGCGGGCCGCGAGTATGCGGCCGAGCGGGATCGGGTACGCAGGACCGTGGAGGCGATCCACCCGGATCGTATGCGGCTGGAGGTGGCGGAGGTGATCCGCGAGACCTCCAGCACCCGCACCCTGCGGATGCGGCGAACCGATGGACCGCTGCCCCCGTTCCGGGCCGGGCAGTACGTGAACCTGTTCCTGGAGATCGGTGGCGTCCGGACCAGTCGGCCCTACAGCATCTCGTCGCCGCCGGGTACCGATCACCTGGATCTGACCGTCCGTCGCAAACCCGGTGGCTTCGTGTCCCCGTGGCTGGTGACGGCGGTCCGCGAGGGGGACGTGTTCGAGTCCACGGGCCCGATGGGTACCTTCGTGGTCGAGCCGCTGATCGACGAGGAGACGCTGGTGTTGCTGGGCGGCGGGAGCGGGATCACCCCCTTCGCCTCGATGGTCCGGGAGGCGGCGGCGGCGGGGTGGCCCCGCAGGATCCAGCTGCTGTACGGCTGCCGCGGTCCGAGCGACGTGATCTTCGGTGGGGAGCTCCGCGCGCTGGCGCGAGGCAACGATCGCTTCGATCTCGCGGTGGTGATGTCCGACCCGCCGCCGAGCTTCCGGGGTCGGCGCGGGCTGCTGGACGCGGCGAGGATCCGCAAGGAGGTGGGCGACCCCTCCGGGCGGACTTACTTCATGTGCGGTCCCAACGCGATGATCGACCTCTGCCGGGGGGCGCTGGAGGAGCTGGGTGTGCCCGAATTCAAGGTGAGACGAGAGCTGTACGGACCGCCGGATGACGTGACCCTCTCCCCGGGATGGCCGGCGGGGCTGGGGGCGGCGACCACCTTCGCGGTTCGCCTGGGGGAGCGGGTGTTCCGGGCGGCGGCCGGCGAGCCCCTGCTGGCGTCGATGGAGCGCGAGGGGGTGGTGGTGCCGGCGGTCTGCCGGTCCGGGGAGTGCAGCGCCTGCCGGACACGGCTGCTGAGCGGCGACGTGTACGTGCCACCCAACACCGGGGTGCGGGAGTCGGACATGGCCCACGGCTACGTCCACCCCTGCGTGACCTACCCGGTGTCCGACCTCGTGATCCGCCTCTGAGACGGTACGGGCCTTCCGGGGCCCCGATCCCAAAGCGTTCTGGCGTCTTTGCCCCCTTTACCCTATTATCCGGCCCCGCGCGCGAGCCCTGGAGGACCTCATGGCCAAGAAGAAGTCCAAAAAGAAACTGCTGATCGGGGGATGCGGACTGCTGGGTTGTGGCGGTGTGCTCCTGGTGCTGCTCCTCGTGGTGGGCGCCGTGGCGGTCTACGCGTTCAAGGACAAGGTCTCCGAGGCGACCGGGATCGACATCCCGGCCATCGGGTTCATCGACGACCTGGGCCTCCAGGAGCTGGTCGGGGGCTGGGTCGATTCGGCGATGGCCGCGGTCGAGGGCGATGGGACCGAGGTGACCACCGGGGACACCGGCGATGCCAGCGGCGACGCGGGCACCGGCGACACCGGTGGCGAGGGTGAGACCGGCGGCGAGGGCGAGACGGGCGACACCGGCGCGGCCGACGGCGGCACCGAGGACGGGACCGACCCGTCGGACCGCCCCGAGCCGGAGAAGGAAGATCCGACCGACCCGTCGGACCGCCCCGAGCCGGAGAAGGAAGATCCGACCGACCCGTCGG
>CAZITQ010000139.1:0-25576 GCA_964542165.1 uncultured Rickettsiales bacterium
ACCCCCCTTCGAGAGACCCAGGTAGCCCTTCTTCCCGGAGCCCCGAGACCCGGCGCCCTCGGCTACCGGCTCTGCTCGAAAAGGGGGCATTGTGGGCATTGGGGGGAGGGAACAACGGTTGACCGCGAACGCGGGCGTTGGCAATGTGCCACAACGAATTTCCGGAGGATGCCCATGCGACGCAGGGTCGTGATCACGGGGGCGGGGGTGGCCTCTCCCCATGCGCCCAGCCCCGAGGGCCTGTTCGACCAGCTGGTCGAGGGGGTCAGCGCGGTGGACCGGATCCGCAACTTCGATCCCATCGATCACCCGACCCAGATGGCGGCGGAGATCCACTACGAGGTGGACGTGCCCGGGACGGTGGGGCCCTACCCCATCGTCAACCGGTCGATGCGCTTCGCGGTCCACGCCGGGCAGCAGGCCATGGCCAGCGCCGGTCTGGACGATTCGCCGGTCGACCCCCGGAGGCGGGCCGTGCTGCTGGCCACGGGCATCGGGTCGGCGTCGCTCAAGCTCTTCGGTCCCCTGGCGCTGGAGCGCTTCGGCGACGAGGCGGACGGGGACAAGCAGGACGTATCGGCCTTCTACGAGGAGCTCGCCACCCGCTCCGACGTGGAGATGTTCGACGACTACTACCTGGACCTGGCCGCTCCGGTGATCGCGACGCTGACCGGTGCCGGACAGGTGACCAACCCGGCGTCGGCCTGCGCCAGCGGTAGCCACGTGATCGCCGACGGTCTGCGGATGATCCTGCGGGGCGAGGCAGACCAGGTGTTCGCCGGAGGTGCCGGCACGCCCACCACCCGGACGATGATCCCCGGCTTCGCGATGCTCAAGGCCCTCAGCCGTCGCAATCACGATCCCAAGGGCGCGAGTCGCCCCTTCGACGCGGAGCGGGACGGCTTCGTGATGGGCGAGGGTGCGGCGATCCTGGTCCTGGAAGAACTGGAGCACGCCCGCGCACGCAAGGCGCCCATCCTCGGCGAGCTGCTGGGCGCGGGCCTGGCCACCGACTCCTACCGGCTCACCGATCCCGACCCCTCGGGCGACGGGATGCGACGCGCCATCCAGGGCGCCCTGGACGACGCCGGGGTGGGCCCCGACGAGGTGGACTACCTCAACGCCCACGGCACATCGACGCCGATGAACGACGCCGCGGAGACCCAGGCCATCAAGCTCGTTTTCGGCGAGCGGGCCTACCGGATGCCGGTGAGCTCGTCCAAGTCCATGTTCGGCCACATGATCCACGCCGCGGGGGCCACCGAGGCCGCCGTCTGCCTCGAGTCCATCCGCCGCAACGCGGTCCACCCGACCGTCAACCAGGAGACCCCGGACCCCAAGTGTGACCTGGACTACGTGCCCAACGAGGGCCGGGACCACGCCTGTCGCACCGTCGTCAGCAACTCGTTCGGATTCGGCGGGCAGAACGTCAGCCTCGTGATCCGCCGGTTCGAGGGGTGAGCACCATGACCGAGACACCCACCGTCGTCATCACCGGGACCGGGTCCTGCACGGGTGCGGGCCCCGACAACGACTCCTTCGCCGGCGCGCTGGCCGAGGGAAGAGGCGCCTTCGGCCCCCTCCCCGCGCCCCTGGATCTCCTGCCACCGGGATTCGGCGGCGTGGCCACCACCGACCGCTCCCTGCCCCGCAAGCTGCCCGGCGGTCGAGCCCTGCGACCGTCGACCATGACCCGCTACACCTTCCTGTCCACCATCGGCCTCGGCCTCGTGCTGCAGGATGCGGGCATCGATCCCGAGCCGGAGGATGCGCAGGCCGTTCGCCGGTCCCTGTTCGCGGGTTCGTACGTGAACCTCCCCGAGATGGCCAAGTACGTGGGCATGGCCCACCTGTGCCGGGAGCGCGGCGCGTCCGCGGACGGCCGCTACGAGGTGGATGACGCCAAGGTGATGCAGGGCATGAAGCGCTTCACCGGCTTCGAGTTCCTGCGGCTGATGAACAACATGCCGGTGGCCCATGGAGCGATCCAGGCCCGCTGCAAGGGCCCGTGTAACACCTACATGGGCTTCTGCCAGGCGGGCCTGCAGGCGGTGGGGGCCGGTCTACGCCACATCCAGGATGGCCTGACCGACACCGCCCTGTGCGGCGGCGCGGGTTCGGCGGTGATCGAACACGCGCTGATGTACAAGGCCTACCGCGGACTGCTGTCGCAGGAAAAGGACCCGACCGCGGCATGTCGCCCCTTCGACCGGCGCGCCAGCGGACTGGTGCCCGGCGAGGGCGCGGGCTACGTGGCCCTGGAGACCGCGGACGCCGCGGCGTCCCGCGGGGCGAGGATCCTGGGCACCCTGCGGGGCTACGCCACCGGTTTCGCGCCGCCCACGTCGCGGCGGGGCCTCCCGGCCAGCTCGGCGGGTCTGGTCTCGACGCTGAAGGCGGCTCTGGACGACGCGGGGCTCGAGCCCGGCCAGGTGGACCTGCTGGTCCCCACCGGCCACGGGGTGGCGGCCCTGGACGCCCTGGAGCTGGACGCCTACCGGCAGGTGTTCGGCGCACACCTGGCGCACATGCAGGTCCTGCTCCACACGCCGGTGACCGGCTTCACCGAGGCGGCCCACGGCGCTCTGGGCCTGAACGCAGCCCTGCAGGCGCTCAACGCCCAAGCCCCGGTCGTGGGCTGGCGCCCCGGGGAGGCCATCGACGGATTCCCCGCGACACCGCCGCGGTCCGGGACGCCTCGCCGGGCCCTGGTCGCCGCCTTCGCCATGGAGGGTAGCTCCGCCGCCGTGGTGGTGGACGGCCCCGCCTGAACCCCGCTGCCAGAGGAGACGAACCGTGCAGATCGTCGAGTGCGTACCCAACTTCAGCGAAGGTCGGAATCCCGAGGTCGTCGAGGGCATCGCCGCCGCCCTGCGCGGCGTGTCCGGCGCCGAACTGCTGGACGTGGATCCCGGCAGGGCCACCAACCGTACCGTCTACACGCTGATCGGAGACCCCGACGCCGTGGTCGAGGCGGCGTTCGCTGGCATCGCCGCCGCCAAGCAGCTCATCGACATGCGACAGCACGAGGGCGAACACGCCCGCCAGGGCGCCTGCGACGTCTGTCCCTTCGTGCCCGTGTCCGGCATGACCATGGAGGACTGCGTTCAGCTGGCGCACCGCCTGGCGAGGCGGGTGGGCGACGAGTTGGGGATCCCGGTCTACCTCTACGCGAAGGCGGCCCAGACCCCCGAGCGCGTCCGGCTGCCCGACATCCGGGTGGGTGAGTACGAGGCCCTCGAGGAGAAGCTGAAGAAGCCCGAGTGGGCTCCGGACTACGGGCCCGCGGAGTTCGTGCCGACCTTCGGGGTGCTGACCACCGGCGCTCGCCCCTTCTTGATCGCCTACAACGTCAACCTCAACACCCCGTCCAAGCCCAAGGCCCACTACATCGCGGCCCGGGTGCGCGAGAAGGGCTACGCCAAGCGGGACGCGGACTACCAGTTCATCCGTGACGCGCGGGGCAAGGTGGCCCTGATCCCCGGTCGTTTCCCCGGGGTCCAGGGTGTGGGCTGGGTGATCGAGGAGTACGGGCGCGCGCAGTGCTCGTTCAACATCACGGACGCAAGCCAGACCGGACTGCACGAGGTCTTCGAGGCCTGCCGCGAGTTCTCGGCCGGGCAACCGGGTGTCCGGGTGACCGGCAGCGAGGTCGTGGGTCTGGTTCCGAAGCAGGCGCTGGTCGACGCTGGTCACTATTACCTGCGACAGCAGAGCCTGTGCGGGGGCGTTCCCGAGCGCCGGCTCGTGGAGGTCGCGATCCAGTCCCTGGGTCTGGCCGAGCTGACCCCCTTCGACCCGGACGAGCGGGTCATCGAGTACCGCGTCGCCAAGGACGGGCCGCTGGTCGGGATGACCGTGCGTGACTTCGTGGACACCACCTCCTCCGACGCCCCGGCGCCGGGGGGAGGGTCGGTGGCGGCGTTGTGCGGCTCATTGGCCTCGGGGCTCGCGGCCATGGTCGGCGCGTTGACCGTGGGCCGCGACGGCTTCGAGAACGACTGGGACACGCTCAACGAGGTGGCCGAAGTGGGGCAGTCCCACAAGGAGGCCTTCCTCTTCGCCATCGACGCGGACACGGCCGCGTTCAACGAGATGATGGACGCCCGGCGGTTGCCGAAGAAGACGCCGGACCAGAAGGCCGCGCGCAAGACAGCCATGGTCGAGGCCCAGAAGGGCGCGACCGAGGTGCCGCTGGGGGTGCTGGAGCGTTGCCCGGACGTGGTGAAGCTGGCGGGTGTCGTCGCGGACCGGGGACTGCCCGCGACGGCCAGCGACGCCGGAACGGCCGCGGCGGCCGCGGCCACCGCCGCTCGCGGGGCCTACCTCAACGTGCTGATCAACCTCGACGGCATGGGCGACGCCGACTACGTCTCCGAGGCCCGTGACCGCGCAGACCACGCCCTGAGCACGACCCTCGCCGGCGCGGACGAGGTCTTCGACCGGATCCGCGGGCGGCTCGAGGCCGCACTCTAGCGACACCGTGCGGCCCCTCATATGGGGAGCCACAGCAGGCCGGCCCCGCGTGGCACCCGGGGATCGAGGTTCCTCGAGATCGGATATTTCCTGGACTTCAGGCCGAGGAGACCAGCCTGTAGATCACCTGATTCCGGCCCTTCTGCTTGGCCTCGTACAGGGCCTCGTCGGCCCGCTGCAGCAGCGTCCCGACCGACTCCCCCTCCCGGTGCACCGCGCTGGCGACGCCGATGGAGGCCGTGACCGCGCAGTCCTCCAGGTCGCTGAGCGTCGCCTCGCGGTCCACCGCCTCGCAGACCCGCTCGGCCAACCGCATCATGCCCTCGGGTCCGATGCCCCGGACCAGGACGCAGAACTCGTCTCCGCCGTACCGGAAGACCGCGTCCTCGAGGCGGACCGTGTCCTTGAGCACCTTGCCCACCCGGCGCAGCATCCGGTCACCGGCCTGATGCCCGTGAGCGTCGTTGACGTCCTTGAAGTGGTCCAGATCGATGAGGACGAGGCCCAGCGGCGTGCCGTGACGTAGGGCGAAACTCAACTCCTCGACGAGGCGCTGATCCAGGTGGGATCGATTGCCGGTACCGGTGACCCGGTCCACGACCAGGGAGTCGGCGATCCGCTTGGTGGCCTCGATCTGCTGCTGATCCACGGCCAGGAACTGCAGCACCGTCGACCGTCCCAGGCGGATCCGGCACAGGTCCGGCAGGGGGGCCGCCCCCAGCAACCGGTCCGTGTCCACGAAGGTGCCGTTGTTGGACCGCAGGTCCTCGAGCACGAACACGTCGTCCTGCAGCTCCAGCCGGGCGTGCAGCCGGGAGACCGTCAGATCGGCGAAGGAGGTGTCCGCCCCCTCCCCCCGACCCAGGACGTGCCCCTCGGGGCCCACCAGGAAGAACTTGCCCGCGTCCGGTCCGCTGAGCACGGTGAGGGCCGCCCCGACCACGGGCAGATCCTCCACGGGCTCGGCGTCCACGTCGATGGACGGGTGGGTGTCCACCGCCAGGACGAATGCCTGCATCGCCGGATCATCGGACGCGATGGCCTCGGCGTTGTAGGTGCCTGCACGCGGGTGGCGGCGAGGTCGGCCGCGTCGTACTCGACGGTGTCATCCGCGCCGTTGCCGTTCATGTCCGCTCTCATGCTCCCGCTCGCTTCCCGGGCCAGCGGCAGTGCCGCGAGCCCCTCCCCCACCGGATCATCGGCCGACTTCGGGGGAACTTGACCGTCATGGCCAGTCCCCCTCGGGTCCGCCGTAGGTCCCCATGTCATTGCGGCTGCCGTCGCTGTCGTCGTACGGGGCCGAAGGATCCCCTGCGTCGGTGCAGGGCGACCCCGGACCGAGACCGAAATCGTCGTTCCACGGGTCCCCGTCGTCCACGAAGGAGGCGAACAGAGGATCCTCGGAGATGTTGCCGTTCGAACCGGTCGGATTCCCGTCGTCCCAGTCGCCCGAATAGTTGTACGACGTGTTGCCGTACACGTCGCAGTAGTACATCCACGGCTCGTCGTCCTCATCGGCCAGGTACACGCCGGAGCCGCCCGGATTGTCGTTGAACGCCACGACGGTGTTGCGGATCACCAGGCCGCCGTTGGACGAGAGGTGGATCCCGGCGCCGCCGTAGTCCGACGAGTTGTAGGCGATGGTGTTGTTGACCAGGGTCACGTCATGGTTGGTCGAGCGGACGAACACGCCGGCACCGCGATCCGAGGTCTGGTTGTCCACGATCAGGTTGCTGGTCAAGGTGACCGTCCCGTCGTCGATCAGGATGCCCCCGCCCCCCTCGTAGCTGCCGGAGCCCACGGCGTTGTCGGTGGCGAGGTTGCCGGCGATCCGCGTCCGTCGTACGTCTCCGGAGCAGTTCTTGAGGACCATGCCGCCGCCGTCACCTGCCGCGTTGTCCACGAACTCGCAGTCCTCGACCGTCAGCGCCGTGCCCTCCGCCCTCATCCCCCCGCCGTCCGACTTGGAGTCGGAATCCCCGGAGTCACAGTCGTTGCCCCGGACCAAGGTGTCGTGGAGCCACAGCGAGCCGTTCTTGGCGTAGATCCCAGCGCCCTCTCCGTCGTGCGAGCATTCGTTTTCCTCGATCACACAATCGGCGATCTCGCCATCGGCGTTCTCCAGGTACAGGCCCCCACCCTTGGCGCTCCTGCCGTTGCGGATCGTGAATCCCTCGACCAGGAATTCTCCGGACTTGAGGTACAGGGCCCGATCGGCGCCCGCCGGATCCACGAAGGTCACGTCGGATCCCTCGATGGCGCGCAGGATCAGGTCGTCCCCGTCCACCTCCACGGCGGCCGGGTACGAGCCGGCCAGGGCGTGGACCTCGGTGCAGAGGTTGGGCAGCCCCGCGATGGCGTCCACCAGGCTCAGGTACGGGTCATCCCAGGTGCCCGACTCGGTCGAACCCACCGCCTCGGCGTCCGCGTACACGGGGCAACCGCACCCCTCGTCCACCTCGCCGTCGCAGTCGTCGTCCACACCGAAGCCGCAGATTTCACTCGCAGCCGGATTCACCGCGGCGTCCCCATCGTCGCAGTCACCCGAGCAGGTGTCGTAGCCGTCCCCATCCGCGTCCTCGGGTGACTGGGTCGGGTCACCGTCGTGGCAGTCCCCGTCACAGGTCGACCAGCCGTCACCGTCGGCGTCCAGCAGGTTCGCCAGGGTGTCGGCGTCATCGCAGTCCCCGTCACAGCTGCTCGTCCCGTCCCCGTCCGCGTCCGCGGGATTCAACTCGTCGTCCACGTCGTCGCAGTCGTCGTCACACTCCGAGTAGCCGTCCCCGTCGTCGTCGGTCTCCTGGCCGGACAGGGAGCCGTCGCAGTCATTGTCCAGCCCGTCACACAGCTCCGCGGCGCCCGGATAGGACGCTGCGCTCCCGTCGTCACAATCCCCGCTGCACGGGGAGTAACCGTCCAGGTCCTCGTCCGAGGGGGTCAGCGACGCGTCGGTGTCGTCGCAATCCCCTGCGCAGGTGGTCCAGCCATCCGCGTCCAGGTCCTTGGCGTGCAGCGAGGGATCGCCGTCGTCGCAATCCCCGTCGCAGACGGCCTGCCCGTCGCCGTCGTCATCGGCCTCGTCCGGGGGAATCGTACCGTCGCAGTCGTTGTCCACGCCGTCGCAGACCTCGCCGAATCCGGGCCCGGTGAGGGCATCGAGATCGTCGCAATCCCCCTCGCAGCCCCGGACCCCGTCGGCATCCATGTCCAGCTCATCGATCCCGAACATCCAGTCGCAATCGTTGTCGCGGCCATCACAGAGTTCCAGCGCGCCGGGATAGACCGCCGCATCGCTGTCGTCGCAGTCCCCGTCGCAGGTGGCATAACCGTCCTGGTCCGCGTCGAACTCCTCGTTGGCCTGGCCGTCGCAGTTGTTGTCCACCGCGTCACACAGTTCGGGGAACCCGTCCCCGACCGACGCGTCCGAGTCGTCGCAATCCCCCTCGCAGACCCGCTGGCCATCTCCGTCGGCGTCGGCCTCGTCGACGGGGACCGCGCCGTCACAGTCATTGTCCTCGCCGTCGCAACGTTCGGACGCACCGGGGTGGGTGTACTCCTGCGTGTCGTCGCACTCGGCGCAGGCAAGGTAGCCGTCCCCGTCCGCGTCTACCTCGTCCCCCCCCGGGGTACCGTCGCAGTCGTTGTCCAGGCCGTCGCATATCTCGGACGCGCCGGGGTAGGTGGCCGGATCGGCGTCGTCGCACTCGGCGCAGGCAAGGTAGCCATCGCCGTCGAGGTCCACCTCGGCCGAATCGGGCGCACCGTCGCAGTCGTTGTCCAGACCATCGCACAGCTCCACGGCACCCGGATAGGTGGACGCGTCGCTGTCGTCGCACTCCGCACAGGCCCCGTGGCCGTCCCCGTCGACGTCCACCTCGTCGCCGGGCAGGCCGCCGTCGCAGTCGTTGTCCAGACCGTCGCAGATCTCGATCGCGCCGGGATGGACCGACGGTTCGATGTCGTCGCAGTCGCTGCAGTAGGGCCAGCCGTCCCCGTCGATGTCCAGGGTCTCCAGCTGGGGTACGTCTCCGTCACAGTCGTTGTCCACCCCGTCACAGGCCTCGGCCGCGCCCGGGTAGGTCGTCGCGTCCCCGTCGTCGCAGTCGGCACAGGCCCAGACACCGTCCCCATCGCCGTCCACCTCGTCCGCCGGCAGGGAACCGTCGCAGTCGTCGTCCAGGCCGTCGCAGATCTCCGGCGCGCCCGGGTACCGCTGGGGATTGAAATCGTCACAATCGCCGGCACAGACCGGCGCGCCGTCACCGTCTTCGTCCACCTCGAACTCGGAGATCACACCGTCGCAGTTGCTGTCCACGCCGTCGCAGACTTCCACGAACCCCAGGCCCACGTCCGGGTCGTCGTCGTCACAATCCCCCGCACACGCGGCCTGTCCGTCCCCGTCCCCGTCCGCCTCGTCGGCGAGCAGATCACCATCACAGTCGTTGTCCAGACCGTCGCAGAGTTCCTCGGCGCCCGGGTAGACCTGGGGATTCGCGTCGTCGCAGTCGGCGCAGGCCAGGTACCCATCCCCGTCCCCGTCGACCTCGTCACCCGGGACCACGCCGTCGCAGTCGTTGTCCAGACCGTCGCAGAGTTCCACCGCCCCCGGGTGGACTTCGGCGCTCTGGTCATCGCACTCGGCACACTCCAGGTGCCCGTCACCGTCCGCGTCACCCTCGTCCGAGGGGATCGCGCCGTCACAGTCGTTGTCGACGCCGTCACAGATCTCGACGGCCCCGGGGTACACGTCCGCCGAGAGGTCGTCGCAGTCCGCACAGTTCAGGTGGCCATCCCCGTCCAGGTCCAGCTCCTCGTCCGGCGGAACGTCACCGTCACAATCGGTGTCCACGCCGTCGCAGATCTCCTCCGCTTCGGGGTGAACCGCGGGATCGTCATCGTTGCAGTCCTCGCCGGCGTTCCACCCATCTCCGTCCGCATCCACGGGGGAGGTGGTGTCGTCGTCTCCGGTGTCGTCGTCTCCGGTGTCGTCGTCTCCGGTGTCGTCGTCCCCCGTGTCGTCATCTCCCGTGTCGTCGTCTCCCGTGTCGTCGTCACCGGGCGGCACCCCGCCCGTGTCGTCGTCCCCCGCGGGATCTCCGCCGGTCCAGACCCCCAGCCAGCCCCCCTCGGAGTCCACGCAACCGGACGCCGCCAGCAGCCACAGGACGGGGATCACCGCCGTCATCCCTCGCCACGCACCGGTCCTACTGGGCATCGGCGTTCTCCCTTCGACCGATCATCACGCCGAACCGGATGCTCCCGCCGATGGCAGGCCGCGCCACGACGCCCCCCTCCACCTGGGCTCCCAGGACGAGCCGCGATCCCGGAGGTACGAAGCGCAGCCCCGCCTCTCCTCTGACGCCGGCGACCACTCCGGAGGCTCCCCCGTAGCGGCTCAGCACCAGCGGCACCGAGATCCCCGCCACGATTCGGACGCGGCCGACGGGGATCGAGGCGCTCACGACCGGCGCCAGTTCGGGCACCAGGATCGTCCCGGACTCGCCCGGGTACCCCGCGAACGCCACCCCCACCCGGGCCCCGATCTCCAGGTACTGCCAGGGCAAGACCCTCACCGCGACCAGGGGACCACCGGCGGTCAACGGGACCTCGTTGGCCACGTGTGCCACCGAAGCGCCACCCTCGAGCCGCACGATCGCCCAGAGCCGCGGCCGCGGGGGATTCCCCTTCGCCACCACGCTCTCGGCCTCCAACACGGACTCGGTCACGGTCTCGGACACGATATCGGTCGCGGTCTCGGTCGCGGTCTCGGTCGCGGTCGCGGTCGCGGATCCCGACTCCTCGACCAAGGACCGCAACCTCTCCGCGAGGTCCCGGGCCCGATCCACCTGCGCGCCAGGGAACTGCGCGCCCAGGTAGGCCTCGGCCTCGTCGAGGGCTTGCCGATGGAATCCGAGATCCTCGTAACACTCGGCCGAATACAGCCGCGCCTGGTGGAGATCCGGATCCTTCTCGATGGCCATCTGAAAGCGGGCGATGGCGCCGGCGCAGTCCCCGCCCTCGACCAGGTCGAGGCCCTCGAAGAACAGGCTTGTCGGATCCTGCCCAGAGGAAGGATCCTCCTGGGCATAGGCTGCTGGCGCGAGGCTTGCAGCGCAGACGATCGCGAATGCGAGAGAACGCATGACCCACTCCTGTACCTCTGGATCATCGGTCCGAGGACGGGGAACTTGACCTGTTCGCTCGAGTTGGACGGGGCACGGCACGACTGGAGGAGATCCGATGCTTCGAAGCCGATGGATGCGCCGCACCCTGCCGCTACTGCCGCTACTGTGGTTCGCGATCCAGGGGGCGGGGTGCGCCTACGTCTATTCCCCGATGGTCCGCAGCGCGCCCCCACGTGCCCCCGCGACCCTGGCGCCGGACGAGGGGGACCTCCACGGGGGGGTGCTGTTCTATCCGTCGAGCTTCGCCACCCTGGCGGGCACCCTGGGCGGCTCGGTCCCCGTGGGCCACGACGTCCACCTGGAGCTCGGCGGCAACCTGGGACCCCAGTGGGCCATGGGCCACGGGGGAATCCGCAAGACGTTCCGGGGTCCCCTGGACGGGACGTCGACCCGGCCGGTGGCGGATCTTGCGGTCGGCGGAGGCGCGGGCGTAGGCGGCGGGTACAGCGCGGGTGGGTACTACCACGACGGTCAGTACCAGCCGGGGCCGCTGGAGGCCTACGGGGACGATCGGCCCTGGACCGGGCGCTTCGCCGCCGGACTGTACGCCGACGTGGGTGTCGGTGCGCAGTTCGACTCCGCGGTGACGCCCTTCGGACGCGGGCGAGTCACGTTCTCCCACGCCGACGGGTTGCCCCACACCCTGTGGCTCGAGATCGGGGGCGGTGTCTCCATTCACCCCGGTCGTGGACCGGTGGGCATCCACCTGTCCGCGTCCTATCTGGGCTACTTCAACGCGGCCGACCGGATGGACCTGATCGTGGTCGGCACGGGCTTGAGCGTGAACCTGGGCGGCGGCGAAGGACAACTCTGACCTCGGTCGGCCGGGCACCGGCAGCGAGTGCCAGATCCGTCCCGCTCGATCGCCGGCTCAGGCCAGGGAACGCTCGATGGTCAAGGTCGTGCGGGGGCGGGTGGGCACCTCGCCGCTGTCCTCGGTGAGTTCCACATCGGCGCGCCCCGCGGTGCAGACGCAGTTGCGGCCCCGGCGCTTGGCCTCGTACAGGGCCTCGTCCGCCGCGGTGATCAACTCCCTCGGCGTCGACGCGGTCACGATGGGCCACGACGCGATCCCGGCGCTGATGGTCACCGACAGCTGTTTGCCGTCGAAGGGCACCACCGTGGTCTCCACCAGGCGGCGGAGTCGATGGGCCACGGCCCCCGCGTCCCTCGAGCCGGTCCCGGCCGCCACCAGCAGGAACTCCTCACCCCCGTAGCGGCAGACCACGTCCGCCGAGCGGGCGGAGCCCTCCATGGCCTGGGCCACCCGCCTGAGGACCTCGTCCCCGGCGTCGTGGCCGAAATCGTCGTTGAAGCGCTTGAAGTGGTCCACGTCGAGCATCATCACGCTCAGGGGCAGGCCGTGCCGCATGGACCTTGAGAACTCCTCCTCCAGCCGCCGCAGGCCAAACCGCCGGTTGAGCACGCCGGTGAGTTCGTCCACCGCCGCCAGGGCCTTGAGCTTGCCGTGGAGCACCGCGTTCTGAAGGTAGGGACCGCCCTGATCCCGCAGCGCCTCCAGCACCGCCCGCTGCTCCTGGGGCAGCTCGTCCACGTCGGCCGCGAGGATCGCCAGGCCCACGCTGCGCTGCTCGCTGCGCAGGGGCAGCAGCGCCAGGAAGCTCGGGCGCAGCTGGCCGATGCCAGCGGACATGGTGAACCACTCCATTCGCTGAAGCGCCGGCCGGATGCACACCAGCTGGCCCGTGGACACCGCGTGGTGGGCCAGCCCGTGGTCCACGTCCAGGATGCGGGGTAGATCGTCGGTCTCGTCCACCGCCAGGCTGGCGGCCAGCTCGTACTGCGCGCCCTTGTCGACGTAGAGCAGGCCCGCCGCAGCCCCACAGGCGGACGCCGAACTGACCAGCAACTCCCGGGCCACCGTCTCCAGCTCCACGCTGTCCGACATGCGACGCAGGAACCCGGCGATCTGCGCGTCGTGCCCCACCCGCCGGGCCACCGCCTCGGCCATCTGGTTGAAGGCGACCTCCACCTCCCCGACGGCGTCGTTGCTGGTCACGTCCAGCAGGCAGTCGGGTCCACACTCGTTGCCGCCGTCCTCGAAGCCCTGGACCTTGTCCACCACGTGGGTCATGGCGCCGGCGATCCGGCGGATGTTGCGCGACACCACCACGTGGAACAGCAGGTAGTTCACCCCCCCCACCAGCAGCCCCGCGGCGATGCACATCGCCCAGAACGGCGGTCCCAGCGCCTTGGCCGATCCCAGGACCACGTAGGCGAACGGCGGGAAGATCAGCCCCACCACGGCGCCGAAGGCGATCATCGAACCCAGGAGTTTTCGGAAGGTCGAACGATCCGGGAGAACGGGGTCGTACATGCGCCATCCAGCGCCGACGTGCGTCCCACGCCCCCCAGCGCGGGTGGGCCAGAGGCCTACCAACGAAGTAATCGGATGGATGCGAGGGAACTTGAGGGAAATATCCCGGGATTCAGCCCGACCGTTTCAGAGCCTGGTCGATGAACCCGTGGAGCCGCGCCATCTCACCCGGCTTGTTCTGGAAGGACTGGCGCTGACGCAACGCCACCGGCACTAACTTCAGATCCACGTCGTCCACGTAGGAAAACAGCTGACCGCCCGGTTTGCGGCCCTCGAGCATCTCGCTGAAGAAGCTGCGCCACTCGTACTTGACCCACTTCGCGCTCGCGTACTCGGCCCTGCAGAGCACGACGACCATCACCTTCGCCGCGTCGATGGCTTCGTCGATGGCTGCAGCGTAGTCGGATTCCCCAAGTTGCTGAAGAGTGACCGAGCTCATGAACACGCCGATCCCCCTATCGGTAAGGAGCGTGCAGATCTCCCGGGCAAGCTCGCTGTCCCGGGTGGCCTTGCCCTCCGCATCGGTGTTCTTGAACGAAATGAACACCTCCATGACTTCCGTTTCCTGTGCGACCGCTGGCCGATCGTTCGCATCAGGAGAGGCGGTTGCGATCGCTGTCGCGTCTTGGAATGCCGAGATCGCCTCCAGTTCCTCGACTCTGCGCCATTCCTCCGCACCGCTGTGCCAGACGAACGTGCGCCGATCGATCTCCGATGTCCGGAGAGCCAGGAGCAACCGATCCAGTGACCACGGGCCGGTCTGCTCCCCGTCCTTGACGGCGAACCACTCGGTCGCGTCGAACACGACCACCAGCCTGTAGCGTCCAATCTCGACGATATCGCCTGGGCCAAGCGTCGCAGCCTCGACCGGATCGCCGTTCACCCGCGTCACCGATGCAGTTCCCCTGTGGGTGAGCAAAGCCGCCTCGAGCCCCTCTAGATACAGGCTTGCCTGAAGGATGTCGATCCCCTCGCCCTCGAGGCGGATATCACACGTCCGAAAACTACCGATATGGACGGCATCGTCGAACGGATGCACACCTATGGTTCGACCCTCGGAGCACACGGCGACGCGGCCGCTGGGTAGCCTGGGTTCCGAACGCGATCCGGCCGCGCGATCTCGTGGTGACCTCACCCCATCGACGCCGTCTGATAGCTCACTGCCCTCCAACGTACAGACCAGCTCCGTGGAGCCCAGTCGCAGGATGTCGCCCGATCTCAGCGCTTGGCGGGAGGCCAACTCGCCGTTCAGCTGGATACCGGTCTTCGAGCCGAGGTCCAGTACTGTCCAGCGCCCGCCGTCGCCATGCTCCAGGACCGCGTGCATCTTGGAGACGTGGGGATCGTTCTGGATGCACAGGTCAGAGGATGACAGCGCTCCGATCCTCACGGGTGACCGCTCGAACGACTGTGTGCCGAGGAGCCGGCCCTGCCGCCGGACATCCACGAAGAGTCTCGGCGGCGTGAGGTCCGCAAGCTCCGCCATCCCCGTTGGGCTCGCGGAGTCGTGCGCCGGGCGCTGAAGATTCGCCAGCGAGAAGAGAACGGGGCCCTTCGAGCCCGAGCCGCTCCCCCCCGCGCCAGGTCCGGGGGACTGGGTCGCGGGATCGGTCGGATCGGGCAACGAAACGTCGTCTTCGTCGTCCGCCAATGGCAGACTCTCCACCCCGAATTGCATGCCATCGGCCTCGGAGCCAACCGGCTTGCGTACGGAGATGGGGACCGCCGATGGATCCGGAGGTCTTTCGGTGGAGCGGTGCTCCTCGCCCCAAACGGTCAGGGGATGGGGCGGCGGACCGCCGCCGATCCCAGGGGCCTGCTCCTTCGAGTGCAATCCCTCGCTCCATACGTGCCCGGTCCCGTTCGGGCTGTCGGGCTCCTGGCCGGCGCCCACGGCGTCTGACAGCCCCCGACCATCCCTGTCCGACGGCAGGGCGTTCCCGCAACGCTTGCAACGCGATCGCACAAGCCGGTCTCGGGTCTTGTCGTCGGCGACCCGGTATCGGGCTCCGCACTGCTCGCATTCAACGAGGGCCATGGATCTTCCGCAGCGATGTTACCAGGTGGAGGTTTCGTTGATTCTTGGTCGGGGGCGCCGCGGGCCGACTGATGTCCGAGTCGTCACGGCCAGGTCCCCAGCGGCCCCCCGTACGCCCCCATGTCCGAGTCGCTGCCGTCCGGATCCGAGTCGTTCGGGTCGGCGGAGTCGATACACGGCGATCCGGGCTGGAGGTGGAGGTCGTCCGAGTATGGGTCGTCGTCGGCGGTGTAGGAGACGAAGAGGGGGTCCTCGGCCAGGTTTCCGTCGTTGCCGACCGGATCCAGCAGGAGGGGACCGTAGTCGAGGGGGAGGTTGCCGTACACGTCGCAGTAGGCGGCGTCGGGCTGGTCCGCGGGCAAGTCGGCGCCGACGCCCGACTCTCCGTGATTGAACGCGACGATGCTGCCGTCGAGCAGGACTCCACCGTCCAGATCGGCGTGGATCCCGCCGCCGCCGATCAGCGAGTTGTTGTAGGCCACGGTGTTGTAGCCCGCGGTGACCGCGAACGCCGTGTCCCGCAGCAACAGACCACCTCCGCGGTCGTCGGAGACGTTGCCCACCACGAGGTTGTTGTAGATCTCCAGATCTGGCCCGATCACCAGCAGCCCGCCACCTCCGTGGAGCAACCCGGCACCGGGGGTGGCGTCGTCCACCTCGTTGAGGGCGATCAGGTTTCGTTGCACCACCCCGGTGCAGGTGTCCAGGGCGATCCCGCCGCCGTCGCCGGCCTGGTTCCCGATCCAGTCGCTGTCCTCGAGGGTGACCACCGAGGTCTCGGCCCACAGGCCTCCGCCGTCGGAACCGTCGGGGGTCCCGCCCACGTCGCAGACGTTGTCCTGCACCACGGTCTGGTGGATCCAGAGCGGATCCACGTCCCGGGCGTAGATGCCGGCCCCGAGGCCGTCGGTGGAGCATTCGTTGTCCTCGATCACGCAGCGGACGATCTCCGCCGACCCGCCCACCAGCTGCAGCCCTCCCCCCGTGGCGCCCCTCCCCAGCCGGACGGTGAATCCGTCCAGGATCAGGTCCACGTCCTCGAGGACCAGGCAGGGATCGAAGAGCGCCCGTCGGATCTCGGTCAGCAGGGGTCCCGCGATGGACCGGAGGATCAGGGGTTCTCCGGTGAGGGACAGGGCGTCGGTGTACGTGCCCGGTAGCACGTGGATCTCCTGGCACGCAGGGCCGACGGCTTCGATGGCCGTGGCGATGCTGTCGAAGGGCTCCTCCCAGCTCCCCGGCTGGGAGCCGGGCAGGGAGGCGGCGTCCACGTACAGCGGGCAGTCGCAGTCCTCGTCCACCTCGAGGTCACAGTCGTTGTCGACCCCGTATCCGCACAGCTCCGGGGCTCCGGGGTAGACGCTGCCCTGGTCGTCGTCGCAGTCCCCGTCGCAGGTGGAGTGCAGGTCACCGTCCGCGTCTTCGGGGGACAGCAGGGCGTCCCCGTCGTCGCAGTCGTCATCGCAGGTCGAGAACCCGTCCCCGTCCAGATCCAGGGGATTGAGCAGGGGATCGCCGTCGTCACAGTCGGGGACGCCGCCCGGCCATCCGCAGGCGCTCACCCCGTCCAGGTCGCCGTCGGTCTCGTCCCCGGGCACGGCTCCATCGCAGTCGTTGTCCAGACCGTCGCAGAGCTCCGCGAATCCCTGGCCCACGGCCGGCTCGGTGTCGTCGCAATCCCCGGCGCAGACCCGCTGGCCATCCCCATCGTCGTCGACCTCGTCCAGGGGCACCATCCCGTCGCAGTCGTCGTCGATCCCGTTACAGCCCTCCTGCGCGCCGGGGTGAGCCGCCGGATCGCCGTCGTCGCACTCGGCACAGGCCAGGTGGCCGTCCCCGTCCCCGTCGACCTCGTCCTCCGGCACCGTTCCGTCGCAGTCGTTGTCCACGCCGTCGCACAGCTCGGTGGCCGCCGGGTAGGAGGTCGCGTCCGCGTCGTCGCAATCCCCCTCACAGGCGCTGACGCCGTCCCCGTCGCCGTCGGTCTCGTCCGCGGGCACGCTGCCATCACAGTCGTTGTCCAGGCCGTCGCACAGCTCGCTGGCCCCGGTGTGGGTGTCGGGATCCGCGTCGTCGCAATCCCCGTCGCATCCCCGCTGTCCGTCCCCGTCCCCGTCGGTCTCGTCGTCGGGGACGGCGCCGTCACAGTCGTCGTCGACGCCGTTGCACTGCTCGTCGGCGTCGGGATGCACGGCGGGGTCGCCGTCGTCACAATCCCCGTCCTCCACGCTCCACCCGTCGCCGTCCAGATCGTTCGCGGTGGTGTCGTCGTCGCCGGACGTGTCGTCGTCGCTCGACGTGTCGTCGTCCCCCGATGTGTCGTCGTCCCCGGTGCTGTCGTCGTCTCCCGGGGCGTCGTCGTCCGCGGTGGGATCGCCCCCGCTCCACACGCCGATCCAGTCCTCGCCGTCCCGATCGCCACATCCCAGCACCGCCAGGCCCAGGAGCAACAGCCCCGGGGCGATCGCACTCGACGGGAGGGGAAGACGAGGGCTGTCCATCTCACCTCTCCTTCGGGCCCAGCTGAAGGCCCAGGGTCAGTTCGCCCCCGAGGACCGGCCGCACCAGCCAGCCGCCCAGGAACGTCGCGCCGAACACCAGCCGTGTGTCCCCCAGGGCGATGCGCACGCCGGCCTCGCCCAGGACGCCCACGTCCATCCGCGTCTCGCCCCCGTAGCGACTGATCCCCGTCGCGGCCATCGGACCGGCCACGATTCGAATGGCCCCCAGGGGGATCGACGCCGCGATCCCGCCGTGGAACTCCGGCACCTGAACGCTTCCCTCGAGGTCGGGATGGGGGCCGAAGCCCATGCGCGCACGGACGCCGATCTCCAGGAATCGCAGGGGCAGCAGACGCACCGAGAGGGTGGGGCCGGCCGCGGTGAGGGCCGCCGCATTGTCGAAGTGGGCGACCCCGCCACCCAGCTCCAGCCGCAGGGGCGTCCACCGTCCCGTGGCCTTTTCACTGCCCTCGGGCGGCAGGAAGGCATCCGGGTCCACCCCCGCGTCCCCCAGGATCCCCCGGGCCCGCTCGGTCTCCACCGCAGGCTCCCCCGCCGCCAGATAGGCCTGCACCTCGGCGACCGCGCGCTCGCGCAGGCCCAGGGTCACGCAGCACTCGGCGATGTACAGATGGGATTGGATCAGGCCGGGATCCCGCGACAGGGCCAGCTCGAAGCGGGCGATGGCGCCCTCGCAGTCCCCGGCCTCCTTGAGGTCCAGGGCGGCGAAGAACGCGCCCTCCCCGTCCGGGGTGACCGGATCCGTCGGCTGCTGTGCCAGCGCGGGCGCCGCCAGGGCGAGCGCGAGGCAGAAGAGAGCGATCCGCCCGACCATACCGTCCACTCCAAACCGCCGAACTTCCCATGTTACCGCGCGGATCGTTTTCCGTGGGCGCGGTACACTTGTCGGCCATGGGTAGCGGAATCACCGGCGGCGACAGCCTCACCGGCGCGCCGGAGCTGTTCGGCACCTATGCCATCCAGAGCCTGATCGGGCGGGGCAGCTTCTCGTCGGTGTTCCGGGCCCAGCTCCAGGGACAGTACGGCTTCCGCAAGCAGGTGGCGCTCAAGGTGCTGCGTCATCGCCTGCATCGCACCGACGAGCAGGTCTCGGCCGACTTCCTCAACGAGGCGCGCCTGGGCGCGAGCATCCGCCACCCCAACCTGGTGGAGTTCTACGAGTGCGGCCGGGTGGGTGACCGGCTCTACATCGCCATGGAGCTCGTGGACGGCCCCGACCTGGGTCAGCTGATGCAGTTGGTGCCCGAGACCCTGCCGCCGCTGACCGATGACCTGATCGTGACCCTGGCGATGCAGCTCGCACGGGGGCTGAAGTCGCTGCACGAGGCGACCCACGACGGCAAGCCGATCCAGGCGATCCACCGGGACTTCAAGCCCGGCAACATCCTGCTGTCGCCCCACGGTCTGGCCAAGATCACCGACTACGGCATCGTTCGTTTCGCCGCCGATTTCTACGAGCCGGACGAGACCGAGGGGCTGCGGGGCTCCCCCCTGTACATGTCCCCCGAGCAGGCCCGGGGAGAGCCGCTGACCCAGGCGTCGGACGTCTTCTCGTTCGGCGTCACCGTGCTGGAGATGATCAACGGGGCCCCGGTGTTCCGCGAGGACACCGTCAGCCGCATCGTGGACCGCGTGCGTCACGCGGACGCCAGCTCGGCCCTGCTCACGGCCCGATCCCAGTTCCCCGAGCTGGTCTCGGTGCTCGAGGGTTGCCTGCTGCCGGATCCGGCCAGCCGGATCCCCCACGGCGGAGCCCTGGTCGAGGCCCTCAAGGACGTGGAGCCGCCCCCCTTCGGCGAGGAGCTGATCTCCAACCTGGCCGTGGAGTGCTACGGGTTCCTCGAGATCCAGCAGGCGTCGATGTGGAACCGTCCGATCGCCAAGTTCTGGGCCACGCTGGTGGACGACGAGGAGGAGAGCGTCTCGATCCAGCTGGTGGGCTTCGGGGAGCCCCAGGACGACCGCGTCACCGACCTGGAGCAGGTGATGGCGGATGCGGACGCGGCGGAGGACCAGCGGGTCCTCGGGGACGGGTCCTCGGCGAGCGAGGTCGTCCCACCGGTCACGTCCGCGGACGCGGAGGCCGCCCCGGAACCGGCTGCGATCCCTCCGCCGCGCCGCCCGCTCCTGCCCTGGCTGGTGGCCATCCTGGCCGTGACCGCGCTGGTGGTCCTGATCGTGCTCCCGCGCCTGCGGACCTCCCCCGGCGACCCGGACGAGGTCTCGGACGCCCCGGTCGAGGCGGCCCCACCGCCGGAGGGGACGACCCTCCCGGCGGAGCCGGTCACCCCCGTCGTCACCGACGCCGATCCGGGCCCGGTCCCCGACGTCCCGGAGCCCGCCCATAGCGCCGTTCCAGGGGAGCCCGGACACGTCGAGAACCTGCCGCCGACCGACGACGTCGGCGACGCACCGGCCGACAGCGTGCCCCCCCCGCCCCCCGCATCGGAGGAGGTCGCACCACCACCCCCCGAGCCGACCGAGGAACAGGGCCCACCGAGACTGCAGCACTCGCCGGTGACACGGGGCATCCGCGGCAAGGACATCCGCTTCACCGTGGGTGTGGATCCCGCCGGCAGCTACCGGTCCACGGTCTGGTTCCGGGGCGTCCCCGGGGGCTCGTGGGAGACCCGCAAGATCGACGGCGGCGAGGGCGGCAACCTCACGGTGGTGATCCCGGCGGGGGTCTGGCTCGACCAGAGCGCCACCGAGGTGGAGTACTTCATCGAGGTCGCCGGCCCAGGCGGACTGGCCCGCGCCGGATCGCCGGTCGAACCCTACCGCTTCCGGCTGTTCTGATCCGCCGCGACGACCCTCAGCGTTTCAGCAGGTAGGCGAAGCGCCCGTCCGACAGCTCGGCGATGTCCAGCACGCAGAACAGGACGCCCTCGAAGGAGACCACTGATCGCACGTCGGCGTCGATCCGCGCGGGGAAGCGCACCAGGATCTCGTCCTCCTTGCGGCGGTCCACATCGTCGCTGTACAGGTCGTCGTGGACCTCGCCGGGCTGGATCACCGCCAGTGCGATCTTCTCGGCCTGCTCGCTGCCCAGCTCCGGGTAGTCCAGCAGCAGGAGATCGGCGATTCCCCCCAGGCTCGCCTCCTTGTGGCGGCTCAGGAAGCCGCGGACCGACGTCTCGTAGTCGCGGATCGACAGCTCGGCGAACAGGGTCGATGCGCCGATCTGACCGGCCCTCAGGAGGTGGCGGTCGCGGATGATCTTGACGAAGCTGGCCGCGCACAGCGGATCGAGCTGCTCGCCCGCCGCGGCCCGGATGCGGTCCAGGGCCTCCCCCACCTCCAGGGCCCGCCGGTAGGGCCGCGTGCTGGCCATGGCGTCGTAGGCGTCGCAGACCGCCAGGATCCGCGAGAGCAGGGGGATCTGCTCCCCCGCCAGGCCGTCCGGGTACCCGCGGCCATCGAAACGTTCGTGATGATGACGGGCGACGAGGGCCACATCGTCGAACGCGCTCATGCGGGAGAGCACGTCGAAGGCCCGCCCCGGATGGCGCTTGATGATCTCGTACTCCTCGTCCGTGAGCTTGCCCGGCTTCTTGAGGATCTCTGGCGGCACCTCCACCTTGCCCAGATCGTGGACCAGGGCGGCGCGGCGCAGAAGATCCAGCTCGCCGTCGAGGAGCCCCATCTCCCGCCCCAGGGCCAAGGCGTACTGGCAGACCCTCTCCGAGTGCCCGTAGGTGTACAGGTCCACCCGGTCGATGCGTCGGGCCAGAGCGTGGAGGGCGTCGTCGGTAGCCCCGGCCAGCTCGAGGGTCCAGGCGTCAAGGTCGAATCGCGGTGCCGTCGTCATATCCACCCCGTGCGCTGGATCCTAGCCCATACGCACCGATTCGGTCAGGGTTCGCCCGGGCGGTTGTCCTCGGGGGGCCAGGGCAACGCGGGTCCGGGGCGCCTCAGGTGGGGGATCCAGCGGGCGACGAAGAGGTAGGCGAACAGCAGGGAGATCCGCGTGTTGTCCACCAGTGGGTGTAAGTGGCTGACCCGGCGCCCCGGTTCGTCGTAGTGCACCGACACCGGCACCGACGCCACCGGGATTCCGGCCCACGCGGAGCGCAGGATGACCTCCATCTCGAACTCGAAGCGTCCGCCCTGGAGCCGGAGCGCGAGGGTCTCGGGGATGGGGTAGCAGCGGAACCCGCTCTGGGCGTCCCCCACGACCCCGCCACCGTCGATGCGTACCCACAGGTTGGTGAACCAGCGCCCGAACCGGCTGGACTTCGGCACGGCGCTGCCGCCCATGTCCCGAGCCCCGAGGATCAGGGCCCCCGGGGTCCCGCGGGCCGCCTCGAGCAGGGCCGGGATGTCGTCCGGGTCGTGCTGTCCGTCCGCGTCGAGGGTGACCGCGTCGCGGTACCCCCGGCGGTAGGCATGCCGGAGCCCGGTCCTCAGCGCGGGTCCCTTGCCCAGGTTGACCGGGTGGTCGACCACCTGGGCCCGGGCCTCGCGCGCCGCGTCTCCGGTGCCGTCGACGGAGCCGTCGTTGACCACGATCACGTCGCTCACGTGGGGCAGGGCCCGTCGGACCACGCTCCCGATCGTGTCCGCCGCCTGGAAGGCGGGGATGACGACGCAGAAGGGCCCCGCCTCGCGGCGGTCGGGGGTGGGGTCGTCCGACACGCCCCGAAGCTACCACGCCGGTTGCGCCCCTGCGACCGGTCTGGTAGGGACCGAGCGCGATGAGCGAAGGCCTCGGAGATCAGATCCGCCGCGCGCGCGACGAGCTGCGCGCGGAGGGGTCGTCCCTCAACCCGCTGACCGCCGGCCGGATCCTGTGGCGGGCGCTCAAACGGGAACACGCGTCCCCGGGGAAGCTCGCGGTCGCCGTCGGCCTGGGGGTTTTCATCGGCAGCCTCCCGATCTACCCCCACCTGCTGATCAGCATCGCGGCCGCGGCCGCCCTGCGGCTGAACAAGCTGGTCGCGGCGCTGACCACCAACATCTCCAATCCCCTGTTCGCCCCCTTCCTGATCTTCGCCGAGATCCAGGTGGGTACGCTGCTGCGCACGGGCCACTTCGCCTCGTTGACGCTGTCCGAGCTGCGGAATCTGGAGCTGGCGGACGCGATCGGGACGTTCTTTCTGACGATCCTGGTGGGCGCGCTGGTCGTGGGCGGAGGCCTCGCCCTGGTCTCCGGGGGGCTGGCCTACGTCGCCCTGGTGCGTCGCGACCGGCGGCGCGCCGGTGGAGCGGGCTGATCGAGATCAGTCGCCGTCGGCGAAGGTGTCGTCGTCCCCGGCTGAGCCGGTGTCGTCGTCGTCCATCTCCGCGCTGTCGTCGTCATCCACCGGCCAGTCGCTGGGGCAGGCCACGAGGACCAGGCCCAGCAGGGCCAGGACGCCGAGCGCGCCGGTCAACAGACGGATTCGAAACCGCATCCGGCACCTCCATCGGCTCGATGCCCTCGACCCGGACGAGGGGATCCCGGCGATCCTCGCACACCCGGCCCCGGACCCAAAAGGGCCCGGGCTCTTGCAGCACCGGAGCGACGCGGGCGTGGAGGTCGGGGTAGACCGCGGCCTCGTACAGGGAGGTCTCGTCCTCGAAGCTCAGCAACTCCATGATGCGCCGACCCCGGGTCTCCAGCGGCTTGTGGGCCACGCGCCAGGCTGCCAGGCGGACCCGTCTTCCCGCGAAGCGACCCAGGTCGGAGGCGAGAACGCGGGGGCCGCGCTGCAGCGGGAGGAAGAGGTCCAGGGGGTGGCCACTCAGGGCGATGCCCAGGGTCTCGATCTCGGCGATCAGGACCCCCGGCCCCGCTGGGCGTGGCGGGTGGAGTGCTGCCGGGCCCGGGCTCGCACCGCCTGCCTCCCACAGCAACTCCTCCCTGGATCTCCCCCCATCGCAGCCGTCCAGGGCGCCGCAACGGATGAGCGTCTCGATCTCGCGCGCTCGCAGGCCGGGTAGGCGGGCGACCAGGTCGTCGAGATCCTGGAAGGTCCCGCCGCGTTCCCGCTCCTCGACCAGGCCCTCGGCCACGGCGGCCCGCAACCCGCGGACCTGCATCAGTCCGACCCGGACCGAAGCGGGTTCGGCCGTGAACTCGACCCGGCTGCGATTCACGCAGGGAGCCGCGAGCCGCAGCCCCATCCGCCGGCACTCGGACACGTAGGCCGCGGGTCCGTAGTACCCGCCGCGCTGACTCAACACGGCGGCCATCCACTGGGCAGGGTGATGGGCTCGAAGATAGGCCGCGCGGTAGCTCAGCGCCGCGAAGGCTGCCGAGTGGGCCTTGCAGAACGCGTACCCGGCGAAGGAGGCCACCTGCCGCCACAGCTCCCGAGCGACACCGCGGGGCAAGCCGCGTTCCCGGCAACCGCGGAGGAACCGCCTGCGGATGGCCGGCAGCCGGTGGCGGTGGGCCCGGCGGGTGAGGGCGCGGCGGAGCTCGTCGGCCTCGGCGAGGCTCATCCCCGCGAGGCGGTGGGCCACCCGCATCACATCCTCCTGGTGGACCATCACCCCGTGGGTGCCGGCCAGCACCTCGTCCACGGACGGATGGACGGAGGGTCGTCCCTCCC
Source organism: uncultured Rickettsiales bacterium (assembly GCA_964542165.1). Classification (GTDB taxonomy): domain Bacteria; phylum Myxococcota_A; class UBA796; order UBA9615; family CAYRNR01; genus CAYTBN01. The sequence goes on from CAZITQ010000139.1 coordinate 24,099, forward strand.
CCGCCCGGCGGGCGAGGAACTCGTCCAGCATGCCCGAGCTCGCCACCCCCGGCCGGACGACGGAGCTCGCGGTCACCAGCTCGTCGAAGTCACGGGGCGCCATCCGCTTCAGCAGGCCGCGGATGGCCGGGGACTCGACGTGAAAGCAAGCCATGGTCTCCCCCCGCTGGACGAGCTCCAGGGCGGCCGTGTCCGTGAGGGGGTCGGCCTTCCTCGGATCGGGGGAGCCCGCGCGGACGGCGGCGTCCGAGGCGACCTCGATGGCCGCGAGCGCCCGGTTCCCCAGCAGGTCCAGCTTGACCAGCCCCGCCCGCTCCACCGCACCCATGGCCCACTGGGTCGTCAAGTGCCCCTGGGCAGACCGGGCGAGGGGGATCCAGTCCGCGAGGGGTCGGGGGGCCACCACGACGCCCGTGGGGTGAAGACCCCGATGGTGGGGGAACCCCTGGAGAACGGCAGCGGCGTCCAGCACCCACGCCAGTGGAGGCCCGTCCAGGGGAACACCGGCGACCTCCGCGGCTCGCCGCAGCGCGGCCGGCGAGAGGGGTCGCGCCGACGGCGGCATCGCCCGGGTGAGCCGGCCCAGCACCGCGTCGGGGACACCGGCGACCTTGCCCAGCTCCCTCACGGCGCCCCGGGGACCGAACGTCACGTGGGTTCCCAGCCTGGCCACCCGGTCGGCTCCATGCCGCCGGGCCAGGTGCTCGATGGCCTCGTCCCGGTACCTCCAGTCCAGGTCCAGGTCCACGTCCGGCAGGTCCCGGCGGGACGGGTTCAGGAATCGCTCGAACAGCAACCCGTGGGCCAGGGGGTCCACGGGCGTCAGGCCCAGGGTGTGGGCGACCAGGGAACCGGCCGCCGAGCCCCGTCCCCAGTGCGCGATGCCGCGGCGCCGGCAGAAGGCCACGAGATCGGCGAGGACGAGGAAGTAGGGGGCGAATCCCAGCCGGGCGATCACCCTCAGCTCGCGCGCGAGCCGGCGGTGGTGGCGGGGTGTCACCCGGGGGATCCGTCGACCGAGTTCCCTCGCACACAGCTGTTGCAGGACACGGTGCGGGGGTCCGGACACGGCCCCCGGCGGCGTCGGGAAGCGGCGCCGGCCGAAGCCCAGGTCGCGGGGCAGGTCGAAACGGCAGCGGTGGGCCAGCGCGCGGGCCTCGTCGAGGGCCTCGGGGACCGCTGCGAAGCGACGACGCATCTCCGCCTCGCCGGCCATCCAGGCGGTGGCCGGGGCGAGCTTGCGCCGGGGATCGGCCAGCAGGGTCTGACCGTGGGCCACGGCTCGCAGGGCTCGGTGCAGCTGGCGGGCACCCGGCGACGCGAAGTGCACGTCTCCCACCGCGACGGGACGAAGCCGCAGCTCGTGGCCCAGGGGCGCCAGGACCCCGGCTTCGTCCCCCTCCCGGACCCGGATCCCCCCCCCGCGCCCGGGGGAGGAGGGGGCCCCCGCCCCCCCCCCCACCGCCGCCCCCGCCACC
>CAZITQ010000139.1:25586-25913 GCA_964542165.1 uncultured Rickettsiales bacterium
GGGCGCCCCGGCCGCGGCCGGCGCGCCGCCGCGGGCGGCGGGGGATGGAGGTGACCAGGGCCCGGAGCAGCTCGGCGTCCCGAACGAGGACGAACAGCCCCCGGGACCGCAGCTCCAGGAGCTCCGACAGCGACGCGTCGGGGTCGAGTGCGGTGGCGCTGACGGCGGCACACAGCGAGCGGTACCCCCGGACGTCGCGGGCGAGCAGGATCGCGCGTCCGTCCGCGGCGTCCACCTCCGCTCCCAGGATCGGACGCACGCCGGCCCGGGCCATCGCCCCCCAGGCCTCCATGCCCGACTCAACTGACTCCATTCTACACGAAAAGT
>CAZITQ010000140.1:0-25254 GCA_964542165.1 uncultured Rickettsiales bacterium
TCGGCTGACCGGAGGCCGTCAAAGGCGAAACACGAAATGCATGGCACCATACCTCCATACCTCCATACCCGTGCCACCCAACCCGGAGGGCGCGAGCCTTCCGTTCGGCAACCGGCCGCCCGCCAGAAAGCTCCCGATCTTCGGCATGCTGGAACGGATCGACGATCTCTCCCGCGCAGTGACCAGCATGATGTCCCAGAACGGCCGCGATCGAGCCGTTCAGGCCGACTTCCTCTTCGATCTGCAGCTGGAGGGATTCGAGGTCCACGAGTTCCACCGCGGCGCGGAGATCTTCCGCATCGGCTACGAGCAGGCGCATGCGATGAGCGAGGACATCCGGTACGCGTACGAGAACAACGTGTCGATCCGGTTCTGATCCATCGCTCCGCGGCTCGTGGCCGTGCTGGTCGCACACGGGGAATTGGCGCAAAATGGGCTCGGGCCACGGGGAGTCGGGCAGCCGGGAGGGCGCGTAGGCAGTGGCGAAGGGACGTCGAATCCGTTGGGCTTTTCGGGTGGCTGGGGTCGTGCTGGCCCTGCCCCTGCTCCTCCTCGGCGCGGAGGGGATCGCGCGATTCAGGGACCTGGACCGCCAGGCCGCCCGCCTGACCCTCATCGATCCGGAGCTCACCGCCCGCTACGGAGATCACGCCCGGACCCTCGGGGTCGAGTACGTGCCGCGGGATTTCCAGCTCGACGACCGGGGATTCACCACCCGCTGGGGCCGCTGCGACTGGGAGTCCTCCGACCGGACCCTGCTCGTGCTGGGGGACAGCACGACGCGGATGGTCGGCAGTGTACCGAGGAGCACCGGCTACAAGGACAACGCTCCGGAGCTCAGCTGGCCGGGCTGGCTCGCCGCCTGGCTGCGTCCGGGGGCCCGGATCTGCGTCTTTGCCGAGGACGGGTATCACCCCGCGGACTACGAGCGGGCGCTGGCCGCGTTGGCGCCGCGGCTGTCCCCGGACGCCCTCGCGCTGCTCCTGTGCCCCAACGCCCTGACCGAGCGCCGCCTCCGGACCGGCGAGGAGACGGCGGAGGGGATCGTCCTGGTGGAGCCGCCACACCACGTGGAGCTGTATCCGCCCCTCGAGCACGAGGCGCTCTGGGAAAGATCGGTCGCCTTCCGCGCCCTGCACAGGTACCTGGCCCGCCGAACCGGCCAGGTCACCATCCTCGAGAACCCCGACGCGACCACGACCACCGCGGCCCTCCTGCTCAGCCGGATGGCCGACCAGCATCCGCAGCTGCGCACCTGGTACCTGCCGCGGCTCGAGACCCCCGACCCCTCCCGGCCGCTCTACCCGGAACTGTCCCGCTCCGGTTCGAAGCCACCGACCCCCATCACCCTGCCCGAACCGCTTCGACAGTGGTGGCGCAACCCCCACGACCCGGAGCACCTCAACTGGCTCGGCCAGGAGCAGGTCGCCCGTCGCATCGGCGCCAGCTTCCCGGAGCTCATCGAGGTGCCACCGGAGCCCGCCGCGAAACCGGCGGGCTGACCGCCATGTCCCTGTCCCCCTGCCGGTCGGAACGAGGCGTTCCCGTGTCCACTCGCCGCATCCTTGCCCCCATCGCCCTGGTTGTCGGCCTCGCCACTGCCGTACCCACCGCCGCACAGACCCCTGCCGCGGAGGACCTGGAACTCGAGGGGAGAGTCCGCTCGCTGCTGGCTTGCCTCGTCGAAGGGGCGGGCCCCTGCGACCTGGCGGCCTGGACCTGGGAGCCCGCCTGTCTGGAGATGACCGAGCCGCGCGGCGAGACGCGGGAGGACGCGATCGAGGCCTGTACGGAACCTGGAACCCTCGAACAGCTTCGGGAGCTCGCGGATCACCCTGAGCTCCTTCCGCAGGTTCCGCTGGAAGTCCAGGCGTTGCGGGTGGGGCTGACACCACGATTCGACGAAGCACAGCGCGATGCTCTGGAGGCCGAGCGGATGGCGCAGCTGACGCGGCAGACCGACCGCATCGCGCAAGACCCCTTCGAGTCCGAACTCCAGCGGCGCCACGTCCGGTGGAGCGTGCTGTTGGAGACGACCATGGTGGCGGTGCCCTACCGCTGCCGGGGTGGAATCTGTGGCGCGATGGTCGTGCAGCCCACGCCGGGGGTCCACCGGGTGGTCTACCTGGAGCGTGCCGACTCGTTGATTTACCAGATGCGACGACTCGAGCGGCAGGGCGACAATGGCATCGATGTGCCCGACAACGGCGCCCTGCTGGCCGAGTTCGAGGCCATCCGCGACGAACTCCAGGACAGCTGCGCCCTGTTCCGGCGCCAGGCGATGAACAACGTGGACGCGATCCGCACGGCGATGAAGGCCTTCGATGCCGAGTTCGACGTGATGCTGCCCGTGGAACGCTGTCCTGCCGAGATACCGGCCGGCCGCGCCGTTCCGTGGCCGGAGGCCTGTCGCGACGCGACCCGCCTGGGCCAGATGGAGTGGAACGCCGAGGCGTCGAGCGGATTCAAGTACAGCGGAACGGTCCAGACCTTCGCCCACCTGGGCTGGGAGCCCGACGGCCGCGTCTGCTGCTCCTACGAGGTCACCGTCACCCAGACCGGACCGGAGGGGACCCGCGACTTCGAGGCCCGCGCCACCTGCGACACCGATGGGGACGGTGTCCCCGCGGTCTTCGTGTCCAGCAACAAGGAGAAACCGAAGCAGCTGACCGGGGACGAGGTGCGGTGATCCCCGAACCTCGGCGCGTCACTTCCCGCGGTCCCGGCCCATGACCCGCTCCAGGTCCCGGGCCTGGTACGCGAGGAAGTAGGCCCACCAGCTGGCGTAGTACCACGCGAGGCCCCGCGGGAACTGGGCCGGGTGGATGCGGCGTTTGAGGATGCGTTCGAGCGTGAGCAGGGGAATGGCCAGCTGCACGGGCAGCGCGGCGGCGCGGGAGAAGCGCAGTCCCCTGGGGGGGAGCAGGCTCCCGGCGGCCCGGGCCTCCTTGAACTTGCGGCGGATCAGGGGACGCAGCGCCTCGTCGTGGTAGTGCCAGACCGCGGCGTCGGGCACGTAGCGCACGTGGCGGCCGGCGCGCTGCTGTACGGCGGCCCACAGCCAGTCCTCGGTGCCCGCCACCACCTCGTCGAAGGGGTGCTCGCGCCATAGCTCGCGCCGGAGCGCCGAGTTGGCGTTGGCGAACAGCGGATCGTCGTATTGCACCCGCGGCTCGCCGCCGTAGGCCCCCTCCAGGGCGATGGCCTCGAAGGCGTTGACGTCGGGTCGGCCCACCTGACGGCCGTACGTGCAGGCGCAGTCCGGGTGCTCCTCCATCGGGGCGATCAGGCGCTCCAGCCAGCGATCGTCCAGGGGCACGCTGTGGGCGGAGAGGCAGACCAGATATCGCCCCCGCGCAGCCTCGCCCCCCACGTTGAGGGCGTAGCCGAAGGTGAAGTCCTCGGGGGGAATCTCCACCAGGCGCACGTCGAAGCCCCGCGCGATCTCCAGGGTCCGGTCGGTGGAGCCGGAGTCCACCAGCACCACCTCGTGATCCGCCAGGGTCTGGGCTGCCACCCCTGCCAGCACGTCGCCGATGTCCGCCTCCTCGTTCTTGGCGCGGATGATGATCGAGGCGAGCGGTTTCGACATGGGTCTAGTCCGGGGGCTGGTGGCCGGCGATCGTACCACGCTGCCGCTGCCGGCCGCGCGGGACGGGGATCAGCCGGGGAACAGGGACTCGTAGTCGACGCGCGGGATCATGTGGGTCAGCTGGCCCCCGGCGGTGGCGTTGAACAGGGGGACTCCGCGGGCCTCCAGCGCCCGGTACGCGGTGCGCCAGGCGTTGTGCATCAGCGCGATGTCCGGCGGGAACCACTCCTTGCCCTTGAGATAGTCGGGGGAGAAGTGGTTGTCGTCGGCCTCGTGGTGGATCAGCGTGCCCCGGTCGGTGAGGCGGGCGCTGTCGGGGACCTTCCAGTTCAGGTCCATCCCGATCACGTAGATCGGCGAGCACCCCAGGTGGGCCGCCCACTGCAGCGCCATGTACGCGACCGTCCCCCCCCAGTAGATCGCGCGCTCCGCGTCGTGGGAGAAGCGGACCCGAGGCAAGGTCCGGTAGTAGCGGCGGAAGGGGCAGAAGACCACGTTGTCCCCGTCGATGCCGCGGGGGGCGAAGTCCCAGGGCAGGACGAGGCGGGTGCCGGGCAGGTCGCGGGACCGGGTCAACGTCTCCTCGTCCGCGCGGATGTCCTCGATCAGCGACCAGGCCGGCGACAGCCCCGTCGTCTCACCCAGGAGGTAGAAGCGGTTCACACCCAGCGTCAGCTCGTTGCGCAGGGGCTCCAGATCCTGGTCCAGGACGCTGCGCCCGTTGCCGATCAGGAAGCACCTCCGCCCGCGCTGCGAATTCGCGGCCGCGCGGACGGCGGCCATGGACTCGCGACCGCGCTTGGTGGTCAGGAAGAACGAGCGCTCCCGCGCCTGGAACCAGCGTTGCTTCCCTTCGCGGTAGACCGTGCGCAGCATCCGGAACTCCGCCTCATCCCCCTGGAGATGTACACCGCTTGCACAGGAAATCAGGGGCCGATTCCCGCGCACCGCCGACCTGTCCCACCACGTCCAGGTACGCCGGGGAGCGCAGGACGTCGGTCAGGGCGGTCTCGGCGAGGCTCGGCAGCGGCACCTCCCCGTGATAATCCATGCAGCACAGCCTCAGGGTCCCGTCCCACATCACGTGCAGCCAGCGGTCGACCCGCTCGCAGTGGAAGGGGTGTTCGCGGTCGATCTGCCGCACGATCCCCCGATTGTTGAGGTGGGCGTCCCGGTCGGTGCGCCGGATCGCCCCGGCCCGGTCGTGGAACCGGAAGGTGGTCACCGACACGTTCCTCAGGCTGACCCGTTCGCGGACCAGGGTCTCGGCCCAGACCCGCCGGTACTCCCGCTCGCCGAAGTGGTGGATCCGGCCGTCGAGGGAGCGACCCGCGCCCTGGATCCGCACCCGCAGTCGCCCCTCGGCCCGGCGAAGCAACTCGACCACGTTGCCCGTGGCCTTGCCGTGATCGATGCGCATCACCCGGTCCAGGGTGTCGGCGTCCACGCCGTGGTGCGAGATCCAGATCTCGTGCCGCCTCCCGTCCAGCACCCGGATCAGCTCCCCGACCACCCGGGGCGACAGGGCGGCCCCGTTGGTGGATATCTCGACCATCGTGCCGGGGAAGGCCGCGTAGATCCGCTCGATCCAGTCGAAGATCCGCCGGTCCAGCAGCGGCTCCTGCATCAGGTAGGGGCTGATCCGGCCGAGCTCGATCAGGGGCGCGAAGGGACGTAGCTGGTCGAGGATGGAGAGGAACAGCTCCTCGGACATCCGCCCCGGATGGGCCGCGTGCCAGCTCTCCACGTAGGGGCAGAACACGCAATCCGCGTTGCACCGGGAGTGGGTCTGGAGCTGGACGTTGGCGATGGGGGGGAGGTCGGGGTGGCGGCGCACCCAGTCGCGCCGGGCGGTGCGCTGGCGTTGGGCGTCCCGCCGGTCCGAGAGGCGCTTGCGCAGACCGTTCCAGCGGAGTCGTGCTCGTGCTGCGACCCGTCCCATGGGGGCGTCTCCCGGACGTGAGCCGGCAGTATAGCCGACTCCCCCGCGGGACAAGCGCAGCCCGGGGCCTCGTTGGCACGGGGCACGCGGGGCTATACGATGGGCCGCAGGCACACGACTGGGTGCCTGCCGGGTGGGCCGCGAAGTCCCGTCCCCAAAACGACGATCGAGTGAATCCGTGAGCGAAGGCAAAGGCATCGGGCTGCCCGCGGTCGCGTACCTCGCGACCGAGGTGGGCGGCCGCGTCATCCGCTTCGGGATCACCATCGTGCTGGCGCACATCCTGCTCCAGCGGGACTACGGCGCCTGGGGCCTGCTCACGGCGTTGATCGGGCTGGCGGCGGTGCTGTTCGAGCTGGGGATGGGCGGCGTCTCCGCCCGGTGGTACTTCGACCGTCCGGCCGCCGAGTTCCGGCGGATCGTCTTCACCTTGCTGGTGATGTGGGCGGGGATCTCCGCCGTCCTGGCCGCGCTGGTCGATCTGGCGGGGGGCCAGGTCTTCGGGACCTGGATCGATCTGCCGCACTGGCCCTACGGCCGCCTCGCGGTGGTCATCGCGTGGTGCACGTCCGCGGTGGCCATCCCCATGGGCGTGCTCCTCGCGCGCCGCCAGACCCGGGCCGTGTCGGCCCTCACCCTGGGCACCACCCTCGCACCCACCCTGGGCATCCTCGTCGTGCTGCTGGCGGGCCAGGCATCGCTGGAGAATGTCCTGTGGGGGCAGCTCGTCGGCATCGGAGCGGTCGCCGCCGTGGCCCTGGTGCTGGCGGCGCGCATGGCCTCCGTCGGATTCCAGGGGGGCCAGGTGCCCGCGGTGCTGGCCTTCGGCCTGCCGCTGGTGCCCCACCTGCTCGCCCACTGGTTCCTGGCCTCGTCCGACCGCTATCTGCTGGAGCACTTCCTGGGGCTGGAGGCGGTGGCGGTGTACTCGCTGGCCTACCAGATCGGGACCGCCACGCCCATGCTGGCCCACGCGATCAACCGGGCGTGGTACCCCAAGCTCCTGCGGGACCTGACCCGGCTGGACGAGGTGGAGGCGCGCGATGGCGAACCTCCCTTCAGCCACGCGCGGCACCCGGTGGGCCGGCCCCGCACAGCCGAGGGCGGGGAGATCTGGCGCCGGGTGCGAATCCACACCGCCGGGGTGGCGGTGGTCATCGCCGCGGTGGGTCTCCTCGTGGCCAGCTTCGGTGACGAACTCCTGCGCCCCGTGCTCCCGGACGGCTACGGGGCCTCCCTCTCCCTGATCGCGCCCATCGGCGCCGGGACCACGCTCTACATGCTCTACGTCGTTCCCGTGAACCAGCTCATGTACCTCAAGCGCAACGGCCTGATCCCGGTGATGACGGTCTCCGCCGCCGCGCTCAACATCCTGCTGAACCTGTGGTGGATCCCCCTGTGGGGGGCTTGGGGCGCCGCCCTGGCCACCCTCGCGGCCTACGGGGGCCTGCTGACGGCGGTCCACGTGGTCGCCGGCCGGTTTGCCCGCCCGATCCTGCCCACGGCGCTGGTGGTGAGGATCGTCGCTGCCCTCGTCCTCGGGTCGACGGCCGCGATCTGGATCGCCTCCCACGTGGAGTCGCCGATCCACCGCTGGGGAGCCAAGGCCGGGATCGTCGTGCTGCTGGTCGCCCTGCTGCTGCGGCGGGAGCAGCTGGCACAGGCAGGCGCCCTGCTGTCGCGGATCCGGGGACTGCTGGTCCTCTGTCTGGCGATCGGGATCGCCGGTCCCGCCCTGGCCCGGCCGATGATGCACGTCCGCGTCCCCGCCTCCGACGCCGCCCTCGGGGAGCTGGCCCAGCTGCGGGCGTCGCTGGTCGGGGGCGTCCGGGGCCACGTCGACGCCTACCTGGTCCCCGACGACCTGTGGCAGCTCCACGCGTCGGGCATCGACTACGAGATCCTCGCGGACGACTACCACGACGACGCTCCACCGACCCGGGACGACTACCACGACAGCCTGACGGTGGAGGAGGAGCTGGAGGCCCTCGCCGAGGACCACCCCGACCTCGTGCGGATGGTGGACGTGGGCAAGAGCGTGCAGGGGCGCCGGATCGTGGGCGTGATCCTGGGGGCGGGGGTGGCGGCCCGGTCGCCGCGGCCGGCGATGCGGCTGTCCGGCGCCCACCACGGGGACGAGTGGTCGTCGATGGAGGTCTCCCTGGAGGTGGTCCATGCCCTCGTAGAGGGGTACGGAACGGACCCGGAGATCACGGCCATCCTCGAGGACTTCGAGGTCTGGGTGGTCCCCCTGGTCAACCCGGACGGGCTGGAGTCCTTCGACCGCTACAACGCCCACGACGTGGACCTGAACCGCAACTACGCCTACGAGTGGAGCATGTGGGAGTGGGCGTCGGGATCCGGGCCGTTCAGCGAGCCGGAGACGGACGCCATGCGGGCCCAGGGGATCCGGCGCAGCTTCTCCCACGCCGTGAGCTATCACTCGGGGGCGGTGCTGTGTAACTACCTGTGGAACTACACGGCCTCGGACTCCCCGGACGAGGGCATGCTGGCCCACATGTGCGGGCTCTACGAGGCGGCCACCACGGCGCCGGACTTCTACTCCACCAACGGCGCGGACTGGTACGTCACCCACGGGGACTCCAACGACTGGGCCTACGGGGTGCGGGGGGGCCTGGAGTACACCCTGGAGCTGACCGCCACCAAGGCGCCGCCCGAGGAGCACATCCCGACCTACGTGGACTGGCACCTGGACGCCAGCCTGCTCTTCCTCGGCGAGGGAGCGCGGACGGGATTCACGGGGACGGTGTCGGACGCGGACAGCGGCGTCCCGGTGGAGGCGCGGCTGACGTCCCTCCCGTCCGGGTGGCCCGTGTACGCCGATCCGGACACCGGCGCCTACCACAAGCTGTTGTTCGCCGGCTCCCACGACCTCCTCGTCGAGGCGCCGGGGTACGCGGCCTCGACCGTCTCGGGCGCCGTGGCCGACGGCGCGCTCGAGATCCTCGACGTGACCCTCGAACGCCAGGTCCCCGGGGTCGCCCTGGAGCAGGCCGTTCCCTCCGTCCTGGCCCTGGATGGACCGGCGGTTCAGCTCCGGCTGATCGGCGACGGCCTGGGGGGGTGGGCGGCCGCAGCCCATCTCCATCGCTGGGACGCCGATCCACGGGCTCTGGGCGTGTTCAGCGACGGGGACGACCTGCTGGTGGAGGTCGACCCGGCGGACATGGAGCCGGAGTACAGCCGCGAGGGGCTGTGGTGGATCGTGGTCGAGGGTCCCGGCGGAGAGGTGTCTCTGCCCCGCGGGCTGACCGTGGTCGGTGGCGGGGACCCGTCCTTCGCCCTGGAGGGGGTGAGCACCGTCACCGACGCGGGCGGACCGGGGATCCACCGGGTCTCCCTGCAGGGGGATCACCTGCCGCGGGGGGCCGACCTGCTCCTCCTGGGGCCGGCCGGGCACGTGGCCTGGCCCGCCCTCGTGGAGACCGAGGACAGCCTCCTGATCACCGCCCTCTTCGACGGCGCGGCGCTGCCCGACGGTACCTGGGACGTCGTGCTCGCCGGCGGCGCCCACTACCGGGCCCTGGACGACGCCCTGTTCACCGAGGACGGGGAGTTCACCGACGAACCGCCGGCGGACGACGACGACGACGACACCACGGGGGACGACGACCCCACCGGGGACGACGACACCACCGGAGACGACGACACCACCGGCCCCGGGGACGACGACACGGCCGGGGACGACGACGCGCTGGACGACGACGGGGGCGTCACCCTCTCCGGGCAGGGGTGCGAGTGCCGGATGGGGAACGCCGGCCGCGGAGGATGGCTGGCCGCGCTCCTCGCGCTCGTGGTGGTGTCCCGCCGTCGGAGCCCTGGGCGGGGTGGTACAGTCCGGACATGACCCGGCGTCTCCGGATCGGCGTGGATGCGCGCCCCCTGTGGATCGAGAACGGAGGGATTCCTCGCTACCTGGCGAGCCTCCTCCGGGCCATCGCGGCGCGTGCCAACGCTCCGGAACTGGTGCTCTACACACCCCAGCAAGGCCCACCGGCCCACGCGCCACCGCCGGGGGCGCGGGTCGTCCACCTGCCCTCGCGCACGGCCCGGATCGGATCCCTGTGGCTCAACCGCGCGGTCGTGCGTCACCTGCGGGCCCCGGGCGTCGTGGACCTGTTCTGGGCCCCACAGCACATCGCCCCCGTGGCTCTGCCCCGACGGATCCCGGTGGTGTTGACCTACCACGACCTGACCTGGCGACGGTTCCCCGAGACCCTGAGCCGAACCAACCGGGTGGTGTTCACCGCCCTGGGAGGATCCTCGATCCGCCGCGCGGACCGGATCGTGGCCGATTCGGGGTTCACCCGGGACGAGCTGACCGAGCTGTTCCCGTCCACCGCGGGCCGCACACGGGTCGTTCCCCTGGGCGTCTCCTCGGCCTTCGAGCCGCTGGACGACGGGGAGGCCCGGCGGCGCATCTCCGAGGCCGGCCTGCCACCGGACGGGCCCTACTTCCTCTTCGTCGGCACCCTGGAGCCGAGGAAGAACCTCTCGATGCTGGTCGACGTCTGGGCGCGGGCACGGCAGGAGGGGGTCCCGCTGGCTCCGGTCCTGCTGGTGGGGGCTCGGGGATGGGGGGGCGACCCGGTGGGGCGTCAGGCCGACCGCCTGGGACTGGCCGACGACATCCGCGCCCTCGGGCGGGTCACCGACGCGGTCCTGGCCGCCCTGTACCAGCGGGCCATCGCGGTCGTGTTCCCGACCCGCTACGAGGGATTTGGCTTTCCCCCCGTGGAGGCGGCCCGCATGGGAACCCCGACGGCGGGCAGCGACATCCCGGTCCTCCGCGAGGGACCCACGGCCGGCGGCATGTTGCTGCCCCTGGACGAGCCGGCCGCGTGGGTGGAGGGACTCTCCCGGCTCCAGCGGGAGCCGGAGACCCGCGCGGCTCTCGGGCGGCGATCCAGGGAGATTTCCCGGCGCTTCACGTGGGAGAATGCGGCGTCCGCGATGATCGAGGTGTTCCAGGAGGTGGCGCTGTGAAAGGCGTGGTGCTCGCGGGTGGGACGGGAACCCGCCTCTGGCCCCTGACCCGGGTCACCAACAAGCACCTGCTCCCCGTGGGCCGGATGCCGATGATCCACCACCCGGTGCTCAAGCTCCGGGAGGCGGGCATCCGCGAGGTCCTCGTGGTCACGGGCCGGGAGCACATGGGGGACGTGGTGGGCCTGCTGGGCTCGGGATCGGACCTGGGCCTGGACTTCAGCTACCGCGTGCAGGACGAGGCCGGCGGCATCGCCCAGGCCCTGTCCCTGGCCGAGGCGTTCGCGAACGGCGGTCCCCTGGTCGCCATCCTCGGGGACAACGTGTTCGAGGACTCCCTCGTCGCTCACGTGGCCGCGTTCGAGACGGATCCCCGGGGCGCCCGGGTGCTGCTCAAGCGGGTCCCGGACGCGTCGCGGTTCGGTGTGGCGACCCTGGACGGGGCCGGCGCGCAGGTGGTGCGGATCGTCGAGAAACCCGCCGCCCCGGAGAGCGACCTGGCGGTGACCGGGGTCTACCTCTTCGACGAGCAGGTGTTCGACATCATCCGGGGCCTGACCCCCTCGGCCCGCGGAGAGCTGGAGATCACCGACGTGAACACCGCCTACATCGCCCGCGGTCAGCTGGGGTTCGGCGAGCTCGAGGGGTGGTGGAGCGATGCGGGCACCCCCGGGTCGTACGCCCGCGCCAACCGGCTCGCCGCGGACATCGAAGCGCCGGAGGAGATCCGCGGATGATCGACGGGGTGGAGATCCGCCGGCTGACGCCGATCCGGGACGAGCGCGGCGCCCTGTGTGAGCTGCTGCGCTGCGACGATCCCCTCTTCGAGCGCTTCGGCCAGCTGTACTACACGGCGGTCCACCCGGGCTACGTCAAGGCCTGGCACCGGCACCGACGCCAGACCGACCTGATGTTCGCCGCCGCTGGATCGGTGCGAATCGTGCTGTACGACGCCCGCGAAAGCTCCCCGTCCCACGGCGAGCTGGTGGAGGTGGTGGCCGGCCGGGACGATCCGGCCCTGGTGCGCATCCCACCGGGCGTGGTCCACGGCTTCTGCGCCGCCGCAAACGAGACCGCCGTACTCCTCAACCTGCCCGACGCGCCGTATGATCGCGCGTCGCCGGACGAGATCCGGACCGATCCGTTCGACAACGACATCCCCTACGACTGGCGCGCCCACGGCGCGCAGAAGGGCTGGTAGATGAAGCTGCTGGTCACCGGAGGGGCCGGGTTCATCGGCTCCAACTTCGTGGCCCACCGGGTGGAGGCGGGGGACGAGGTGATCGTCCTGGACCTGCTGACCTACGCCGGGCACCTGGAGAACCTGGCGCCCGTCCGCGGGGACATCCGCTTCGTCCAGGGGGACGTGTGCGACAAGGGGCGGGTGGCCGAGCTGGTGACCGCTGACCTGGACGCGGTGGTCAACTTCGCGGCCGAGAGCCACGTGGATCGGTCGATCCTGGACTCCGGGGACTTCGTGCGGACCAACGTGCTGGGCGTCCAGGTGCTGCTCGACGCGGTGCAACGTGCCGGCTGCGGGCGACTGCTGCAGGTGTCCACCGACGAGGTCTACGGCCCCACGGCTCCGCGCCAGGTGGCCACCGAGCGCTCCAACCTGGAGCCTTCGAGCCCCTACGCCTCGTCCAAGGCCGCGGCCGACCTGCTCTGCCTGGCCTTCCGTCAGACCCATGGCACACCGGTGGTGATCACCCGCTGTACCAACAACTACGGCCCGTACCAGTACCCCGAGAAGCTGATCCCGCTGTTCCTCCTGCGGGCGATGGCGGACGAGGATCTCCCCCTGTACGGCGACGGGCTCCACGAGCGGGACTGGTTGCACGTGGAGGATCACTGCCGGGCGCTCTCGGCGGTGCTGGACCGGGGCAAGGACGGGGAGATCTACAACGTGGCCTACGGCGAGCCCGTCCCCAATCGCCTGGTGGTCGAGGCCCTGCTGCACGAGCTGGACAAGCCCGACACCCTGATCCGCTCGGTGGAGGACCGGCCGGGCCACGATCGCCGCTACGCCGTGGCCAGCAAGAAGATCCGCGACGAGCTGGGCTGGGAACCTCGCGTGCCCCTGGGCTCGGGCTTGACCCGGACCGTGGCCTGGTACCGGGAGAACCGCGAGTGGCTCGAGGCGGTCACCGGCCCGGGGTTCGAGCAGTACTGCGAGGCGCTGTACGGCGAGCGCGGGAAGGCCTGAGCCTGTAGAATGCGCGGTCCGACGGTGGCCCGGCGTCCGGGGGGCGAGGGGCACCGTCAGGAAACCGGGAATGAACCAACTGCTCGCCATCATCCCCTGCGGTAGACGGAACGACGGCACGCCGATGGACGTTCTGAGGCGTGTGGCGGGCCGGTCGCTGCTGGCCCACACCATCGCCCAGGCGGAGGCCTGTCCGCCCGTGGGTCGCATCGTCGTCCTCGCGCAGGACGCGGCGACCGAGGCCGAGGTGCGGGGGACCCGCGCCGAGTGGCTCCGGTGGCAGGTCGTGGGGGATCCGCCGGGCCCGGAGGGCGCGGCACGTCATGTCCTCGAATCCCTCCAGCGGAGCGGCAGCCGGGAGCCCGACGGGTTGATCGTGCTGAACGTGGCCGTCCCCCAGCGCCGGCTGGAGGATCTGCAGGCGGCCGTCGAGCGGTTCGCCGAGGGCGACGTGGACACGCTGTTCTCCGCGACCGAGCTGCGCCGACCCCTGTGGTCGACGCTGGACGGGGACCTGTCCCGCGTGTCGTCCCCGGCCGCGGACGGAGCGGTCCTCCTGGCGGACAACGGGTCGTTTCGCGTCCTGCGGCCCGGGGTGGTCCGGCGCTCCGGCGAGGACACGACGGCGAGGACGCTGGCGTTCCCCACGTCGGACCGAGACGGCTGGCGCTGTCACGAGCCGGGGGGAGAGGCTGCGATCGAGGCGGTCCTCGTCGCTCGGGAACGTGAGCGGGCGTGTGCGGTGATGGCCGGGGTCGGCCTGCTCGTCCTGGACTTCGACGGGGTGATGACCGACAACCGCGTCCTGGTGGACCACAACGGGGTCGAGGCGGTGTCCTGCAGCCGGTCCGACGGCTGGGGGATCTCGCGGCTGCGCAAGGTGGGGTTCGACGTCGTCGTACTGTCCACCGAGACCAATCCCGTGGTCCAGGCCCGGTGCCGCAAGCTCGGGATCCCCTGCGTGTCGGGATCCACCGACAAGCTCGAGCACATCCGAGCGATCGCCTCGGAACGCTCCCTGGCCGCCCGCGAGATCGCCTTCGTGGGCAACGATCTGAACGACGAGGGAGTCATGGGCTGGGTCGGGGTGCCCATCGCCGTGGCCGATGCGTACCCGGAGATCCGCGCGATGGCTGCCCTGGTGACCACGCGACCCGGGGGGGACGGCGCCGTGCGGGAGGTGGCCGACTGGCTCCTCGCTGCGCATGGAGAGAACCCTGAACCGGGCTAGCACGAGCCCAGGAGAGAGAACATGGTGGACAAGGTCAGGATCGGAGATCGGCTGATCGGACCCGGCGAGCCCTGCTACGTCGTCGCCGAGATCGGGATCAACCACAACGGCGACATGGAGATCGCGCGCAAGCTCATCGCCGCGGCCGAGCTCGCGGGATGCGACGCGGTCAAGTTCCAGAAGCGGACCGTCGACGTGGTCTACTCGGGGGAGGAGCTCGCCAAACCGCGCGAGAATCCCTTCGGAGACACCAACGGCGACCTCAAGCGGGGCCTGGAGTTCGGCGCCGAGCAGTACGCAGCCATCGACCGGCACTGCGAGAACCACAAGATCGCCTGGTTCACCTCCTGCTGGGACGAGGCGTCCGTGGACTTCATGGAGGCCTTCGAGCCGCCCTGCTACAAGATCGCGTCGGCGTCGCTGACCGACGACGACCTGCTGCGGCATCACCGGGCGACGGGCCGGCCGATCGTACTGTCGACGGGTATGAGCTCTCTGGCGCAGATCGACCACGCGGTGGACGTGCTGGGCACCGACGACCTGATCATCCTGCACTGCACGAGCACCTACCCCTCGAAGCTCGAGGAGCTCAACCTGCAGGGCATCCACACCCTCCAGGAGCGCTACCAGGTCCCCATCGGGTACTCCGGTCACGAGGTGGGACTGGCCTGCTCCCTGGCCGCGGCCGTCCTGGGCGCCTGCTTCGTCGAACGTCACATCACGCTGGACCGGGCCATGTGGGGCAGCGACCAGGCGGCGTCCGTCGAGCCGCAGGGGGTCGCCAAGCTGGTCCGGGACATCCACGCCGTCGAGGCGGCCATGGGGGACGGCGAGGTCAAGGTCTTCGATTCCGAGAAGCCCATCGCCGAGAAGCTGCGACGGGTCCAATGAGTCGGCCTGGATAGAGCCCCGGTGCTGCCGTCGTGGATCCGTGCTCGTGCCCGGCGACCCGGCGGCTCTGCGCGAGCGTCTCTCCGGAACTGATCGCGGGCTGACGCAGGATTCGGGCTAGGGCTCGCCGCGGCCGAACATCTCCTCTTCCACCAGGCCGCAGATCACGTGGACGAGGGTGATGTGGCCCTCCTGGATCCGGGGGGTGTCCGCGGACGGGACGATCAACTCCACGTCCGTCAGCCCCTTCATCGAGCCGCCCCCACGCCCCAGCAGGCCGATGGTCCGAAGCCCCATCTCCCTGGCCTTGCGGACGGCCGCGAGGACGTTCTCGGAGTTGCCGCTGGTGCTGATCCCGATCAGGACGTCGCCGGCCTTCCCGATGCCCGCGAGCTGCCGCTCGAACACGGTCTCGAACTCGTAGTCGTTGGTCCACGCGGTGAGCACCGAGGTGTTGGTGGTCAGGGCGATGCAGGCGAGGGGGGCCCGATCCATGGCGAATCGGCCCATCAGCTCACCGGCCATGTGCTGGGCGTCCGCCGCCGATCCCCCGTTGCCGCAGACGACGACCTTGCCGCCCTCCCGGTAACACTCCACGATCAGCTCGGTCGCCCGCTGGATGTCATCGGGGAGCTCCTGGCCGATGTGGTCCAGCAGCCGCGCAGTCTCCCCGACGATGTCCCGGATACGGTTCTTCATCGGCTCTACCAACAGGTCCTACCTCCATCGATCGAGAGCACGCTCCCGGTCATGTACGACGACGCGTCCGAGATCAGGAACAGGACCGCCGCCTTGTACTCGTCCTCGGTCGCCATCCGACCCATCGGGATGAGCGCCGTGAGCCGCTCGACGAAGTCGTCCGGCTGCCCGTTGTAGACCCCCCCGGGGCAGATGGCGTTGGCGCGGACCCCGCGGTCGGCCCAGTAGCTGGCCAGGAACCGGGTGAGCCCGATGATGCCGTGCTTGGCGACCGAATAGGTCACCGGCTTGGCGGGCTGCTGGTCGTCGGCGACGCCGTCGTGGCGATAGATGCGCTGGTCCGGGGCGATGAGCCCCAGGTCCGACGAGACGTTGAGGATGACCCCGCGGCCCTGCGCCGCCATCGCGCTGCCGAACACCTGACTGCTCAAGAAGGCGCCGGTCAGGCTGATCCGGAGGCTGTCGTTCCACAGGCTCTCCGGGAAGTTCTCGAAGCGGCTGAGCGCCACGCCGTCGCCCTCGACCTTGGGGTTGTCCGCCGCGTTGTTGATCAACACATCCACCGCCGGATACCGCGCCAGGAGCCGGTCGAGGGCGCGGTCCAGGTCCGCGCGACGGGTGATGTCGGTCGTCCAGCCCTCGACGACCGCCCCATCCCGGTGCGCGCGGAGGTGCGCGAGCGCGCGCTCGAGGGCCCGGTAGTCGACGTCCAGCAGGACGGGCACCCCGCCACCCTCCAGGATCGCTTCCGCGTGTTTCCTTCCCAGCAACCCGGCCCCGCCGGTGACGACACACACGCGGCCGTCGAGCTGGTATCGGTCTAGGGTCGACATGGGATCCACTCCTCGGTCTCGAGGGACTGCTTCATCCCGAGCGCCAGTTCGAGGCCGAGCCTGCCCGCGGCCAGGTTCACCCAGGTGTCCTCGCCCGCCTCGACCCGGTCCAGGAAGTGGCGCATCTCGGCGAGGAACAGCTCGTTGCGATCGAGGTCCTCGACGCGCCGCTCGATCAACGCGCCGTTCTCTCCGTACAGCTCGCCCGTGTTCGTTCCCAGGTCGACCAGGAGGGTGGCGTCCTCGAACTGGACCCGGAACCGGCGAACCTCACGCGTCTGGGCGAACGACAGGCTCAGCTGGACCGGGAAGCGTCGGCCGCCCTCACGGTAGGACCAGGTGCTCATCACCGTGTCCTCGGCCGTCATCCGCAGATCGCTGAGCTTGCCACCCACCGCGAGGAGCTTGTGGGGTGGGCCGAACAGGTCGGTGATCAGGTCGATCTCGTGGATCAGGCACAGGATCACGCCGCCGCCCAGGTCCTCCCGTGCCGCGTACCCCTCGGCGTAGTCTTCGTACGGGTGGTGGGCGGGCAGGTAGGTGTTCCACTCGAAGGCCGCGGCGATCACCCGATCCCGTCGCTCGTGGACCCGCTCCCGGACCCACCGATAGAGCGGATGGAAGCGCGTCTGGTACCCCACCATGGTGGTCAGCCCCCGAGCCGCCACCGCCGCCTCGAGCTCGTCCAACCCGTCCAGCCGGTCGCTCAGCGGCTTCTCGATGAACAGATGGCTGCCCAGGTCGGCGAACGCCCTCGCGGTGCCCACGTGCAGGGAGGACGGATTGGTCACCCACGTCACGTCGGGTCGCAGCGACCGGGCCACGTCGAGATCCCGGGTGACCCCGATCCCGTAGTGCTCGGCGACGCTGTCGACCTCCCGGCAGCGACCGTCCTCGATCACCCGGCCGTGCTCGGCACCCGCGCGCAGCGCGTGGATCTCCGCGTCGGGCCGGAGCCGGCGCAGGTTCTGCAGATGCCTCTGGCCCACCGAGCCGAGGCCGACGAAGAGGGCTCTCACGCTCGCTTTCCTTTCCCGCGCAGGTAGCGGGCTGCGGTGTCCAGATTCCTGCGGGCCTGCGCCAACGGATCGGGCCGGATCCAGGTCTCGAGGACCAGGGGACCGGCGTAGCCGACCTCGTGCAGGGCACGGAATCCGTCCGCGAGCTGCCCGTCGTCCCGCCGGAGCGGCACGTTGCTGCCGTCGACCTTGTCCTTGACGTGGACGTGGACGATCCGGTCGCCCAGGAGGTGGATCTCGTCCGCGAGGTCGTACCCCATGCCAATGGCGTTGCCCAGGTCGTAGCAGACACCCATCGAGGCGGTGGGCGCGTCGCTCAAGCCCTCGAGGACGTCCGCCGCCGGGAGGTCGCACTCGAGGGCGAGGCAGGACGCCCGGTCCGCCAGCCGCGGGTGCAGCTCGCCCAGGCGGCGGACGCAGGTTCGAAGATCCGAGACGGAGCGGATGTGGTTGGCGTCGAAGAACGGCACCACGAAGCGCAGGCGAGGCACGTCGGCGAAGCTCTCCACCAGCTCGGACACGAGGGTCAGGAACTCCCCCTCCGCGGCGAGCAGCGACCCGTCACAGAGTCGGTCCATGCAGATGGAGTGGACCGCCAGACCACAGTCCCTCGCCCGTGCGATCACGGGTTCGCAGGAGGGCTGGACCAGGGCCCGGAGCCGTCCGTCCTTGTCGTCCAGCAACTCGACGCAGCCGAACCCGAGCTCCGCGATGGACTCCAGCTCCGCGTCCCAGCGGGACGGGAAGAGCTGCAGCGGCCCGTCCTCGTCGTCCGGACGGACCCTGCCCTGGAGGATGCCTAGTCGCTGCATTTCCTGCCCGTGGCCAGGAGCATCTTCTCCTTGCTGAACCGGATGAGCTTGCGGGGTTGGCTCTCCTGGCGATCCCTCCACTTCAGGGCGTCCGGCAGCAGCGCCACCGCCGCGACCGCCGGCCGCAGGTAGGGTCGTTCCCACAGGAACGGCAGCTGGAGGAAGTACTCGCACCTGCCGTCCTCGAATCCGTGGATCCGGAGGGCGTTCTGCAGGCCCTTGCGGGTGAACGCCTTGACGTGGGTGTAGTCGTCCCAGAAGTAGTCCCGCTGGCTCCGCCAGTCGGGGGTGAGCAGGACCGCGGTACCGCCCGGTCTGAGCACCCGCAGCGCCTGGGACAGGAAGTTGTCGGTGTGGGTGACGTGCTCCAGGACCGACTTGGAGAACACGAAATCGAAGAAGTCGTCCTCGTAGGGGAAGGGCTCGTGCTCGATGTCGCAGTCCCGCACGTCGAACTGCTGCTGGGCCTCGATGCACTCGTCCCGCTTGTCGATCCCGTAGGTGTCCAGTCCACAGCGCGCGAAGCCGATCAGGTGGTTGCCCTTGCCGCTGCCGATGTCCAGCAGCCTCGCACGGCCCGCGGCCGGCAGCCGGGGCGCGAAGAAGCGCTCGTACAGGTGCGTGCACAGCTTCTGCGGGTAGTCCTGCTTCCCGGTCTCCTCGGTGAAGTAGATGGTCTCGAGGTACTTACCCATGTCTCGCCTCGTCGAGCCGTCGCATCAGCTCCCGGTACCGCGGGTCCCCGGCGATGCGGTTCGCCAGCTCCAGATCCTCGAAGGCGTCCACGTCCGCTGTCTCCTCGGTGACGAATGCCCGGATGCGGGGGCCGTGGAGCAGCCCGGTCTCCGCCAGCACCCGGGGGATCAGGATGTCGACCACGCCGTTGGGTACGAAGGTCTCGGGCAGGGCCTGTCGGGGCAGGTTGTAGTACTCGTGCTCCTCGAGATCCCCGCCCCCGAAGAACCGGCAGTAGGGGCCGTCGAACCGGAACAGCTTGTACGCGGGGTGGCGGAAGCGGTGGGCGCTCCTCAGGGCGGTGGCGTGCTCGTCGGCCTCGATTTCCCGGATCGCGCGGTCGATGTCCTCGGGGAGTCGCCAGGGTGTCGTCGGACGCAGGTGAACCACGAGGTCGGGGACGTACCCCTCGGTGCGCTCGAGGAACTCGAGGGCGTGGGTGACGAACTCGATGTCGAGGGACGCGTCGGCGGAGATCTCGGCGGGTCTCAGGAAGGGCACCTCGGCGCCGTACTGCTTCGCGATCCCTGCGATGTGGGGGCTGTCCGTGGTCACGATCACCCGGTCGATGCGCCGTGAGAGCCTCGCCGCCGCGATGGAGTACGCGAGCATCGGGTGTCCCGCGAGCTCCACGATGTTCTTGTCCGGGATGCTCTTGGAGCCCGCTCGTGCGGGGATCAGCGCCAGGATTCGGGGCATGTTCCGCCTCTGTGCGTTCTTCCCGTGCCGGTGGGTTCCCACCGGCCGTGGACCGGAGAAATACTACCGTTCTCCCTGCGCCGAAGGCGCCGGTTTCAGCTCCGGGAGGACCTCATGTTCGCGATGCGCGTGTCGATGGTGGTTGCGCTGGTGGGCCTGTCCCTGGTGTTCGTGGGCTGCCCGCCCTTCTGTGGCAGCTCCACGCTGGCGCCCTGCGGCTCCGACGGCGACTGCGTCGCGGGCGGCTGCTCGGGGCAGCTCTGTGGCGGAGTCGACGAGGACCTGACCTCCACCTGCGAATGGCGCGAGTGCTACGACAACGAGCCGTACGGGCTGGAATGCGGGTGCGTGCAGGGGGAGTGCGACTGGCGCCGAGGTCCGTAGCCCGGTTCCATCAACCCCCGCCTTCGGAGTCCTCGAAGCGCTCGAGGCCGAGCACGTCCTCGGCGAACACGACCATCGACTCCAGCAGCTCCTCGATCTCCTCGTCGCTGTGGGTGGTCACGATGCCGGTCAGGGTCCGGCGGTTCGCGTCGCGTCCGCCGCTGAGCGAGGTCTGACGGACGCCGTACCCCGGGAGGGCCTCGGTGAGCGCTGCGGCCACATCCTCGTCGACCTCCTGGAAGGTTCGGTACATGTCCTCTCGGGCCACGTCCTCCGATTCCGGGATGGTCAGGTCCATCTCCATCACACAGGGGAGGGGATCGCAGCTCAGGCGGACCTCTCCACCCTCGACGGCGGTGCCGTCCAGGGCGCGGCGCGCGGCAGCGGTCGGGCCTCCGTCCTCGAAGTGGGCCTGCACCAGCGCCGGTTCGTCGTCGGTGTAGTACGCCTCCTTGAAGCGCCGGGCGGCCTCCCGCGAGCTGTCCTTGTCGGACACTTCGATGGGGTGGGAGGCGTTCATCCACGAGTTCATCAGCGCCTGCTGGCAGGCGTCGAGTTCCCCCTCGGCGCCCATCGAGGCCCCCCTCGCGGCGGGCGGGCCGGCGTCCCTTCGAGTCGGGATCCCGACGCTCGTCTCGGTCCCGTCGGCGTGAACGGCCACGGCCGGCAGCGGCTCGGGTTCGGCCTTCGTCCGCCCGATCAGGAGCGCGGCCCCGATCCCCACGGCGAGCCCGATGGCCAGCAGCAATGCATCTCGTCCCATGGTTCAGCCCCTCGTCACGAACGAAGGTACCACCGTGGTGGTGTGCCGGAGATGGAGCGGAGGTGAACGGGAGGTGAACTGCGCTACGGGACCGCTACCAGCGGGCGCGCAGGTCCATGCGGGAGAAGAACTGCATGTCGGCGCTGCCCATGACCAGGCCGCCGAAGGTGCCGTCGATGGCCAGGACACCCAGGGGCACCGAGAGGCCGAAGGAGGCCATCAGACCCGGGGTCGAGGGCTGGTCGGCGCGCATCATGCCGTCGTAGGCCACGTCGGGGCCGTAGTAGCTCAGGTCCCGCGAACCGTCCCGGGCGAACAGCACGTTGGCGCGAACGGCGCCACGGAGCTGCAGGTGCTTGAACGGGCGGTACTCCGCCGCCACGCTGGCCACCGGGGCGGCCCAGATGGTCGAGGTGCCGACGGCGCGGGTGTCCTCGGAGTCGTCGGGCGGATCCGAGTCCATGGTCAGGTGGTCGTCCATGATCAACGAGGTCCGGTTCAGGTGGGCCGATGCGGTCCAGATCACCTTGAGGCTCTTGACGGGCTCGTAGGTCACGCCGACACCGGCGTTGAGGTTGAGGCCGTTGGAGCGGAACTCGTTGTTCGCCATGTCCTCGACGGTGTCCTCGTCGCCGAGGTTCTCGTCGACGAAGGTCTGACCGGTGGCGTAGGCCACGCCGATGTGGGGGGTGACGGTGGTCTCATCCATGGGGATGGCCATCCGGAAACCACCCGTGAGCTTCATGGTGCCCTTGAGGCCCTCGGTGTGGCTCACGTAGGGGTCGTTCATGCCCTGGTCGGTGTCGTAGGAGAAGGCGTCGGCCCAGGCGCTCAGCGACGAGAAGCCCAGGTACACGCCCGGCTCGACGTTGCCCTCGTAGTGGAAGCCGAGGCGGATCGAGGTCAGCAGCGACTTCGCGATGCGGTCGTCGATCAGGTAGTCGTTGAAGTCGGGCGGGTCGATGGCCGTGTTGTCCGTGGAGCGGGACAGGCCGCCGGCGATGTAGATGTTGGCGCCGATGGTGGCGTCCCCGAAGTGGCCGCCGACGAAGGCGTCCAGGGGGAACACCGGGGCGACCGAACCCATGCTCGCGCCACCCTGGAAGCCCGTGTTGAACGAGCCGCCGAGACCGCCGCTGATCAGGGTGCTGACCACCGGTGCCAGGGCCGCCGACTCTCCGAAGAGCATCGGATCCCGGTTCAGGAAGATCCCGAAGATGAACCCGCTGTCGCCGGGCTCGAGCAGGAAGCCGCCATAGGGGCTGATGCCATACCCGGAGTACGAGCCGCTGCTGACGCCGAGGCTCAGGTTGACGAAGTCCTTGTACCGGTACATCAGCGCCGGGTTGACGAAGATGTTGGTGCTGTCCTTGAAGTACATGAAGGTGTTGAGCGAGTTGGGGTAGTGCACGTCCAACCCGCCGAGGGCCTGGGCCCTCGCCGGACTTGCCTGTCCCTGACCGGCCGGGAGCACGGTCAAAGTCAGCACGATCGCGGCCACGAGAGCGAATCCGCTACGTCTCAGCTCGAACATTCCGCTGTCCTTTCTTCCGTTTCCGCTTCTGCGCTAGTCGCAGATCGCCAGGTCTTCGCAGTTCGCCCACCCGGACACGTCCGGGAAGTCGCCTTCGCAGATCGTCTCGTCCGCCAGGCAGTCGAAGTACAGGGTCAGGTCGCAGGGCCACTCGGCGAAGGTGTTGCAGTCGATGAACTCGCCGAAGTCGAAGCCGTTGCAGTCCATCGCGTCCAGCCAGTCCATGCAGGTCGCGAAGTTGTTGTAGTCGTCGTCGTCGTCGTCGTCGTCGCCGGTGAAGTCGTCGTCGTCATCTCCGACGCCGCCTCCGCCTTCGCCGAAGTTGTCGGGGTGCCTCGGTGGCGGGCAACCGATGGTCCACGCGAGCAGGAATGCGCCGGCGGCGAGCGCCAGACACACGCGGACATCGATCCACTTGAAGTACGTCTGCATGGTGCATCTCCCTCTGAGTTTGGCCATAGAGCATACGCACGCGGGCGTGTGTTGGAAAGTCCCACGTGGGCGCCAGTATTGGCGGCGTGGGGGGGGACGTCAGGTCCGGGCGCTCGAGGCGGCCTTCTTCCGCCCTCCCCGGAAGCGGTCCATCACCCCCTGGACGAAGCGTGAGCGAAGCTGATCGCGGGCCAGGGCGCGGCGCGCGGGGGGCAGGTCCAGCAGCGCTCCGAGGGCGCGGTTGGCCACCAGGGTCGGCAGACCCTTGCCGTCGTCGAACAGCAGGTGGTGAATCCGTCCCCGGTCCACCGCCATGCGCACCACGCGCTCCAGGGTCGATGTCGGGGTGAGCACCCGCTGGGGGCGGGCGTCCATGGTCAGCGCCTGCTTGCGGCAGGCGGCGTGGCAGACCCCACAGCCGAGGCAGATCGACTCGTCGACGGCGGCCCGCATCTTGCCCTTGAGCTTCCCGTCGCGGGCCACGGGCTCCAGGTGGATCGCCTGGACCGGGCAGCGCCGGGCACAGCGCCCGCATCCCCGACAGGTCTCGCCGTCGATGGCGGCCAGGAAGTTGCTGGTGTGGACCGCCGAATGCACACCGAGGCGGTTGATCGCCCGCAGCTGGAGACAGCAGCAGCCGCAGCAGTTGCACATGTAGATCGGCCGCTTCTGGACGTTGTCGGCGATCTGCACCAGGCCCACCTCGCGGCTGCGGGCCAGGATGTCCAGGGCCTCTTCGACGTCGATCTTGCGGGCATAGCCGTGGCGATGGACGTAGTCGAAGCCGCCGTTGATATTGAGGCAGACCTCCGAGGGGGCGTCGCAAGACCGGTCCAGGTGTTCGGCCTTGTGGCGGCAGTAACACATGGACACGCCGATGTCGGTGGCGTCCCGCAGCACCTGGCTGGCCCGTTCGTAGTCCAGGACCTCGGTGGTCACCTCGTCGGGGAGGGCGTCCTCGTTGACCAGGGCCCGGCCGATCTGGGTCATGCCCGGCTGGGCCACGTCGAAGAAGGCCCCGCTGTGCATGTAGGCGTCCATGGCCATGGCCAGCGCCGGCTGGTCCAGATCCTGACGGCGCTTCATCAGCGAGAACTCGAAGAAGCCCACCACCGGCGGCGAGAGCATGTAGATCGTGTCGCCGGTTCGCGGGTGGATCAGGTCCATCACCGTGCCCACGTCGCACATCCGCTCCAGCAGGGGGCGCAGCCTGGCCTCGGGGATGTCCAGGTGGCGCGAGAGGCGCTCGAGCTTCATGGGCATCACAGGCATCCGTGCGGCGACTGCAGCCTCCTCCTCGGTGTAGAGCAGGCGGAGGATCTCGTAGAGCCCTTCTCCCTCGGGGAGGCCGATGTGGGTCTTGTCCAGCCGGGCCTGGAGATCGATGTACGCGCGGTGCTCGGAAACGAGATGTCCCATGACATGGGCGTAGCCTACCGGGGCCCGAATGACAAGCCGCCCCGTCGCTGCGACGGTTGACGGCCCGCGCGAGCGCGCTAGATTGCGGGGTGGCTCGAGGAGGTCGGACATGGGACGCGACGAGGTGAAGCCTGTGATCATCACGGAAGCCCCCGGGGGTGGCGACGTCTGTGACGACGACGAACTCACCCGCCGGGCGGCGGAGGGGGACCCGGCCGTGTTCGCCGACCTGATCCGCTGCTACAGCGACCGGCTGCTCGCCGCGGCCCGGGCGCGCTGCGGGGACCCCCAGGACGCCCAGGACGTGCTCCAGGACACCTACGTCAACGCCATGCGCTACCTGCCTGACTTCCGGGGCGACGCCACCGTCCGGGGCTGGCTCTACCGCCTGGCCATGAGCGCCTGCACCAAGAAGCGACGGGGGAGGAAGAACGACCCCAGACTCCACGTGCCCCTCGCCGTGCCCAGCGCCGACGAGGACGCCCCGCGGGGGGCGGACCTGCCCGCCGCCGAGCGGGACGATCCGGAGCATCAGGCCGCGGTCGGCCAGACCCTGAGCCAGCTGGGTGGGCTGCTGCTGGAGATGGGCGACCTGGACCGGGCGGTGCTGTTGCTGGTGGATGGGGAGGGCAGGCGTCCGGCGGAGGTGGGCCCGATGCTCGGGCTGAGCGTGCCAGCGGTCAAGTCGCGGCTGCACCGGGCGCGTAAATCGCTTCGGGAGGCGGCGGCGCAGGCGCAGCTGGGGGTGTAGGCTCGAGTCGGATTCGGAGTCGGAATCCGAAATCGAGGCCGAGTCCGAAGGCCGCCTCTCCAGGCAACTCGTTCACCCGATCCCAGACCCCCGGAATCCACCCCGGAACGTCGGGGCCGACACCGAAACGTCCCGAAGCGCCCCCCAAGACCGACCCTCGGCCGCTGCCACTTGCCACCCCCCAAACCGCCCCCCTGACCCCGGAGATCCGACCGAAGGCCCCGACCCGAGCCCGAGTCCGAGCCCGAGCCCGAGTCCGAAGGCCGCCTCTCCAGGCAACTCGTTCACCCGATCCCAGACCCCCG
>CAZITQ010000141.1:0-25123 GCA_964542165.1 uncultured Rickettsiales bacterium
TCCCCATCTCCTCGTTGAAGTCGAGCAGGCCGTGCTCCCGGCGGTACTCGATGGGATCGGGCCCGAAGGTGGAGGCGTAGACCTCGGCGATGGCGTCCAGCAACGCGTCGAGCCGCTCCTGCTTGCTGCCCTGGTTGGCCAGGAACAGGCTCTTGTACTTGCCCGAGAACGCCGTGCCGACCCGGTCCTCGAGCAGGCTCGAGCTGCGGACCACCAGGGGCCGCTCCTCGAACTCGGCCAGGGCGAGCGAGATCCCCTTGACCAGCTCCGGCGGGAACCGGGAGTTCTTGAACAGTCGGATGATGTTCGGGTAGTCGTGCCGCGCCTCGTCGACCGGCTTGTATTTCTGCTCGAGCACGTCCTCCAGGTCGTTGTAGGCGATGAACTGGCGCATCGCGCTCGACGCCACGAACCAGGTCATCGGCACCCGCACCCGGGACCCGTCTTTGGGCACTCCGCACTTGCGCAGCATGCGATGGGCCAGGATCAGGCCCGCGGCCTTGCCCCCCAGCTTGCCGTAGCTCTCGTTGGGCATCACCACCCGCTCGAGGATCCGCTCGAAGGTGTGGGTACCCACGAAGTTCTTGGCGACCTTGATGAAGTCCAGCTGCTCGGTGAGCAGGCGCTGGATCAGCGCCACCCGCAGCCCGGCGACCCGGTGCTCGGGCAGCTCGCCCACGTCCTCGACCACGTGGTGATAGCGCCGCAGGGCGTCGGCCACCTCCGGCAGGCTGGAGCGCTCGTTGTGCAGCACCTTGGTGAAGTAGTTGGCCCGGTCCTCGACCATCCAGTTCTGGATCCGCGTCAGGATCTCCTCGTCGGAGACCGACTGGGCTGCCAGTGCGAAGGGTCCGTCGGTGAGCAGCCAGGTGTCGTCGAACTCCGACCGCCGGCCGGGGGCGTTGACCTCCCCGCTCGCCCCCTCCGAGTCCACGGAGTTCACGCCGGCCTTTCGCAGCCGCTCGCCCGCCTCCTCGACACCGGCCCGGTACAGGTGGTTGAGCATCTTGCGGGCGATGCGCAGGTAGAGGTCCCGGTCGGTACGGCGCAGCAGATCCACGGGCGCGCGCCACTCCCCGGGGCGGTGACGGTGGGCCTCCAGCGTCTCGCTGGCCTCGTCCATCACCGTGCGCACGTCCTTGAGCTGCTGGTAGAAGATGTAGTGGGACAGCCGCTCGGCGATGGTGCGGACCAGCCGCACCTCCTCCTTGAGGAAGGGCCCCTGGTCTTCGGTGGGTTGCCAGACGGTGTAGTACACGCGCAGGGCACCGACGGTCTGGCGTTGAACGACCAGATCGGCCTTCAGCACCCAGCGGGTCGGGGTGAAGTCGGACGAGCGGTAGGTGCGACCGTCGTGGGTCAGCTCGGCCTGACAACAGTCGGGGTACTGCCACCCCGGTGGGATCAGCTTCACCGCCCGCTCGAGCACGTGTTCCAGGTCCAGGTCGGCCCGGTTGAGAAGCTCCTCGACCTCGTAGAGGCAGCTGAGCTCCTTGGCCCGCTCCTGGAGCGCCGCGAGCAGCTTGTCGGCGGGGTGGTCAGTCATTGCGTGTGATCACCCCCCTCCGTGCACTTCCGTCGACACGGACCGACAGCGGCGTGGGGAAGCGGATGTGGCGGACGAACCGCGCGGACGAGCGATCTTGCTGCGCCGTCAGCCTCCACCAGTCTACGCGCCCGGGCCCTTCGTGGCGCACGGTCATGTACAGCACCGAGAACGCGATCAGGTTCTGGACGAAGTGGGAGCCCTGGCTGGGCTCGGGGCTCATGCCCGGTCGGGAGGCCTCGACGATCACCCGAGCCCCCTGGATCTGGCTCCAGTTCACCGGCACCCCCAGCCAGCGGTCCGCACTACCCCAGCGGCCGAAGCCGATCAGGGCGTAGGGTCGGCCCTCGGCGGTCAGCTGCCGGTCGATGGCCTCCACCTCGATGGCCATCTCCCCGGTGTGGGAGGCGTCGAAGACGTCGGGGTCGAGGAAGACCACGTCCTCGATGTCCTCGCGGCTCCCGTCGCCCATGGTGCTCTCCGACGCGACGAGCACCCGGTAGTCCGAGAGGTCGTCCTCGCCGACGACGGTCACGCCGCTGGAGACCGCCATGGGTCGCACCTGCAGGAATCCCAGCTCGGCGGGGGTCCCCCGCTGCCGGTCGAGGTTGGCGGCGAACTCCATCTCCACGGCGCCGCCGAGGGCCTCCTCGGACAGTGTGAGCAGCCGACGGAGCACGGGCGTCAGCGGGACGTCATCGAAGATCCGCAGGGGGGCGAAGTCCAGGGCCCGGGGCCCGGGATTCCCGACGCCGGGCCGGAGGCAGTCCGCCCCTGCGTCGTAGGTAGAGGCCAAGAAGCGTAGGGTGTCGTCGTACTCCGCCTCCTTCAGGCCAGGCTGGACCATGTACTCGGTCTCCCGGATCGGGTCGTGGTCCGGTGGCAGTCCCATGTGGATCGCCCAGAACCGGGCCTGGGTCCCGCGCATCAGCGCGCGGGCATTGCCGAAGGGCATCGGGCGCCGCGGATGGACGGGCGAGTAGGTCCAGCACGCCCCTCCGTCGACGATGGTCTTGCCCAGCCCCAGGGCCAGGCTGACCACCCCGTCCTCGGGGGCGGAGCACCCCTGGGGGTAGTGGTTGTACGAGCGGGCGACGCCGGACAGGGTCGGGTAGAACCGCTCGTCCCGGCGCTCGCCCACCACCTGCTGGACGATCACAGCCATCTTCTCGTCGGCGATGCTGCGCCCCGCGGTTCTGGCGTAGGTCCGCGCCTCGCGGAAGTAGGTGGACGCGTACACGAACTTGATCGCCTCCACCAGCTGACGGAAGCGCGCGTCCGCCGACGGCGCCTGGTTGGACAGCATCTTGGTGGCGTATACGCCTGCGAAGGGGTGGCGCAGGTCGTCCTCGAGCAGGCTGGACGAGCGAACGGCGATGGGTACGCGGTAGCTCTCGGCCAGGGCCCGCAGGTCGCCCACCAGCAGCGAAGGCAGCTCGGCGGCCTGGAAGGCGCGGGCGATGCCCTCGTCGGAGAGATCGCTGCACGCCAGGCCGCTCAGATCGTTGTGGCTCACGAAGGCGTCGAACAGATCCGTGGTCAGCACGGTGAGCCGGGGGACGTGGACCTCCACGCCCGCGAAGGCGTCCGCGTCGAGGCGGGACAGGATATCGTCCTCGACCCGCACCAGGCCGGAGGCCTTGCCCCCGAACTCGCCGTCGCCCAGGCGCGTGATCCGAGGTCCGTCTGCTCCTCGCCTGCGGTCGAACCGGGCCACGGACGCCATCAGATCCAGCCTCGCTCTCGGCAGGCCGTGGCCACCCGGTGGGTGGCGATCACGTACGCCGCGTCACGCATCGGCAGCTTGCGCTTCCGGGACAGTTCATAGACGGCATGGAACGCCGCGGTCATCTTCAGGTCCAGCTTGCCCAGGACCTCGTCCTTGTCCCAGAAGTAGTTCATGTTGCTCTGGACCTGCTCGAAGTAGGAGCAGGTCACGCCGCCCGCGTTGGCCAGGAAGTCGGGGATCACGAACACGCCCAGCTCGGCCAGCACCTTGTCCGCCTCGGGGGTGGTGGGACCGTTGGCGCCCTCGGCCACGATCTTCACCCGGTCCTGGATCCGCGGCACGGTGTCGGCGTTGATCTGGTTCTCCAGCGCCGCCGGAATCAGGATGTCCACGTCCTGCTCGATCCAGGCGTCTCCGGGCAGCACGTCGTAGCCGGCGGCCCGGGCCTTGTCCTTGTCGATGCCGCCGAAGCGGTCGGCCATGTCCCGCAGCTGGCGAAGGTCGATCCCGTCGGCTCGACGGAAGGCGTAGGAGGTCTTGTCCTCCTGGTCCCACGACGACACGCAGACCACGCGGCCGCCGATCTGCTGGTACAGCTCGATGGCGTACTGGGACACGTTGCCGAAGCCCTGGACCGAGGCGGTGGTGTCGCCGGGGCGCAGGTCCAGCTCCCGGAGGGCCTCGCGCAGCGTGTACACCAGGCCGTAGCCCGTGGCCTCGGTCCGGCCCAGGGAGCCGCCCATGCCCACCGGCTTGCCGGTGATCAGGCCGGGCATGCGGCCCCCGTGGATCGCCTCGTACTCGTCGAGCATCCACAGCATGTGCTGGGCGTTGGTCATCACGTCGGGGGCCGGCACGTCGATCTCGGGGCCGATGGCCCGGGCCAGCCGCCGGACGAACCCGCGGCAGATCTGCTCCTGCTCCCGCTGGCTGAGGTTGTGGGGATCGCAGATCACCCCGCCCTTGCTGCCGCCCAGCGGGATATCGACCACCGCGCACTTCCAGGTCATCCACATGGACAGCGCGCGGACCGTGTCCACCGTCTCCTGGGGGTGGAAGCGGATGCCGCCCTTGCCGGGCCCCCGGGCGTCGTTGTGCTGGATCCGGTAGCCCTGGAAGACCTTGACCGTGCCGTCGTCCATCTTCACCGGGATCGTGAAGTGGAACTCGCGCAGCGGCACGCGCAGCAGCTCGCGACTGGGTTCGTCGAGGCCGAGCAGGTCGGCGGTGCGGTCGAACTGGGCCTGGGCCATGTGGAATGGATTGAAGGACGCGTTGTCGGACATGGGTCTGTGACTCCTCACGACCCTCCCGCACGGGGGGCGGGGGGGCGTCCGGTGTTGCCCGGAACGTGTTCCGGGGTGCGACGTCTCGGAGGTCTGGGACCGGCGGTCCCGGTGGGGGGCGAGGATGCTGCGCGATCGGCGGATTGTCGCCTCATCAGTCATCCATCTGGTAGCGCACTCTAACGCACCGATTGACCTTGTCAATACGCAACCGTATGGTTTTCTCCATGGCACGGGACACCGGAAGGAAGAAGGCCGACCGCCTCAGCGCGGAGGACTGGCTCGATGCGGCGCTCACGGTGCTGTCCGATGTGGGTCTGTCCGGCATCGCCGTCGAGCCCCTGGCCCGGCGCCTCGGGGTCACCAAGGGCAGCTTCTACTGGCACTTCGGCAGCCGGGACGATCTCGTCGAGGCCGCCCTGCGCCACTGGGAGGAGCGAAGCACCTCCGCACGCTTCGCGGAGCTCGACGAGGTGGAGGATCCCCGCGACCGGCTCCGGGCTCTGTTGACCCGCGCCATGGAGGACGACGCCACCCTGTCGCTGGACTTCGCCGTCCAGGTGGCGGCCGAGGATCCGGTGATCAACCCCTTCGTCCGCCGGGCGGACCGGGTGGCCGTGGACTGGTTCACCGGAGTGTACCGGGAGATGGGTCTGCCCGACGACGACGCCCGATCCTGGGCCCTGCTGGCCCACTCGGCCTACGTGGGTTTCCTGCGGATCCTGCGCACCGATCCCGTCTGCGTCCCCGGCGGGATGGAACGCCGGCGCCACGCGGAGTTCGTGTACCGGGCGCTCGTCCCTGACGACGGTTGACGGACGCGCCGGTCAATCGCGATCGAGGATGACCAGTACGCCCCGATCGGCATCCAGCAGGACCCGGTCGCCGCTGCGGACGATCCCGGTGGCGCCATCGACGTTGACCACCGCAGGCAGACCCAGCTCGCGGGCCACGATCGCCCCGTGGGACAGGGTCCCGCCCTGCTCGAGCACCAGGCCGCCGGCCACCATGAACAGGGGCGTCCAGGCCGGATCGGTGGAACGGGTGATCAGGATCTCCCCCGGCTCCAGGTCCGCGGCCTCGTCCAGGGCGGCGACCACCCGCGCTCGACCCCGCACGGTGCCCCCGCACACCAGGGTTCCCCGCAGCTCACGGGCCTCCGGATCGATCGGCGGAGGGCGGCCGATGGCCTCCAGGTCGTCGGAGCGCAGCGCGTGGGGCAGCGGGATCGTCCTGGCGAGGGCCTGGCGCCGCCGGGTCGCGCGGGCCCGGTCGACCCAGTGCCGCCCGACGTCCCCATTCTCTGCCCTCCCCCCTCGAATCGCCTCCACGGCCTGCTCGACCGTCAGCCAAGTCAACACGTCGCCGGCCCCGAGACGGCGTCCCCCCTCCAGCAGGACCCGCCGGATCAGCTCCACCCACAGGTAGCAGGCCCCCTGGGTCGCCTCCCTCAGCGGGGAATAGCGCTGGAAGCGCGCGAGCTCCCCGAGCACCCGCCGGCGCAGTGGCCACAGCCAGACGTGTCGCCGGAGATCCCGATCGAGGCGTTGTTCGGCCTGCCGCCTCAGTTCGCGCCGCTGCCGTTGGGCGGCCAGGGGATCCGTCCCGGACTCCGCGACCAGGGCCACCATCCGCTCGACACGGGAGGCGTCCTCCCGCCAGCGAGCCGCCCCGGGATCCCAGTCGGGAAAGCCGCGCTGCCCGTAGCGGTCGAGGAACTCCTCCATCTCCAGCTCTCCCGCCGCCACCCGAGCCAGGTCCAGGTTGGTGTCGGTGTTGAAGTTGCCGTCGAGCGCGGTCGTCAGCTCGGCCTCGACCTCCCCGGCCCGGCTGCCGTACAGGGCGTGCAGGGCCGTCATCAGCAGGGTCCGGGTCCCCAGGGCGGCCACGTCGGACAGCTGGTGCCAGGTGAACAGCTCGTCGGTGAGGCGTTCGACCAGCCGCGACAGCCGGTCCGCCAGCTCCTCACCCGTCAGCGCCCCCAGATCCACGGCGCGCTCCTGCGCCGCCTCCTCCTGGAGGGTGGGAAGGGCTTCGTGGCGGAACCGCCGGTGGAGCGTCCGGCGCATGGCCAGGAACCGCAGCGGGATCCAGATCGCCGCCCGCGCCAGGGTCAGGGGCAAGAGGAAGATCCGCCACGGGCGACGGCCATCGAATCGCACGGGCAAGGCGCCCAGGTCCAGATCCACGCCGGCGTCGCGCTCGTAGACCCTGGGGTCGAGGTCCACCGGCAACTCGGGGATGACCGCCCGGAGGAATCTCCCCAGATCCATGTAGCAGCGACCGCAGACCTCCTCGACGAATCGTGTGGCTTCTCGGTTCCGGGCGTACAGGAAGCCGGACCGACGAAAGGCCCGCCCCACGCCCCCGTCGTGCCGGACGGCGCGGTGGAAAAACTCCACGGCCATGGGCGTGGGAGCGGGCAGCATGTCCGCCATCGAGAAGTCGGTCCAGACCGCGAGCCGATCGCCCGCGACGCCCTCCAGCCGCAAGATCTCCTCGCGCCGGATCCGTTCCCGCTCGCTACCCCGGTCCGTCGCCGTGATCGGTCGGGCCTGCAGAAGCCGGCAGGAGCCGTCGACCCAGGCCCACTCCACGTCCTGGGGCGTACCGAACAAGGCCTCGGCGGCAAGGGCTCGCCGGGCCACCGCGCGGACAGCGTCGGGGCCGAACGCGGCCAGCACCCCGCCCGCCTCCTCCGACCCGCGCGGGGCCAGGTCGTCACGGCCGAGTACGACGCGCCCCGGACGCGCCTGGCCAGCGACCAGGGCCTCGCCCAGTCCGCTCACCACCTCCAGCACCAGGGCGCCCGTCGAGTCGGGTGCGCGGGTGAAGCAGACCCCGGCGAACTCCGCCGGAACCATACGCTGGACCACCACCCCCATGGCCCCGACCTCGGCCCCCAGGCGCTCGCGGTACACGGCCGCGCCGCGGGCGCTGCGGCTGCGCAGGCAGGCACGGACGGCTGCCAGCAGGCTCTCGCCTTTCGTGACGTCCAGCACCGTCTCGTGCTGTCCGGCGAAGGACGCCCCGCCGCCGTCCTCGCCCACCGCCGACGATCGCACCGCCACCGGGGCCCCGGCCAGCCACTCGCGCCAGGCCCGGATGATGGCCTGTCCGTCCGCCTCGGTGGGCTCTTCGTCCAGGAACGAGACCACGAACCCGTCGGGGACCGGCAGCTCCGCGTCCACCATCCGTCCCAGGCAGGTGGCCTTGGCGCCGAAGTGGATCTCGTCGTCGGGGGTCAGCTCCCCCAATGGGATGGGCCCGCGCATCGTCGTGTGGATGGTACTCGCTATCGACCCCGCCGGGCGTCGACGTCTCGTTCGACCCCGGTTGACTTCCCCGGGACCCGGCGGGGACGATCCCGGCATGGCTTCTCGCCCCCTGCGCTTCCTGCACACCGCCGACTGGCAGCTTGGGCTGCGGGTGCGCTACATCCCGGGTGACGCGGGGGCGCGGGTGCGGGACGCGCGGCTGGCGGCGGTCAAGCGGATCGGGGAGGTGGCCGGGGAACAGGACGTGGCGTTCGTCGTGGTCGCCGGCGACGTGTTCGAGCACCACGGGCTGAAGCCGGCCACGGTCCGAAAGGCCTTCGACCTGCTGAAGGCCTACCCCGTCCCGGTGTACCTGCTGCCCGGCAACCACGACCCGTACACGCCGGACTCGCTGTACGACTCTCCGCTTTGGCGACGGGAGTGTCCGGAGAACGTGCACGTCCTGGCGTCGGCCGAGCCGGTGGCGGTCCGGGACGACGTCCACCTGCTGCCCTGCCCGATCCTCGACCGGACGGTGCTGGGCGATCCCACCGAGCACCTGACCGACGATTTCGGGCCGGCGGAGGGATTCCGCGTCGGCGTGGCCCACGGCGGGATCCGGGAGTTCCTGGAGCGGCTGGGGGAGGACGAGCTGGACCTGGCCGCCGAGATCGGCCTGGACACGGCCTCGCGGGCGCGCCTGGACTACCTGGCCCTGGGGGACTGGCACGGCCAGCTGCAGGTGGACGAGCGGACCTGGTACGCCGGGACCCAGGAGGCGACGCGGTTCAAGGAGAAGGACCCGGGCAAGGTGCTGGTGGTGGAGCTCGCCGAACCGGGCGCGTCCCCTGCGGTGA
The DNA here is from genome assembly GCA_964542165.1 of uncultured Rickettsiales bacterium. Classification (GTDB taxonomy): domain Bacteria; phylum Myxococcota_A; class UBA796; order UBA9615; family CAYRNR01; genus CAYTBN01. The sequence continues at coordinate 8,676 of CAZITQ010000141.1, forward strand.
CCCCCGTCCCGGTCGCCGCGCTGCGCTGGCACCGGATCCGGGCCGAGCTGGACGGCGAAGAGGATCTGGAGGCGCTGCGCGGCCGGCTGGAGGCGATCCCGGACAAGGGTGACGCCCTGGTGGAGCTGTCCCTGGCGGGTACCGTGGACGTGGAGCTGCGGGCCCGGCTCGACGGGGAGGTGCTGGACGCCGCGGAAGACCGGTTCCGCTGGATCCGCGTCCGGGACGACGAGCTGCACAGCTATGTCCGCGAGGAGGATCTGCAGGCCATCGCCGGCGAGGGCTGGGTCGGGGACGTGGTGAAGGCCCTGGCAGACGACGAGGGGGAGGACGCCTCCCGGGCCCTGCGGCTGCTCTACCGGCTGCACCAGGAGGCGGGGCGGTGAGCGGGCTGAGGGTCACCCGGCTGGCCGTGAAGGACGTGGGCGTGCTCCGCGGCAAGGTGGACCTGGGACCATTGGATCCGGAGATCACCCTCATCACCGGCGCCAACGAGACCGGCAAGTCCACCGCGGTCGAGGCCCTGCGCTGCGCCCTGTTCGAAAAGCACAACGCCGGCCACGCGGGCATCCGCGCGATGCAGCCCCACGGCACGAACCTGTCGCCCGAGGTCTGGGTCGACTTCACCGTGGGAGGGCAGCACTACGAGCTCCACAAGCGCTTCCTCAAGGGGGCGATGGTCGAGCTGCACGTCGACGAGGCCGAACACTTCGTCGGCGCGGAGGCCGACGAGGCGGTGTGGGCCTGTCTGGGCTCGAGCCGTCCGGGCACCCGGGGCGCCAAGCGGGAGGACATGGGCATCTGGGGCCTGCTCTGGGTCTCCCAGGACGAGGCGGCCGCCGCCGATCCGGGCACGAAGATCGGCGAGGAGACCCGGGGGGCGCTGCAGGACGTGATCGGACGGCAGGTGGGCCAGATCGTTGGGGGGCGGCACGGTGAACGGATCCGCACGCGGGCCCGGGAGGAGGCCCGCAGGTACTGGACCCCGACCCTGGAGAAGCCGACCGGGGAGCTGGCCGAGGCGCGGGAGCGGCGGGACCGGGCCAGCGCACGGGTGAAGACCATCGAGACCGCGCTCCAGGACGTGGCGGACGAGGCCCGGCGCTTCCGCGGGCTCCAGGTGGAGATCGAGGAGCTGCTGGAGACCCGACCGACCCTCGAGCGGGAGGTGGAGAGCGCGGCGGCACGGGCCGGGGAGGCGGCCGAGCTGGCACGCGCGGCCGAGGGGGCGAGGGAGCGGCTGGCAACGGCCGAGGCGCGGTTCGGCGAGGCTGATGCCGCGTGGAACAGCCGCCGCGAGCTGGCCCTCCTGGTGGAGGACGCCGAGGCGCGGCTCGAGGCCACCGGGGGCGAGCTGGAGGCCCTGGGCGCCACCGGCGAGGAACACCTCTCCGCGGCGGAGGAGGCCGCAGACCACAGCGAGCTGGCCACCCGGTCCTCGAAGAAGGCGGACCGGGAGCTGGAGGAGGCCACCGAGGCGCTGGTACGGGGACAGCGGGCCCTGAAGGCGGCGGATCTCGCCGAGAAGCTGTCCCAGGCCCGGGAACAGGTCGAGCACCTGGCCACGTTGCGGGAGCTGGAACGCACGGCCCTGGACGACGCCAGCTACCGGAGCCTGACGGATCTGAACGACCGTCGACGCGAGATCACCGCTCGCCTCGAAGGAGAGCTTCCCCACCGGGCCGCGATGGCCGAGGTGGAGTCCCCCGACGGCGCGCGGGAGCGCCGGCGCGAACGCCTCCTGCTGGAGGCCGAGCGGGTGGAGATCGAGGAGGCCCTGGCCCAGCAGGCTCCCGACGGGATCGAGGCGCTGACCGAGGCCGCGACCGAGGGTCGCACGGCCCTGGGCCGGGACGAGACCACCCTCGGGAGCGCGGAGGCCCTGGCGGTCAAGCTGGCGGGGCTCCGGACGGAACTCTCCGAAAACCCGGTGGACGAGGAGGTGCTGGCCCGGATCACCGAGCAGGCCCAGCGGGTGGAGGTGGCGCGGGCGCGCTGCGAGGCCATCGGCACGTCGGTGCGGCTCAACGCCCTGGAGGACCTGTCCGTCACCCGCGACGGCGGCGAGCCGGTCACCGTACCTGCGGGCGAGGCCACCACCTGGACCCTGGACCGCAGGAGCCGGGTGCGGCTGGGGGACGTCGCCGAGCTGACCATCGCGCCCGGGGGCGAGGAGGTGGCCGCCGCGGGGGCCCGCCTGGCTGCAGCCGAAGGGGCGCTGGCGGAGAGCATCGACGGCCAGGGCCTGGATTCCCCCGACGCGGTCCGCGAACGGGGGGCTGCGTGGGCAGAGACCCGCGCCCGGCTCCGGGACACCGAGGTCGCCCTCGCCGAGCAGGCGCCCGCGGGGCTCGATGCCCTGCGCACCGCGGTGGATTCGGCGAGGGGGGCGCACGACGCCCTGGACGAACGACTCGCGCGGGCCCGGGAGCGAGCGGAGCGCCTGCGGAAGGTGGACGAGGCGCTGGCCGCCAACCCGGTGACCGCGTCGGTCCTGACGCACGTCGAGGAGCTCGCCCGGGTCCATACCAGGTTGCAGGGCGGTCTGGCCGAGGCCGGGCTCGAGAGCCTGGACGCGGCCGAGGATCGCTGGCGGTCCGGGCTCACCGTGGCCAAACAGATCGAAGGGGCCAGCAACCGGCTGGAGGAGCTGGCCCCGTCCGGCGTGGAGGCACTGGAGACCGCGGCGACGAACGCGGACGGCGATCCGGAGGCCGCCGGCGAGGTCGACCTGGCCGAGCTGGAGCGTGCCGAGGCGTCGGCCAGGGCACGGGCGGGCGAGGCGCGGGACGATTCGGCAGCCCGCCGACGCGACGCAGAGGTGGCCAGGGAGCGCCAGGTGGCCTTCGAGGCCCAGAGGATCGCCAAGGAGGCCACGCGGTCCAATCAGCAAGGGGAGGTCGAGCGCGAGCGGGCCCGGCTCGACACCGCCCGCACCGACGTCGCCGACGCGGACCTTCGGGAGCGGCGCGACGAGCACGAGGCGACCGTCGAGGAGGCCGCCAGGGCGGCCAGCGCCGCAGACGAGGCCCTGGCCGCCGCGGCCCCCGAGCTGCTCGAGGGCGATCCGGAGCGAGCCAGGGAGACCCTCGCGGACAACCGGACCCAGGAGCAGCAACGTCGTCTGGAGCAGGCGCGAGTCGAGGCCGTGCTCCACCGGGCGGCGGAGGAGGGCCGCTTCGAGCAGCTGGGCGAGGCCGAGGCCGAGCTGACGGCCGCCGAGGACGCCCTGAGCCGGGTCGAGCGCGCAGCCGCGGCCGCCCGCAGGCTGGCCGAGGAGGTGGACCGGGCCTACGCCGAGGCCCAGCGGCGCTTCCTGGCGCCGGTGGTCAGGGAGGCTCGGCCCTACCTGTCGGCGATCCGGCCGGGCACCGAGATCCGGATGACCGAGGACCTGACCGTGGCCAAGGTGCTGCGCCGGGGGGCCGAGGAGGACTTCGACCAGCTGTCCGGGGGTACCCGGGAGCAGCTGTCGGTCATCGTCCGGCTGGCCCTGGCCCGGGTGCTGGCCCGGGACGAGGACGCCGAGCCCCTGCCACTGATCCTCGACGACACCATGGGCTGGACCGACGAGCCGCGGTTCGTCGAGATGGTCCGCATCCTTCGAAACGCCAGCAAGCAGTTCCAGCTGATCGTGCTGACCTGCCACCCCTCCCGCTTCGCGCGGCTCCAGCCCGGCCGGACCATCGAGCTCGACGCCCTGCGCCGCGAGGCCCGCGAGGATCTCGACGAGGATCCATGAACCTCCGAACCCGGAGAACGAGATGACCGACGAGACCGCGAACACAGCCGACGACTTCCGCTTCGTCGACCTGCCCACGGTGGGCAAGCGGGCCATGCGCCTGGGCGTGGCCGGCAACTACGGGCTGAAGACCGCGGACATCGAGTACGCGGCCGAGCGAGGGGTGAACTTCTGGGTCTGGTCGCCCAGGTTCAAGCAGGTGACCCCGGCGTTGAAGAAGCTGCTGGCCGAGGACCGGGAGCAGCACACCGTGGCCATGTTCGGCATGGCCTACACCTCCGGTGGGGTCCGCAAGGGGGTGGACAAGTGCCGCCGGCTGCTGGGCACGGACTACCTGGACGTGTTCCAGCTGGGCTGGCTCGGGCGGGGTTCGTTCTTCTCCCAGGGGATCCAGGACCAGCTCGCGGCCGTGCGCGAGGAGGGGCTGATCCGCGCAGCCGGGACCTCGATCCACGACCGGATCCGGGCGGGCGAGCTGGCGAAGGACTCGGTCCTCGACTCGCTGATGATCCGCTACAACGCCGCCCATCCCGGCGCGGAGAACGACATCTTCCCCCACCTGCACCACAGGGATCCGCTGCTGATCAGCTACACCGCCACCTCCTGGCGCCAGCTGCTCAAGCCCCTGGGCCTGGAGATGCCGGCCTGGCCCGGCAACGGCGACGGATCCGCTCCCCCTCCCCTGACCGCGCCCCAGTGCTACCGCTTCGTCCTCAGCTCCCCCCACGTCCACGTGACCCTCACCGGCCCCAAGGACCGGGCCCAGCTCGACGAGAACCTCGCCTCCCTCGACCAGGGCCCCCTCCCGGAGGACGAGATGGCGTGGATCCGGGAATACGGGGTCAAGGTGCGGGCGAAGAAGAAGATCCCGTTCATGTAGGCCGAGAGCCCACTCTCCTTCCATCGATCACGGATATTTCCTCGGCGATTTACTTGACAGACTATCGTAACGATATATCGTTTGAGCATATCGGAACGAAACATCGTCATTCTGGAGGACACCATGCACGGCCATCACGATTGCAACCACGGACCCTGGGGATTCCGATTCATGTCGCGGCGGGGACGAGGGCCCTTCGGGCGCGGACCCCACCCGCCCCACGGGCCGCCGCCCTGGATGCACCCCTGGTTCGGTGGCCGGCGCAAGCGGGCCGGCCGCGGGGAGGTGCGCTACCTGATCCTGGACGCCCTGGCCGAGCAGCCCCGCCACGGCTACGACGTGATCCAGGCCATCGCGGCCAAGACCAACGGCGCCTACAAGCCCAGCCCGGGCACGGTCTACCCGACCCTGCAGATGCTCGAGGAGATGGGCCACGTCAGCGCCGAAGACGAGGGCGGCAAGCGGATCTTCTCGATCACCGCCGAGGGCCAGGCCGACCTGGACGACAACCGCGACGAGGTCGAGGACGCCTACGACCACCTGGGAGGCGACTGGGGTGGCGGCGACTGGGACCAGTTCATGGGCCTGTTCGAGCGCTTCCCCCGCCTGTTCCGGACCCTCGGACGAGCGGCGAGGCGCCGCAAGCTGGGACCCGAGCAGCTCGAGGCGATCAAGGCGGTCCTCGACGAGACCGCCACCCGCATCGAGGCCATCGTCAAGGGCAAGCCCGACCCCAAGGCGGAGTGAGCCGGGAATCCCCGATGCCCTCCAGGGGTCCCGATCCGGGAGCGCCGGACGGGACCCCATGGAGGCCACACCCCACCCACACCCCTCGCGCTGGCAGCGCACCGCGGGCACGCGCCGAGGGCTGATCTGGATCGTCGCCTGGGCGACGATCGGGGGACTCCTGGCCCTGATCGGGGCCCGCCACACCCTCCACGACCGCACCTGGCCCCTGCTGCTGGCCAACATGTTCACCCTCTATCTCTTCGCCCCTGCGTGGGTGGTTGCCGCCGGCGCGTTGCTGGGTCGTCGCTGGCGCCTGCTCGCCGTGGCCGCCGCGATCTGCCTGTGGCACACCGCGCACCTGGCGCCGCCCCTGCTCCCCCGCGCCGTACCTCCCGCGCAAGGCGACGGGATCCGGCTGGTGACCGCCAACCTGCTGATGGTCCACCCGGCCCCGGCGCGGCTCGCCACCGAGCTCGAGGCCCTCGACGCGGACGTGCTGGTGCTCCAGGAGTACTCGAGCCGCTGGCACGAGACCGCGGTCCGCCGCGGCTGGCACGGCCTCTACCCCCACCACGCCGAGGTGGTCCGCGACGACTCCTTCGGCTGTGCGGTCTTCTCCCGCGTGCCCATGAACAGCGTGACCGTGGTCGAGATGGCGGGCCTGCCCCAGCTCCAGGCGACCCTCCTCCTCGGAGACCTGGAGGTGGATCTGCTCGACGTCCACACCCTGCCCCCGCGGATCGCCGACTACGTGCCCGGCCACCGCCAGGCCCTGGCCGACATCGAGGCCTGGGCCGAACGGCGCGCCGGCGAGCGCCCCTTCGTGATCACCGGCGACTTCAACGCCACCCCCTACTCCCGCTTCCACCGCCGCATCTCCCGGCTCGCGGACGACGCGTGGGAGCTGGCGGGGACCGGCTACGGCCACACGGCCCCCAACGGCCTGTTCCCGCTGCCGCCCCTGCGGCTGGACCACGTGTACCTGTCGCCGGAGCTGACGGTTCGGGAGGTGGCGCTGGGGCGCGGAGAGGGCTCGGATCACCGGCCCATCGTGGCCGAGATCGCGCTTCGGAAGGGAACCGCGGAGCCCGCTCAGCGGACGATCGCCAGCGTCACGAACAGCTCGTGGGTGACCACGTCCCCCCCCGAGTAGCGGGTCATGCTGGGCTCCACCAGCAGCCGGATCCCCGCCCGGCGGTCGAACTCGCGGACGATCACGCCGAACTGTCCGCCGACCGTGGTCATCGCCGTCGGGCCCTCCCCGAACTCGGCCACACCGCCGCCGACCTTGACGCCGAACATCGGGTGGACCACGGGGATCGGGATGTGCACGCCGAAGCCGCCCACCCCCTGGGCGCTGAACGGCACCCACCGACTGCTCTGGATCTCCAGGCCGCCGGTGGCGTAGACGCCAAAGGTGTAGGCCCCACCACCGAGGACGAACCGCCCCGCGGGGGTGACCTGCCCGCCGTCGGTCCCCAGCATCCCCATGCCCCCTCCCGCGTGGAGCCACAGGGAGTTCGCGTCGCCCAGGTAGCTCCGGTGGCCAACCCTCGAACCGTCGCGCGCCGCCGCAGGGGTCGCCGCCAGCGCCAGGGTCAGCAGGGTCAGGGTCGCGAGGCATCGAATCGTGGTGGGGTGGGTCATGCTGGCCTCCATCGTCTTGCGATTGATGCCAGGACATGGAGCAGCGACCGTGCCAGGAATCCCAGATCTCACGAAAAAAAGAGCAGGAAGAAGAAAAACCCCCGTGATGTCAGCCGGTTGAGCAGACCTTCAGCGGAGTGAGGAGGGAGAGAGAGAAGGGATGCGGGGAGGGAGGCGGGGGATCCGCGTCCTCCCGTGACGCCCCCGGCGTCACGGCGTGACGCAAGGGTCGATCACAGCACCAGGGACAGGGTCACGAAGACCTCGCGGCTGCTCACCCCCTGGAAGGGGAAGTGGGTGACGCTGGGTTCCACGAGCACCCGGAAGCCGACCCGGCCGTCGTACTCGCGCACGATCATGCCCAGCTGGGCGCCGATGGTACCCGCGGGGGTCGGGCCGTCGGGAAAGCGAGCGACCCCGCCGCCGATCTTGAAACCGAACATCGGGTGGACCACCGGGATCGGGATGTGGACCCCCAGGCCGCCGACCCCCTGGACCACCACGGGAATCATGTCGGTGCCGCTGACCTCCAGGCCGCCGGTGGCGTAGAAGCCGAAGGTGTAGCCGCCGCCACCGATCACGAAGCGCCCCACCGGGCTGGTGTAGCCCTCGTAGGTGTTGATCGCCCCCACCCCGCCACCCACGTGGAACCATCGGGAGTTGGCGTCGCCGACGTAGCTGCGGCCGCGGCGCTTGCCGCTGTCCTCGATCTCCGCCTCCGCCTCTGCCTCGTCCTCGTGGGCACCCGCGGGCATGGCCGTCAGCGCCAGGGTGAGTGCCGCCAGGATCGCCAGGAAATAGACCGTGGTGCGCGCCATCGTCAGACCCTCCATGCTCGAATCCGTGGTCACAACGCCGGAAAACCGATGCTTCGATTGTGAGGGCAACCACGGCAAAGCGCGCTTACCTCGGGGTTACCGGCGGGCGCGGGGGACGAGACGTCCCGGCAGGAGCGCCTCACTCGCCGGGGTAGATCACACGCTGGCTGGTGACCTCGACCGGGGCAGGCAGGGCGCCGGTACGCAGGGCGATGACCAGGTCCTGGGCCTCCTCCATGGTCTTGTTTGGGCTGGCCATTCCCCCGAGATCGATGCGGGCCTTGCCGCCGCAGATGGGTTCCTGGACCTTGGGCGCGCTGAGCACCTCGCCGTCCAGGACGATGGCCAGATAGCCCCCGGTGAGGTCGCCGCTGAGCTGGCAGAACGCCTCCTTGCCCCGGGCGTTGAACTCCAGGGCCACGTAGGGGGTGTTGTACTCGTTCATCTCCACCCGGGCATCGGCGATCATCGAGCCGTCGAGCCGGGCGTCGGGGTGGACCGCGTAGGCCTGGTCCCGGCTCCGCTCGCCGGTGTACTCGTCCCGGGCGTAGGACCAGCGCAGCTCCAGGTCGCCCAGCAGCTGGGCCCGGAGGTGGGCGTCCACGTCGGCGTCGATGACCGCCTCCCCGGTCAACGCCCGCTCGCTGCGGTAGTCCTCGGCCTGCTGGGTCAGGTCGAAGGTGTAGGCGGCCTGGCTGACCTCCAGGAACTCGAGCTTCGCCTGCAGCGTCAGCAACTGGACCAGGGACGGGTCGCTCACCACTCCCGGCACCTGGACCCGGATCCCGTCGTCCCCCTCCGCCAGCACCTGCGCCTCGTCCATCCCCGGCCGCTCGTCCAGCCGCCGCCGGATGGCCTCGAGCACGGCGTCGCGGGAGCTGGCCTCGGTCTGGAGGATCAGCTCCATCCCACCCTGCTCGGCCAGGGTCTGCGGCCGCAGCATCCAGTACCCCAGGCCCACGCCCACGACGCTCAGGCTGGCGAGGCAGAGCAGCACCAGGGCGACGACGATGGGGATCCAGATCTTCTTGCCACCGGACACGGGCTACTCCGAGTCCGAGGGTGGGGCGGGTAGGGGCCGCGCCAGGACCAGGACGTTGCCGTCCGGATCGGCGAAGTAGGCGGCCTCGTCCCCCCATTCCCGCGGGGCGAGGGGGGAGAGCTCCCGGGCACCCGCGGCGCGGATCCGCTCGATGGACCCGGCCAGGTCGTCACAGTGCAGGTAGATCTCGGTGCCGCTGATCCCGCCTTCGGGCACGATCGCGGGGGCCTGGTTCGTGTTGTGGGCGAAGCCCTCCCGCTGGTAGACCCCGAGCCCGCGACCGTCCGGCAGCTCGAACTCGGCGTACACCGGGACCTCGACCCGCGTCGGCCAGCCGAAGGCGGCCCTGTAGAAGGCCAGCGACGCGTCCCGGTCGCTCACCGCCAGGATGGTCAGGATGTGGCGCGGGGCCGGCGAGGGCTCGTCCGGTGGACCCATCGGGCTGGCCAGCTCCACCAGCGTGCCCTCGGGGTCGCGGACGTAGGACACGGTCTGGCCCCACGGCTTCTCCGTCGGAGACGCCACCTCCACCGCACCCGCGGCCAGGGCCCTCGAATGGGCTCCGGGGACGTCCGGGGTCACCAGGGCGATCTCCATGCCCAGGGGCTGACGGTCGGGATCCACCGGACGGAACCCACCCGGCAGGCTCTGGGCCGCCGTCTCCCGGGTCACGAAGGCCAGCGCGGTGGGACCGGTCTCGAGCTCCGCGTACTCCCCCGAGGGGTGGACGAACCGGGCGTCCAGGCCGAACGCCTGCCCGTAGAACGCCACGGTCGCGGCGACGTCGGTGACATAGACGATGGTGTAGCCGAACTCCACCGCTCCTCCTCCCGAACCCGACGAGCCCGTGGCCGGGTCCACCACGTCCGCGCTGGCCAGGACGGCCATCGAACCCACCAACACCGCCACCAGCCGCAAAGTCCACCGTTTCATGCCGACCTCCCGGGCGATTCGACGCGCCGCAGGCTACCCCGGAGCGAGCAGCGGGTCGAGGGGGCGCGTATGCTGACCACAGGACGACATGCGCGAGCGCTTCCCCATCTACGACGGCGCCCCCTACTCGCTGATCTTCGATCGCTTGCTCCGGGGTGTGCACAAGCGGGTCGCCGGCCGTGTCCCGGGGGGTAGCCGCTGCCTGGACGCATGCTGCGGCACCGGCGGGCTCACCTTCCAGCTGGCCCAGCGCTGCACCCACGTGCTCGGAGTCGACCACTCACCGGCGATGATCCGCCGCGCCGAGTGGCTGCGGGTCCTCAGGCGCTTCGAACACGTGGCCTTCCGTGTCGGCGACGCCACCGCCCTCGAAGGGATCGGAGACGGAGAATTCGACGTGGCCACCGTCGCCATGGGGCTGCACGAGATGCCCGCCGCCGAGCGGGCGCGGGTTCTCCCCGAGCTGCTGAGGGTGGCGCGGCGGGCGGTGATCGTCGACTTCGCCGTGCCGATGCCAGCCAACTCGGCGGGCGTCCGCAACCGCGCGTTCGAATTCCTGGCCGGCCCCCGCCACTTCGCCGGCTTCCGGGACTACACCCGGCGGGGGGGGCTGCCCGCCCTGATCGAGGACGCGGGAGCCACGGTCGAGTTCAGCCGGCCCATGGACCAGGGGACGCTGGAGCTTCTGGAGATCGTGGGCGCGGGTTAGATCTCGCAATCGAGGACTGGTCATCCCCGGCGAGGGTGCCCCGCCGGAGCCCCGACGTCCCTCGCGCCCGAGGCCCGCTACGACGATTCCTTCTTCATGAAGAACAGGAACGTGTCGATGGCGCAGAACGACGAAACCCGGGACATGCGCCCGGGTCCGTCTTATTGCTCAACGTCGAAATATAGCTGGTGGTCGGGGCGAGAGGATTTGAACCTCCGACTTCTTGCTCCCGAAGCAAGCGCGCTACCAAGCTGCGCTACGCCCCGACGGGCGGACGAAATAGCACTCCGCCACCCGCACCGTCAATGCCTAACTGCGCGAAATCCCTACCCCGCCGCGTCCGCGCCGGCCCGGATCCGGCGGATCGCTTCGGCGTAGTCGCCGCCTTCCCACCCGAAGACGCCGGACCCCGAGACGAGCACGTCGGCACCGGCGAAATCGCCCGCGTTGGTCGCCTTGACCCCGCCGTCGACCTCGATCAGGGGCGGGTCGTCGAGGCCCAGCTGCTCGAATCGCTCCCGCAGCTCGTCGATCTTGCGCAGGGTGCGGGGGATGTGGGGCTGGGCTCCCCAGCCGGGGTTGACCGTCATGATCACGATCAGGTCCACGTCCTCGAGCACGTAGTCCAGCACCGATATCGGGGTGTGGGGGTTGAGCGCCACCCCGGCCCGGATTCCCCGGGAGGCGAAGGGCTCGTCGTGCTGCATCATCCGGATGGTGTTGTGCAGGTGATCGCAGGCCTCGGCGTGCACCGCGATCAGGTCGGCGCCGGCCTCGGCGAAGGCCGCCAGGTGCCGCTCCGGCTCGACGATCATCAGGTGCACGTCCAGCGGCTTGCGGGCGTGGCGCTTGACCGCCGCGGTGATCAGCGGGCCGATGGTGATGTTGGGCACGAAGCGCCCGTCCATCACGTCCACGTGGATCCAGTCGGCGCCCGCGGCCTCCACCTTGCGGACCTCCGCGCCCAGGTCGGCGAAGTCCGACGACAGCAACGACGGCGAGATCAGGTGCTTTCTGTGGCTCATGTCTGGATTCCCCATCGCTCACCGGGTGCGACCCGGAAGCCGTTGACGTAGGAGGCGGCGTCCATGGCCTTCTTGCCCTCGGGCTGGACCTGCCGCAGCCGCAGCAGCCCGCTCCCGCAGGCCACGTCGATTCCGCGCTTGCTCGCCGCCACCACCTGCCCCGGGGCGGCTCCGCCGTCGACGTCGCCCTCCCTCACCTCTGCCGCGATCACCTTGACCCGCTTGCCGTCGCGGAAGGTGTGGGCTCCGGGCCAGGGGAAGGTCCCTCGAATCCGGCAGTCCAGTTCCGCCGCGGGTCGAGACCAGTCCAGGGCGCCGTCTCCCTTGGTCAGCATGGGAGCGTAGGTGTGGGCCTCGTGGTCCTGGGGGGTGGGTCGCAGGGCCCCGGCGCGCAGGGCCGAGAGCGTCTCGACCAGCAGCTCCGCGCCCAGGGCAGCCAGCCTTTCGCCCAGGCTCGCCGCGGTGTCCTGGGGCTCGATGGGCGTCCGGCGCTGCAGCAACATCGGGCCGGTGTCCAGCCCCTCGTCCATCTGCATGGTGGTGACGCCGGTCTCGCTGGCCCCGCGGATGATCGCCCACTGGACGGGTCCGGCTCCGCGCAGGGCGGGTAGGAGGCTGAAGTGCACGTTGATGCAGCCGAAGCGCGGGATGTCGAGGATCGGCGGCGGGAGGATCTTGCCGTAGGCCACCACCACCGCAAGGTCGGGCTTCAGCTCGGCGAAGCGCGCCTGCTCCTCGGCGTTGCGCAGCCCCCGCGGCTGATACCGGGGCAGTGCGTTTTCGTCCGCGCAGCAGGCGATCGGCGGTGGGGTCAGCCTGCGGCCGCGGCCGGCGCGCTTGTCGGGCTGGCAGTAGGCGGCCACGACCCGGTCGGGCCCCCCGAGCAGGCCCACGAGGCAAGGCCGCGCCAGGTCCGGCGAGCCCATGAAGACGATGCGGAGGGGCGCGTCGCCCAGCGGCTCACGGGGCAGAGGCTTCATCGGCCAGCCTCTTCTTCTTGATCTTCTTGAGGTACAGCCGGCGCTTGAGACCGCTGACCTTGTCCAGCAGCGTCACGCCGTCCAGGTGGTCGATCTCGTGCTGGAGCACCACCGCCGGGAACCCCCAGACCTCCAGCTCGATCGGCTCGCCTTCGCTGTCCAGTCCGTGCACGACGATGTGCTCGAACCGGGGGACGTCGATGGTGAAGTCCGGGACCGACAGGCAGCCCTCTTCCATCGAGCAGCTCCCGTCGCGGCGGACGATCTCCGGGTTGACCACGGCGTAAAGGGCCCGGGCGTCCGCCGCGTCCTCCCCCTGGGGGATGTCGGTGTTGTCCGGGTCCAGGTCGGCCACGACCACCCTCAGCCCGACCCCTACCTGGGGTGCGGCGAGGCCGACCCCGGGGGCTGCGTACATGGTGTCGGCCATGTCGTCGATCAGGCGGCGGATGTCGTCGTCGACCTCGGGGACCTCTTCCGCCCGCTGTGCGAGCACGGGATCGGGGACCTCGACGATGGGGAGTACGGCCATGGGCTACGTATAGGGAGGTGTTCGGGGGAGGTCAAGCGCGCAGCGGGTCAGGAACCCTTGTCGCGGCCGAAGAGCTTGCCGAAGGACAGACCGCCCCGCTTCTGGGACTCTTTGTGGGCCGCATCGGCCTTTTGCATGTCCCTGAGCGCCTCGGCGTTGGAGGGCTGCAACCGCACCACCCGCTTGAACAGCTCCCGGGCGAACTCGTGGTCCCCCTTGAGCACCGAGATCTTGCCCAGCAGGTGCAGCGGCAGGGGGTTCTTGGGGCGCTTCTGGATCACACCCCGGATCACCTGAACGGCCTCCTCGGCGGCCTCGGGATCCTTCTCCTGCTTGAGCCGCCAGCTGGTGTAGCTGAAGTAGACCCGGTAGTCGTCCTCCTCTTCGTACCCGAGGTGGGCACGGGAGAACTGCTCGTGGGCCGACATGAGCTGGCCCTGGGCCAGCAGCCGCACACCCGCCTTGTAGGCAGCCTCCGCGTCCATGATCGCCCGCGCCTTCTCCATGGCCGCCTGCTCGGGGGTCTGCTTGCCGAGGACCACGAAGTCGAGGTAGTCCTGCCGGCTCTGCTCGCTGGACAGGACCTCGCTGGCCTCGCTCAAGCGGGCGAAGATCCGCTGGGCCTCCCGGCGGATGGGCACCGGCTCCTCGTTGAATCGATCCGGGTGGTACCGCTTGGCCAGCTCGAAGTAGGCGTCCCGGATCGCCCCCGCCTCGGCGTCGGTCTCCAGCCCGAAGACCTGGAAGTGGTTCTGGTCGTCCATCGCGGCGGCGTCCCGCTTCAGCTGCTCGAAGCGGGCCTGCTGCTCGTCGTCCATCTCCGCGATCTCGGCGTCGAGGGAGCCCTCGTCCTCGTCGTCCAGCGACAGCTCCTGGGGCGTCTCGCGCGCGGTCTGCCGGCGCTTGAGCTCGCTCGCCGACACGTCGGTGGTGAAGCCGTCGCCGAACAGGGACTCGCCCAGGTGGCTGATGTGCTGCTGGAGTTCTCGCACGTCGTCGTCCACGCCGGGTTCGGCGGTCCGGGGGGCCGCCGCCTGCTTGAGATCGACGGGCGGGGCAATGGGATCGACGGGTGGGGTGATGGGATCGTCGCGTTCCTGCTCGGGGGCCGGCGGTTCCGGCGCGGGGGGCGTCGGGGAGGAGGCCACGGTCTCCACGTGGAGGTTCTCGGAGGTGGTGGTGATGACCTCCCGGTCCCCCCGGGCGACGTACGCGGTGCTGGAGCGACGGACGCCCGAGTCCTCCTTCGACGAGGCGAACGAGAGCACGGTCTCGGTCATGCCCGACACCAGCAGCAGCCACAGCAGGCAGGTCGCGCGCTCTTTGGGCAGGGACGACGACGACGCACACTCGGCCACGCTGCGGGAGCCGTCGATGGCCTGCAGCAGCGCCGCGTCGCCCTCCTCGATGGCGAACTGGTCGATGGGCAGCGGGGGGGACTCCACCAGCCGGAGCTGTTGGCCCATGAAGGGCATCAGGCGACGCTGCAGGTCCACGTGGCCGCCGTCCCGCATCAGGGACTTGAGCATCAGCTGCGGCAGGCGAATCTTCAGCGGCGGACCGGGGAGGTTCGCGTCGGGATCGGCCTTGAAGCGGTAGTCACCGTCGGGCCAGCTCCCCGCCGACACGAGCAGAAACGCCGCGCGCCAGCGGAGGTAGCCCTCCACCTGGTCCGGCTCGATGGCGTCCCGGGCGATCAGGGCCTCCACCGGATTGCGGCCGTCCTCGCGGCACTCGTCCACCACCGCCTGGGCCACCTCCTTGGTGAGCACACCCCGGGAGACCAGCAACATGGGCAGCGACTCCCGCGGGGAGTTGCTCTCGGCGCGGTCGGGGCGGCCGTCGTGGTAGCAGATCAGCCTTCGGATGGGACCACGCCTCAGGGTGAGGATGCCGCTGGCCCCCGCGGCCAGGGGCATGCACATCGCGGCCACGGGGTGAACGGCGGGGAACTCTCCCCTGTCGCCGACCTGGAATCTCATGGCATCGGCCCTCTTCCCCTGGTTTCTCCCTGACCGCTCGCACTCCGCGGGTGGCCATTGACTGGGATTGTACCCGACCTACAACTGGAATAACTTGCGCCAAGCAGGGTCTTCGGGGCAACGACACGTTCCCCGACGACCCGTTCGCGACGCCAACGGGGGGCGAGTCGTCGACGAACCGGCGCACAGCCGAGGAGGTGAATCCCATGACGCGTAGATGGAAAGTGCTCGGCGGCAGCGCCGGGTTCGGCGCGTTGATGGTCGCGGTGATCGCCACGACCCTGATCTGCCAGGCCGGCGAGGTTTCGGCGCCGGCCACCGACGAAGAATCGTCACCCGCGACGGCGATCCGCTACTCCCAGACCGGCGACGCCTGGTCCCTGGAGCAGTCGATCGTCTCGGCGGCGGAGTCGACGAGCCGATCGGTGGTGGCCCTCGAGGTCCAGGTGTCGGCGGAGATGGCCTTGCAGCGGATGATGCCCTTCGGCAATCCCTTCGAGGACATGCCCGACCCGTTCTTCTTCTTCGATCCGGACAACATGGGACCGGGTGCGCCGGGTGAGGGAGAGGGCGAGGAAGCCCCCGAGCGGCTCGTCCCCCAGGGCGGCACCGGCGTCATCCACTCGGCGGACGGGCACATCGTCACCAACCACCACGTGGTCGAGGACGCGGTGGAGATCCGGGTCACCCTGCACGATGGCCAGACCTACGAGGCCACGGTGGTCGGCTCGGACGAGGAGAGCGACCTGGCGGTGATCAAGATCGACGCCGAGGGCCTCACCCCGGCCAGCTACGCGGACATGGACGAGGTCAAGCCGGGCATGTTCGCCATCGCGGTGGGCATGCCGCTGGGGCTGGACTACTCGGTCACCGTGGGCCACGTCAGCGCCCTGGGGCGAGGGAACCTCTACCCCACCGATCTGCTGATGCAGATGCAGCGACAGTCCACCAGCCGGCTGTCGATCCAGAACTTCATCCAGACCGACGCGTCCATCAACCCCGGCAACTCGGGTGGACCGCTGGTCAACCTGGCCGGCGAGGTGATGGGCATCAACACGATCGTCCAGGGCGGGGTCGGGGGCGGGTTCGGCTTCGCGATCCCCTCGGACATGGTCCAGCGGGTGGCCGAGCAGCTGGTGTCCAGCGGCAAGGTGTCCCGGGCATGGCTGGGCATCTCGATGACCGACCTGACCTACGAGAAGGCCCAGGCGCTGGAGGTGGGCCGCAACCACGGGGCCCTGGTCGAGGAGGTCTTCGACGACAGCCCCGCCAAGGCCGCCGGGCTCAAGCGCGGCGACGTGATCGTGGCCGTGGACGGGGACGAGGTCCAGGACAGCAAGGACGTGGTCTACCGGGTGGCCGGCCACCAGGCCCGCGCCCAGCGGAGCGTCACCATCGTGCGCAAACGCAAAGAGAAGACCAAGCCGGG
>CAZITQ010000142.1:0-25096 GCA_964542165.1 uncultured Rickettsiales bacterium
CGTCGTCGCCCGTGTCGTCGTCGCCCGTGTCGTCGTCGCCCGTGTCGTCGTCCCCCGTGGCGTCGTCATCGCCAGCGACGTCGTCGTCTTGGGTCGGCTGGGGACAGCCCAGGAACAGGGACACGAAGACGAGGATCGTGACGCTCGCGATTCGTGACATGGCGGATTCCCTCCCTGGCCGCGGCCTGACGGCGACGGTCGACCCGAAGTGTACCGGTTGGCGGGCGGTGGGGCACCGCGCCGGGTCAGCGCAGGGAGTGGGTCTCCCGCAGGTGGCGGTAGACCAGGCCCGACACCTCGCGGATCACGTCGCCCCGGCGGGCGACCCAGGACCGGAACGATGCCGGACGGGCACCTTTCTCGATGATCGCCACCAGCGCGTAGGGAACCCGCTCCCCCCCTTCGTCCCGAGCCACGAGGATGCCCATGTCCCCACAGAGCATCGCGGTGGTCCCGGTCTTGTCGTAGACGTGAGTGCCCACGGGGATCGTGGGGACATCCCGGTAGAACCGGTCCCCGTTGGGGAGGTTCATCAGGCGGAGCATCTCGTCGGAGTGGGGGAGTTCCCGCCGCCACAGGGCGCGCAGGAAGCGGGTGTAGTCGGCCGCGGACGCCCGGTTGCGGTAGGTCCTACCGCCGGCGGGGATCCGCTCGACGACGGAGGTGTCGGGCAGCAGGTCGCCGTACTGCGTCTCGAGGATGATCTGCACGGCGGCGGGTCCGCCCACCTGGTCGATGACCCAGTTGGTGGCGTCGTTGTCGCTGGACTGGATCATCCGCTCCATCTTGTTGCGGCTCTTGTCGCCGTAGATGAAGCGCCCCCGCTCCACCTCGTGGAAGAACGCCAGCGCCGCCAGCGGCTTGACCATGCTGGCGGACTGCAGCGCCGCATCGGCGTTGATCGCCGCCAGGGTCTCGTCGGCCGCCAGGTCGAAGACCACCCACGCCGTCCGCTCGTTCGCCTCCACGAATCCGTTGGCCCGCAGGGCCTGGACATGGTCGTTGATGGCGTTGCGGAGGGTCATGTCGGTGGAGGTGAAGTCGATGACAATCTCGGTCTCGGTGGGGCGGCCATCCGCCTCGGTCTCGGTTGGGCGGCCATCCGCCTCGGTCTCGGTGGGGCGGCCATCCGCCTCGGTCTCGGTCTCGGTTACGGTCTCGGTCTCGGTTACGGTCTCGGTCTCGGTCTCGGTCTCGGTCTCGGCCTCGGGCCCGGGCACGGCCTCTGCCACCGACGACGCATCCCACACCGCCACCGCCCCGCCGTCCGCCCGGGCGGGCGCCGCGTCGATCCCCTCGAGGATCTTCGAGTGCTCCGCCGCCAGCTCGTCCGCCTCTTCGGGCGTCCCGAACAGCGGGAACACCAGCTCGTACCGCTCCTCCCCGACCCGGAGCACCACCAGCTCCCGGGCCACCTCGGCGCCCAGCCCGGCAGCGACCGCGTCGAACCGCTCCCGGCACTCCTCGAACCCCGCCGCCGCGCCGTACCGCACGTGGAGCAGCCTCGAGTACCCCCGGTCCGGGATGGGGACCGCGAACTCCTCGTTCCCCCCGAACGCCTGCTTCAACAGCTTGTGATGGACCCCGGCCACCCGACGCGCCTCCTCCGCGTCCGTGCCCGACCGGTCGTAGATCACGCCGTAGTTCCCGCTCCCCCCGATGACGATCTGCAGCCGCCGCTCCACATCCGGCCCCAGGACCTCGGCCACCAGCCCCAGGTAGGCCTCCGCCCCACCCCGATCCGGGGTCCACAGATACGAGACGTCGTGGCTACCGTCCCCGTCTTCGGCAGGCGAGGGGATGGGGAGGGCCAGCAGCGCGGTCAGCAGCAGTCCGGTGAGGGTCCGTCGCACGGTCATCCGTCCCGCCCCGGCGACCCGGGGGCGGGGCTCAGTATTCCACGATCCCCGGGAGCTGGCTTGGCGGTCGTCGGGCCTACGGCACCAGATCCCCGCTCCCCCGCGGCGCGATCCGGGACTCGTTGTACCCGTACCGCAGCACGCCGGTGATCGAGGTGTACTCGTCACCCACGTCCGGGAGCGGGAACTCCCAGATCTTGTCGTCGACCCACAGGCAGTCCTCGATCTGGAATTCGCCGTGTTCGGCCTCCACGTCGGTGACCTCGTAGGGACCCTGGTCGACGGTCACCAGGACGCCCTCCATGTCGTGTTGCATCGCTCCGAACCAGGCCAGGTCGCAGGGATCGAAGGCCTGGGGGGAGGACGGGCCGGCCGTGCCGGTGACCTCCACGGTGCCCCAGGCGATCTCGGACTGGCCCCAGTACTCCTCGTAGGTCCCCTCGAGGGTGACCTCGTCCCCCGCGACCACCTCGTCGCCGGTCATCGCGTAGGCGTAGAGCCCGGCGCAGGCGCCTCCGCCGGGGCACTGCGCGAAGAAGTAGCTGGCGCCGTCGTAGGGGTCGGTGATCCCGGTCGCCTCCAGTTCGGTCAGCCGGACCTCGTCGCCTTCGTGGGGATGGAGGGCGTGGGTCCAGTCCCGCAAGTGCAGAGGCTCTGCGCAGCGCACGTCCGGGTCGGACGGGCAGCGGTCGCAGTCGTCGCCCACCCCGTCGCCATCCTCGTCCTCGTGGGCCTCCGCGGCCCACACCCAGGGGCAGAGATCGGCCTCGTTGGCCATCCCGTCGCCGTCCAGATCCTGGTCGGCCACCATCGACGGTCCGGAGGTCCCGGGCTCCCAGGGGAGGGGGTCACAGGCGTTGCCCACCCCGTCGCCGTCCTCGTCCCGCTGGTCCGGATCGAACACGCCGGGGCAGGTGTCCTCGGCGGCGTCCACCCCGTCCCGGTCCGCGTCGTCGTCCGCAACCCCGCCCGGGACCGACAGCTCGCACCACTGGGGCTGGTAGTCCACATCGTCGGGGCAGAAGAAGGTGGGGTAGAGGTGGCTGCCCAGCTCGTCCTGCAGGTCCTGCTCGAGCTCCGCGTAGCTCCGGTCCCCCTCGTCGGAACGCAGGCAGATCCGCGCCGGCGTGCCGCACAGATCCAGCTCGTCGCAGAGGGGGTCCACGGCGTCGACGGCCTCGAGGACGGCGGACTTGCCGTACAGGGGCTGCCCGTCCACGGTCACCAGGTCGATCCGGGTCTGGTCGGCGGTGAGCACGGAGGTCCACGGGGACAGGGGATCCCCCTCGAGGAGGAGGAGGTCGGCCTTGGCGCCGGCGGTCAGCTCCCCCAGTACGCCCCCCAAGCCCACCGCTGCGGCCGCGTTCACGGTGGCCATGTCCACCATCTCGCTGAGGCAGAACGCCCCTCGGTAGGCCTCCCGGTTGAGGCGATCCACGCACTGCAGCTCGAACAGCTGGCCCGCGGTGCCCGACAGGGTCCAGTCGGGTCCCAGGGCGATGGGCACCCCCAGGGCGTGGGCGGTGGTCACGTCCGCCGTGCGGCCGTACAGGTCGACGTTGCTCTGGGGCGACCAGACCAGGTGGGTCCCGCTGACTGCCATCTTGGTCAGCTGCATGGGATCCAGGTCGGTGCCGTGGATCAGGGCGGTCTCGGGCCGCAGCAGGTCCGCGTCGATCAGCGGCTGGAACTCGCTGCGCACCGTGCCGTACAAGCCCTCGCCGCAGTGGGGGACGTAGGCGTCCAGGTGGCCGTCGTCCAGGTCCTCCGACCACTCCTCGAGGTCCTCGATGTCCTCGTCCGGGGCATCCGTGCGGACCCAGGGCTCGTAGCCGGGCAGGTAGTGGTGGGTCGAGCCCTCGTCCAGGTTGCGCACCAGGATCGGGTCGCAGCCCTGGATGTAGTTGCCGGCCACCGCGGTCGAGCCGGTCATCAGGGTCCGCAGCTCGGCCCAGGCCATGGCCGAGCAGTTGTCCACCCCGTCGTCGAGCTCGCCGTAGTCCCAGTACTCCCCGTAGCCGCGCCACTCGTAGCGGTTCTCGAACAGCCGATCGTGGGGCCAGGGGCCGAGCACGTTGTACTGCATGTGGTTGTGGGGGTCGACGAAGGCCGGGAGCACCACGTCGGCGCACAGGCGGGTGGCCTGGTCGTAGCCCTCGTGGGCCGAGCAGTCCAGCTCCACGCAGAGGATCTCGCCGCTGTCCGCGGACCACAGCACCTCCGCATCCACCAGCGCCCCGTCGGGGGAGAGCGCGGTCCCGTTGACGACCCACAGGTCGTTGACCCCCGCCGACGGCACGCAGTCGTCGGGCGGATCGGCGTCCAGGGGCTCCTCGTCGCAGGGATCGGCGAGATCCACGTCGCCGGTGGTGTCGTCGTCGCCGGTGTCGTCGTCGCCGGTGTCGTCGTCGCCGGTGTCGTCGTCGCCGGCGGAGTCGTCGTCGGCCTCGTCGGTCGGGCAGCCGGTGGGGATCCACAGCAGGAGGGCGCAGGTCAGGATCGCGATGCCGAGGTGGCGCATGGAGCACTCCTTCATCGCATCAACGTATCACGGGCGTCCCCACCGGAATCCCCAGCATCTGCGAGAGGGCGCCGCACTTGACCAGGAACAGGAAGCGCACCGGCCGTTCCACCCGGTGCAGGGTCTCGAAGTTGCCCTGACCCTTGGCGATCACCAGGTCGGCGGCCTCGAAGGCGGCCACGAACTCCTCGGAGCAGAGATCGAGCCAGGTCCCGGGCACGCCGGCGCCGTTGGAGATCACCCGGTAGCGGTCCATCAGCCCCGAGCGCTCCGCATCGTCGAGGGTCACGTCGTTGAGCACCGGCTCGCCACGCACGGCCACGGTCAGTCGATCGCGCCCGATGATCTCCAGCAGCGGCCGGTCGAGAACCAGCTCCCCGGCGTTGTCCGCCAGGAAGAGGACCGATCCGGCGGCCGCGATCCGGCGCTCGAGGTCCTCCACGGCGCCCCCTCCCGGCAGGCTGGGCAGCTGGTTCGCGAACGCGTCGGTGTCATCCGGGTCCCAGCCGGGCCCCACCCCGGCGTCGATGATGTTGCCAGCCAGGGAGAACCGGACGGCCTCGGCGAAGGGATGATCCGCCGCCGCGACCCGGGCCTCGATGCCCGGGAGCATCGCCAGGGCGGCCTCGGTGTCCGCGATCTTGGCGTCCAGCCACGGATCCTCCAGCCCCGACACCGCGGCCACCGCCCGGTGCGCCCTCCGCCCGGTCAGCGGGGGTGGCTGGCTCCAGTCCAGGTCCTTCAGGAGGCCGAGGATCCGGGTGAGCAGGTCCCGGGTGGCGTCTTCGTCCAGTCCCAGCTCCCGCGAGGAGTCCAGGGCCAGGTTCACGAAACAGGGGATGCAGTCGGGGTGGGCTTTCATCGGAAGCGATTATGACCTCCCCTCCGGTCCTCCGCGCCCGGTAACCGACCGGTAATACCCTTTCCCTTCCGGCGGGGTCTGTACCTCCGAACCTCAACGCGCTTCGGAGGGCGAACATGACGAATACTCGATGGACGATCGCGATGCTCGGCGTGACCGAGATCCTCCTGCTGGTCCTGGCGGTCTTCTTCGCCGGGTGTGACGAAGGGTCCTCGGACGAGTGGGCCTCGGGCGGCAGCCTGGATGTGGTCGATTCGGGGCAGATCAGCTGTTTCGACGCGAGCGGGGAGATCTCCTGCCCCGCCCCGGGAGACGCCTTCGCCGGCCAGGACGCCCAGTACAGCGGCGCGGAGCCGGCGTACACCGACCACGGCGACGGCACGGTCACCGATCTGAACACGGGCCTGATGTGGCAGCAGTCCCCGGGCGACAAGCAGAGCTTCGACGACGCGGTCGCCGGAGCCGACAGCTTCGAACTGGCCGGGTACGACGACTGGCGCCTGCCCACGATCAAGGAGATGTACTCGCTGATCCTCTTCAGCGGCCGGGACATCAGTAGCTGCGCGTCGGAGGCCAGTTGCGAGATGGTGCCCTTCATCGACGATTCCGTGTTCGACTTCGAGTACGGGGACGAGTCCGCCGGCGAGCGGCTGATCGACGTCCAGTACGCCACGTCCACCGAGTACGTGCACACCACCATGAACGGCGACCACACGATGTTCGGCGTGAACATGGCGGACGGACGGATCAAGGGCTACGGCACCTCGGATCCGATGTCGGGCGGGGACAAGCTCTTCGTCGTGCAGTACGTGCGCGGGGGGACCGGGTACGGAGTGAACGACCTGCAGGACAACGGCGACGACACCGTCACCGACCTCACCACGAACCTGATGTGGACCCGACAGGACAGCGGTCATCTGGGCGCCGGCGACCTGGGTGGGCTCGACTGGCAGGAGGCGCTGGCCTGGTGCGAGGGCCTGGAGGTCGCGGGCCACGACGACTGGCGGCTACCCGGCGCCAAGGAGCTGCAGACCCTGGTCGACTACAGCCGATCACCGGCGACCACCGACAGCGCGGCCATCGACCCGGTCTTCGAGACCTCGGCGATCCTCGACGAGGGGGGGAGCCCCAACTTCCCCTTCTTCTGGACCAGCACGACGCATGCGAGCCAGGACGGCGGCCAGGCGGCGGCCTACATCGCCTTCGGCGAGGCCCTGGGCTGGATGCAGGGCCCGTCGGGCGACTACGAGCTGATGGACGTCCACGGCGCCGGCGCCCAGCGCAGCGATCCCAAGGCCGGCGATCCCGACGACTACCCCTACGGCCACGGTCCCCAGGGGGACGTGATCCGGATCTACAACCACGCGCGATGTGCGCGGGACGTGGGCGAGGGCGTGGGCGAGGGCGATCCGTCGCAGGGCTGAAGCTACGGCACGGGCCGGCCCGGTCGAACAGCGAGGGTAGGGCAGAGGGTTCGGGCCGTGGTCGGCCGGTGGGTGGGCAGCCCGGGCGGGTCTGGGTAGCATGACGGCCGGAGTTCCCGGATGACCTCGACCGTCGGCATCGCGATCTACGGCTGCGCCCACATCCACATGCCCGATGTCGCCCGGGTCCTGGCGGGGCGGGACGACGTGGAGTGCCGGGGTGTCTGGGATGCGGACGCCTCGCGGATGGAGGCCTGGGCCGCCCGCCTCGGAGCGCGACCCGTGGACGGCCTGCTGGCCTTCGCGAAACGGCCCGACGTCGAGGCCGTGCTGATCCTGTCCGAGACCCACCTCCACGAGCCCCTGGTGACGGCGGCCGTCGCGGCCGGCAAGCACCTGTTCGTGGAGAAGCCCCTGGCCACGACCGGGGATGTGGCGCGCCGGCTCGCCTCGCGGATCGGCGGTTCGCCCGGCCGCTTTCACACCGGGTATTTCCTGCGAGACGTCCCGGTCCACCGGGCGTTGAGGACGATGATCGGGGAAGGGCGGTTCGGCACGATCGTCCGCGTCCGGGCCCAGCTGTCCCACGACGGAGCGCTCCGCGGTGTGTTCGACGACCATCCGTGGCACCTGGACCCGGCCCAGGCGGGCTACGGTGGCTTCGGCGACCTGGGGATCCACCTGGTGGACCTGCTGAGCTGGCTCCTCGACGAGGAGGTGGAGGCGGTGCGGGCCAGGGTGGGCACCACGGGTGGGACGCCGGCGCCCGACGAGTACGGCGAGGGAACCCTGCGGTTCGCCGGCGGCGCGCTGGCCGAGCTGACCGCGGGCTGGACCGAAGCCCAGGGTCCGATCTCGCTGGCCGTCACCGGCACACGCGGGACGGCCGTCGTGGTGGACGGCCGGCTGCAGGTCGAGGGAGGGGATGCCCCGGCGGGCTCCGTTCGAGCCGCCGTGACTCCGTCGGCGGGCACGGCCGTCTCCCGGTTCCTGGACATGGTGGCCGAGGGGGGAACGCGCGCAGAGGTCTCCCCGGACGCGGCCGCGGGTCACTGCGAGGTGATCGACGCGATCTATGCGTCCGCCCTGAAGTCCCGCTGGGTCGACCTGTGATGCGCTACGGCGTCGGGAAGGGCCAGCGGTTCTTCAGGTGGGTGGCCCAGTCCGGATCCGGCGGTGCCGACGGCGCGACGAGGGCGCCGGACGAGTCCATCGGAATCAGGGAATCGTAGGCCTCGCCGTAGCTCTCCACGTCCCACGAACCGCCGGGCTGTACGACGATCCGCAGGGTGCCGGTGTCGCTGGTCATGACGGCCTTGCGGGGTGTCTGATTGTCCGAGTAGGTCTTGTGGTAGTGGTACAGGATCGACGTCCCCGTCAGGTCCGGGATGTCGTGCCTGCCGTCCGGCTGGGACGACACGATGGCCAGCTGGGGTTTGAGTCGCTCCAGCCGCTCGTACTGGGTGCCGTTCTTGCTGCCGTGGTGGGACGTGCGCAGCACCGTGCAGCCCCCGTCCCCCATGTTCTCGCGGTCGAACTGGGCCCAGTTCTCCATCTGCGCGTCCGCGGCGATGACCATCTTGAAACTGCCCTGACGGAGCACGGCCATGATGGAGGCGTGGTTGGGCGTCAGGTCGCCGGCCTCGCTGACCTGCTCGAGGATGTCGTTGGGGGGGCCGACGAGCTCCAGGCGGAAGGCACCCGCGAACTCCGGGTAGGCGCCGCCGTCCGGGTAGAAACGTTCGTACCCCGAGACGCAGCGCATCGGCGTCCTGGGCAGGGTCGGGTTGCCCTGGGTGTCGATGCCCAGGATCTGGTTGAGCAGCGCCCGGTAGCCGGTGGCGCCCGGATAGACCCAGAAAGGAGCGAGGCACACCCGCCGCACCCGGTACTTCTGGAGGATCGATTGCGCCCCGGAGCAGTGATCCCAGTGGGCGTGGGAGATGACCATCAAGTCGATCTCCCCCTCCTTGTCCGGGGGCAGGTCCGGGGGGGTGGGGGGGCCGATGTGTTCGAGGACCTGGTCGCACTTGTCGAAGTCGTGGGCGTCGATGACGATCACCTGCCCGCCCGGGGTCTTGAGGAGGGTCGCGTCGCCTTCGCCGACGCTGAGGACGTAGATCTCCAGGTTGGCCATGGTTCCCCCTATCCGAGCTTCGCGATCACGGTGCCGAAGTCCACGCCCTCGTCCATGGAGGGTTTGGGGAGCCGTCGCCTCACCGAGGACAGCTCCTCCGCGGAGAGGCGGGGCAGCTTCAGGGCCGCGTCCAGCGCGGGCAGACGGGTGGTCGCCGGGATCCACGCCCCCCGGTCGTCGGGCGGACGGTCGAGATCCTCGATCTTCGACCAGGCGTGGACCTTGAGGTCCTTCAGCCGTTCGCGGAGTTCGTCGGTCTGCAGGCGGCGCGCGAGGCCCTCGAGCGACTTGGCCTGGACGACCCCGGACGGGTGGAGGCGTCCCGCCTCGCGCAGGTCGAGGTAGGTCCGCACCAGCAGGTCCGGGTGGATCCCGAGGTCGAGCCCGATCTTGGCGAAGGCGTCCTCCGACACCTCCACCTCGAGCCCCTGGGGGAAGTGTCTGCGGATGTCGTGGCGCACCCGGTTCTGCCCCACGAGTTCGGCGAGGTTCCCGCGGGGTATCCAGCACATCAACCACTCGGGTTCGTTGGGCGAGGCGGAATGGTAGCTGCGTGTTCCCGGAAGCTTGAGCTTGAAGGTCATGGCGTCTCCCCTTGATACGCCCAGTCTATCGCCTGAACCCTTTGGGGCGCCCGCTGGCTCTTCCGCCCCGACGGACCTACGTCTGGTGGAGGTGAGACCATGCACTGGCTCGGCTGGATCGGAATCGTCGTCGGTGGCCTGGTGGTCGGAGTGCTCGGCCTCCGGGTCGTCATGGCCCTGTTGCTCTCCCGCGCCGCGGGTCGACTGAAGGGCCGGGCCATCGAGTCCTTCGACGCCCCGGCCGCCCGGAAGCTGCGGGGCCGCTCGTCGGGGCTGGTCTACTTCTTCTCCCCCGGCTGTGGCGCCTGCAGCTCCATGACCCCGCAGATCGAGGACCTCGCCCGCAAGAACCCCGGCGTCCGCGCCGTGGACATCTCCCGCGACATGCAGTCCGCCCGGGCCTTCGGCATCCTCGGTACCCCCTCGCTGGTGGTGCTGCGCGACGGTCTGGTCGCCGACGTGCGGATCGGCCCGATCGGGGGCGCCGAGCTGCGCCAGCTGGCGGTGGGCTAGGGGGTCGGGAGGGCCGTGGCGGTGACCGGGATCAGGACCTCACCCCGTTCGGGATCGTTGCTGATCACCCGGACGGTGTTGCTCGCGTCCCCCTCGACCGTGGCGTGGAACAGCACCAGCAGGTCCACGTACTCGCCGGGCTCCAGCCACTGACCGTCGAAGGCCTCCACGTCCCACAGCTCGTATCCACCGATCATCGACACCGTGGAGATCAGCAGGGACTCGTCTCCGACGTTCTCCAGCGACAGCGTCCGCACCTCGTCCGCCCCCAGGGCCACCACGCCGAACTCGATGGTCTCGGGCCAGACGGAGATCGCCGGTCCCGCGGCCTGCTCACCCGTGGTGTCGTCGTCGCCGGTCGAGCCGGAGTCGTCGTCATCCGCCGGGCAGCCCGGTGCCGCGAGGAGCAGCGCAACCATCGACACGAGAAGGGAGATCCGCATTCGTACTCTCCTGGGTCAGTTGGCCATCGGATCGTCGAGCCACTCCGGCAGCACCGCGATGGCGTCGATCACCTCCGGGGACACCGGGAAACCCCACGCCAGGTAGAACGGCCCCAGATCGCGGCCGGCGGCCTCGGACGACCGCGACACCCACATGTCGATGCGGGACTGGTCGTCCGCGGGCTCCTCGTGGGGCGCGAGGTCGTTGTACTCCGCGAACAGGTCGAAGTAGAGCTCCCAGCCGAACCCCTCCTGGAGCTGGAGGTAGGTCTCCAGGGCGGTCCACACGTTCCAGTCGGCCCAGAAGTCGGCGCCGCCGGCCAGGTAGTCCTCGATGCGCGTGGCCCGGCTGTCGGGATCGATGGCGGAGTGCGCCACGTCCCGCGAGATGCCCAGCACCTCCTCGTAGACGTACACCGACCACAGGTTGACGCTCGCCTCGGTGGTCCCCGGGAGCAGCCAGGAGCTGAGCTGGTGGTTGTGGCCCAGCTCGTGGAAGGCGCCCCAGTCGCCGCTGTCCAGCAGGTGCTGCAGGTCCGTCAGGTCCGGCGCCGAGTCCAGATGGGCCATGACCGGGTAGCCCGAGTGCATCCAGCCGGCGCTGATCTGGCGGTCGGTGACCAGGCGCTCGGCGCGCACGCGGTCGTGGTCGATGGCGGCCAGGTCGGCGGCGGCGTCCAGGATGTTCTGCCACAGATCCATCAGCGCCCCGGGGTCGTCCAGGTCGCGGATCTCCGCGGAGGGGACGGTGAGGACGAACGATCCGCTCTCCAGCTCGGCCCAGGGCGCGGGCAGGTCGCGGATCCCCCCGGTCCAGTCGGCCACGTCGGTCTCGCCGCGCACGAACCGGGGCGCCGCGACCACCCCGTCCAGGAAGATCTCGATCTCGCCAAGGTCGGTGCCCGCAGTCACCCGGACGTAGGCCAGCCCGCCGAAGGCGGTGGCGACCGTGGTCTGGGCCTGCTCGAGGGGGTAGCTGCGGGTGATCTCCGGGAATCGGGTCCACTCGTCGGTGGACCACAGGGTGTCGGTGTGGCTGCCGATCAGCAGGGTCAGCCCCTGGCCCGCGGCTGCCTGGGGGATGTCCACGGTGACGAGCTCGCCGGCGGGGATCCAGGCGCCGGTGCTGCGCCAGACGTCGGCGCCGGCGTTCGAGTAGAGGTAGCGGCTGTCTCGACCCTCGTAGCTGGCCAGCACGGTAGCCGTGAGGGTCGCGGTGTCCGGCAGGTCCGGCAGGCCGGGGAAATCCTCCCCCGCCGGATGGGCCAGCACCTCGTCCGCGGGTAGCTCGGCGGCCAGCTTGGCGTCCAGGTGGACCACCAGGCTCTCGATGGGCTGCTCGTCCGGGACCACGGGGTCGGCGGCGGTGGGCACCACCGGGGTGGTCTGGCTCAGCTCCAGGGCGGCGTCGAAGTAGTCCCAGTGCAGGGGCAGGTGGTCGATGGCCAGGGAGACCGAGCCCGCGGCCAGCAGCTGGTCGTCGTGGTCCAGGGGGTCGCTGTCGTCCAGGTGGTCGCCGATCCGGTCCAGGGCGCGGGTGGAGTGCAGCAGCTCGGAGGGGGCCTCGTCGCCCACGGTGTCCGTGCCAGCGTCCACGGTCCCGGTGGTGATCACCAGCCCTGCGTCCAGCAGCATCTTGTTGCCGGGGTAGTTCTCGGCAGCGTTGTCGTTGCCGTACCCCCAGTACCAGGCGTGGCCGCCGGCGATGAGCCCGCCACCGGTGAGGAGCCAGGCCCTGAGTCCCTCGAATACCTCGTCGTCCTGGTCGGTGTAGGTCGACGTGCAGTAGACGTCGATCCCGTCCAGGGCGTCGGGAGCGGCCGTGGTCACCGTGTACCCGTCGCCCTCCAGGAAGGCCGCCAGGGTGGTCATGCCCTCCTCGACCCCGATCACCGGCTGCTCGGTCGCCGACACCCAGGCCACCGCGTTTCGCACCAGCTGGTCCGTGTCCCCCTCGCCGTCCACCGCGCCGCCGATGTGGCTCTCGTGGCCCACGTGGAAGACCCGACCCTGGCCCACCCGCGCCGCGGTCACGAAGGCCCGGTTCGCCTCGTCCAGGATCACGGGGAAGGCCATCTCCCCCCACACCACGGTGGACGAGGGCAGCGAACCCCCCGACTCGATGACCTCCACCCCGTCGGTCAACGCCTCCCAGTCGGAGCTCCAGTTGAACACGCAGTCCGGCGGCGCCCCCTCGTTGTTCAGACAGTCGAAGATCTCCGGGTCACCGCAGCCGCCGTTGTCCTCCGCACACTCGTCGATGTCCACGCACTCGTCCCCGTCCCACGCGTAGCCGTCGTCGCAGTCGTCGGGGGTCGAGTCGGTGGTGTCGTCGTCGTCCCCGATCGGCGGGTCTTCGGGGCAACCGGTCTGCAGACCCACCGCCGCGACCAGCGGCAGGGCGAGCCCGAAGGAAGCGACTCGGAACCATCGGGAAGGCATGTGCGCTCCTCAGGGAAAGGTGGCCCAGGGGCATGCCGTGGGCTCGGTCTCCGGCTCGACTTGGTCGACACGCGCGCCCGGTTCGCGGTCGAACCCGGTCGACATCCAGCGATCCTGGAGCTCGACCCGCCAGGCATCGTAGTCGGATCTCGACATCATCGTCTCGCCCGGCTCCAGGGGCTCGTCCCCCCAGGCCACGCTCAGGTCCACCCGGTCGGCCTCGTGGACCGGCAGGGTCTCGAACACCACCTCGTCATCCTCGGCCGCCGCCAGCCGGGTGTACTCCCGGTACACCTCCCGCCGCACCTCGCAGGCGCAGCCGGCGGGGACCTCGCGGTAGCAAAGCTCGGCGCCGAACACGTGGATGCCGTCGGGGAGGTCGGGCGCGGCGAGGGTCAGCTCCAGGTCGGTCGAGTCCTGGTCGTAGACGATCCGCCAGATGCCGTCGTGCACGTACACCGCCGCCCCGGTGCCGTTGTGGATCCGGTACTGCAGCCGCATGCCCTCACCGTCGTCCACCAGCACGGGATCCGCCAGGGCGACCTCGCCGTTCCGAGCGGCAGGGCGGCAGTCGGGGCCACAGGCCGCCAGGAGGGGCAGCAGCGTGATCGCGGTGACGGTCGCGGCAATTCGCATCGTTCGCTGCGCCACCTCAGGGATCGAGGACATGGGGTTTGCCCGGCACGCCGAGGTCGATGGCGAACAGGACCTCCTCCATCCGGTCGGAGGCGTACAGGGTGGTCGAGGTCCAGCCACCGACGTCGTGGCCCCAGCGCATGTTGGGCACCCACTTGCCGCTGACGTCGGCGGCGAGCTCGGCCTCGCCGGTGTCCAGGTGGAGGCGCCACACGGTGCACTGTCCCCACCCGTTGGTGTAGCGGGCGAAGTAGAGCCGACCGCAGGCGTCCACGTTGATGGCGTCGATGCAGCCCTCCCACTCGGTCTCGTAGATGATCTCCGGCTCGGCCCAGCTGTCGGGGCCGGTCCGTTCGAGGGCGTAGATCAGCCCCCTGCCACCCACCCCGTACACCGGGCAGGTGCCCACGTACAGCGTCTGCCCATCGGGGCTCTCGATGAGGCCGTTGGGGTTCTCGACGGCGTCGCTGACCACGGTGACCTCGCCCGTGTCCGCGTGCACTCGCCGCACCTGGCCCCCGGCGTTCTCGGAGACGTAGACGTATCCGTCCGCGTCCACCTCCACGCCGTTGGGGTAGGCCAGGCCGCTCATCAGGACCTCGGTGCCGCCATTCAGGGCCACCCGGGTCAGCGTCCCGAGGGCGGCGCTGGCCACCACCCACTCCCCCGACGGCAGTTGTCGCGTGCCGTAGGTCTGATCGCCGAGCCCGGGGACGAACACCTCGTACTCGCCCTCGAATGTCCGCAGCAGCAGGTTGCCCCCCTCGACGCTGCCGTGCATCCCGGCCCCGTCGAAGTCGAAGTCCTCTCCGCTGCCGAAGCCCTCCATGACCGTGTAGTCCGCGGGGAGTTCGGGTTCGAGGGTGCAGTCGAGTTCCGGCTCCTCCGGTTCGGGGAGATCCGGTTCGGGGAGATCCGTGGGGGGATCGCAGGAAAGCGGGGCTCCTAGCACGGTCGCGAGCCCGAGGACCTTCAGAAACCCCGGGTGTGGTTGGCGCTGGCGCAAGGAACCTCCCGACATCGAAGCGTAGTGGCTGGGTCGGGGGTTTGGCCAGGACGGGGTGCTGGCCTCGGCTCATTCCCCCCCGCCCGTCGCCATCTCCAGCCCCGTCTTCGCCGTGGCGTACTCCGGCGCCAGGTCCAGCACCTGTCGGAACTCGGCGGCGGCGTCCCCGCGGCCGGCCTTGAGCAAAGACCAGCCCAGGCCCGAGCGCATCTCCACGTCGGAGGGGTAGAGGTCAGGGACGGCGCGGTAGGTGGTGGCGGCCTCGGCGTAACGGCCTAGCATGTACTGGGCGTAGGCCTTGCGGCTCAGGGCCAGGTAGTTGTGGGGATCGATGGCCAGGGCGCCCTCCACCGTGGAGACCGGCCTGCGCGCGAGAGCTACTTCAGCCGGAACGACCCCCGTACCAGCTCGAATCCGGGCTCCACCGCCGGCTGATCTTCGTCGTAGCAGAACTCCGAGGCGATGAAGGAACGATCACCGGTGGCGTGGGCGAAGGTGCGGACCGTGGTGGGCAGGAAGAGGAACTTGCCCTGGATCTGCTTGCCGTCTCCGGTGTAGCTCCCCCAGGTCGTGAAGTCCGAGACGGACGTGCCCGAGAGCATGCCCTCGAACTCCGTCACCTGGCCCGCGGTGGCCTCGGCCACGTCGATGTCGTGTTCGAAGACGTGGAATATCACGAAGCAGTTGCCCGCGCTGTCCAGCGAGAACAGGGCGTCCGGATCGTAGTCCGGATCCCCGGTGTCGATGGACCAGTTGCCCGGGTACTGGACCGTGAATCCCTCCCGGTCGATGGTCTTTGGGCTGGACACGTCCGCGGCGGGCTCGTCGCTCGATCCGGTGTCGACTCCGCTGCTGCCCGTGGAGAAGGGATCGCCGCCACCAGCCGAGCCCATGCCCCCACCGCAGCAGCACCCCAGGGAGAGAACGACCGCCGGCGCCGTCGCCACCGAGAGCAGGGATGCCAGCCACGTGCCGGGTCGCAATCTCATACGGAAGTCCTCTCCGCGATCCGCCCCCGGGGCGAGGGTAGCACGCACGGGCACTGCAGCCGACGGTCGGTGAGCCGAGGTGCACCCCCCGCCCCGTCGGTCCCATCCGATGCATCACAGCCGTTATTGGTTCCCAGACGGTCGGTCCGTTCTCTGACAGGCGATCATAACGAATGTTATTTATCCGACAGAGGGCTACCCTGGAAGTACCTGCTCGGGCTGATCCCCGACACGCGGTGGCCTCTTGGCCGGTCCGGAGTTAGGGTGCAATCGAGGGATCCGGGGAGCGAGCACATACGGACGTGGGCACGGATTGGGAGCGTCGTACGACGAGATAGGAACCGCATATTCGGCTGTGCGACGGCCGGATCCTCGGATCGCCGCCCGGATCGACCGGGTCCTCGGCGGTGCGGAGTCGGTGGTCTGTGTCGGTGCCGGCGCGGGTTCCTACGAGCCGCGGAAGCCCCGGACCATCGCCGTCGATCCGTCGGTGGAGATGATCCGGCAGCGGTCCGCGGAGGCCGCCATCGCCGTGCTGGGTCGGGCGGAACAGCTGCCCTTCGTCGACGGGACCTTCGACGCAGCCCTCGCGGTCCTGACGATACACCACTGGGACGATCTGGAGGCCGGGTTGCGAGAGATGCGCCGCGTGGCGCGTCGCTCGATCCTC
Organism: uncultured Rickettsiales bacterium; assembly: GCA_964542165.1. Classification (GTDB taxonomy): domain Bacteria; phylum Myxococcota_A; class UBA796; order UBA9615; family CAYRNR01; genus CAYTBN01. The sequence continues at coordinate 16,087 of CAZITQ010000142.1, forward strand.
CTGACCTGGGATCCCGCGGCCCACGACCGGTTCTGGTTGACCGCCGAGTATTTCCCGGAGTTCATCGAGCAAGACCTGGAGCGCTTCCCCTCCATGGACCGGATCCGCCGGACCCTCGGAGAACAGATCCGGATCGAGCCCATCCCCATCCCCCACGACTGCACCGACGGATTTCTCTGCGCGTACTGGCGTAGGCCTGAGGCCTATCTGTCCGGGGAGATCCGGCTCGGGATCTCCTCGTTCCGCCAGGCGGCGGATGCGACCTTGAGCCGCGGATTGTCGGAGCTGGGGCGCGATCTGGCGGAGGGATCCTGGCACCGGCGGCATGCGGATATCGTGGATCTGGACGCTCTGGACCTGGGATACAGGCTGGTCGTCGCCTCCTGAGAGCCCGACGGGCATGGACGCTCACGCGTCCGCATCCAACCCGCGGGACGTCGTTCCGTCCATGGGGACGAGGCTCGCCCCGTCGCGTGTCCAGGGAGCGGAAGGTGGAGGTGGATCCCGTGGACGACCGACCGGCAAAGGCGAGCGAGCGCGACGTCGGCGGCGGGCGCGTCGAGGAGTGGCATGAGCAGAGGCAGCGTGCGCGTAGATCGAAGATCCTCCGGACGGGCCTGGTGACCTTCGCGGGTGCGGCCCTGGCTCTCGGCGTCGGCCTCTCGGGGAGGCCGGTGACCGGCGTCGACGCTGCCGCCCTCGCGTCCGCCACTCCCGACGCCCGCCTGGTCTGGCACCCCAGCTACGGCATGCCCTGGTTCCACCGCGGGTACCGCACCCTGTTGCGGCTGGTCGTCGGCGACCACGCCGTGCCCATCGATCGATTCCCGTCGCTGACGCGTCAGCTGATGGATTCGGGGCACGTCAGCGAGGCCGACCTGGTCGTTCCCGCGTCCGCTGACCGCGACTTGCTGTCCCGGATCCACACGGACGCCTACCTGGACGAGCTCGACCGACTCACCGAGGGCTGGATCCTGCAGGAGGGCCTGACCCGGTCCGGCGAGAACCGCATCTCGTCGGATCTGTACGCGTTCATGAAGGCGTCGGTGGGTGGGACCCTCGAGGCGGGGCGCCGCGCCCTGGACCACGGGACGGCGATGAACCTCAGCGGCGGGTACCACCACGCCTTCCCCGGCCACGAGGAGGGCTTCTGCTTCGTCAACGACGTGGCCATCGCCATCGAGATCCTCCGGGACGAGGGCCTCATCGAGCGGGCGATGATCGTCGACCTGGACACCCACCACGGCAACGGCAACGCCGACGTGTTCCGGGGTCGGGAAGACGTGGCGATCTTCGACATGTACGAGGAGGACAACTACCCGCAGACCAAGGTCCCCGTCGAGTACCCCGTGCCGCTCCCGGCCGGGGTGGGGGACGTGGAGTACCTGGAACGGCTCGAGTCGTTGCTGCCCGCGGTCCTCGAGGCGAAACCCGACCTCGTGTTCTACGTCGCGGGCGCCGATCCGTTCGAGAACGACGTCCTGGGCAACCAGGGCCTGACCCTGGACGGCATGCGCCAGCGGGACGAGGTCGTCGTGGAGGTCTGTCGGGCCGTGGGGGTGCCCTGTGCGGTGGTGCTCGGCGGGGGCTACAGCACCGCCGACGAGGTGGGTCGGATCAACGCCAGCACCGCGCTGACGGTGCTCGGCAGGGGGGAGAGTCCGACCCGTGAGGCTGTCCGCGAGCGGGTGGATGGTCAGCTCGCGGCGCTCCTGGAGGAACGCACCATCACACCCGTTATTCATGGCGATGAATGATTCATCACTGTAGTTATTGATCCCGGCCCGGAACCATCACGGCCGTTATTGATCCTCCGGGCCGTTTCATCACGGCCGTTATCTGCCCGCGCGGGCTGCGCTAGGATTCACCCACTACCCGGAAGGAAGACGATGAAGACGCTGGCCCTGACCATCCTGTTCGCGCTGAGCCTGGGACTGACGGGCGGCGCGTTCGCCCAGGACGCCGGAGCCCCCCCCGCCCAACGCCCCCCGGCCGCCCCCCCCGCCAACATGGCCCCCAACAACGCCCAGCCCCCCCGGCCCCGCGGGGGCGCGCGCGGCCTCCCGGGCCCACACCCGGCCCCGCCGGGCCGGGCGGGGGGGGCCGGAGCAGGTCTACATCTGGTCCCTGCGCTGGCTCGATGCCCGCTGTGCGGCGCAGCCGGGCGAGACCTCGTCGGCGCTCACCGAGCACCGGGATCGGATGGAGAGCCTGCGGGACAAGGCGCGGGAGCTGATCGACGCGGGCATGATCCCGGTCGGAACCCGTCACGCTCTGGATTACTACGTCTCCGAAGCGGAGTTCTGGGTCGCTCGTGGAGAGCGTCGGTAGGCGACATCCCTCGTCCTGCGGAGACGCCCGGTTGAGTGCCCGCTGGGTATCCGGGAAGATGTCCGCGGCAAGGGAGGTGCACCGGTGCCCGAGCAGCTCAAGAAGCTGGTCCCGATCGTCGGCGGCGGGTTCCTCGTCGTGCTGGCGGTCATCGCGGTCCTGGTCTACGAAAACCACCAACGCCAGCAGTGCATGGACGGCCCCGGCAGCCTGTTCGAGGTGCAGCTGGCGACGCTGACCGACGGCGAGCCGGTCCTGCTCACCACGTCCCAGGTGGAGGTCGTCTACGGCGGCGACTTCGTCAGCCAGTACTACCGCTACCGCCACCGGGTGGTGGAGCCGGGGACCGGCGAGGTGCTCGCGCAGGCGTGGACGGACAAGGAGGAGGGCAACAACCAGAGCTTCTGTGGGCCGGGGGGCCCCGGCTTCGCCTGGTGTATGACGCGGTACGGGGGGCTCGAGCTGCGGCAGCTCCCCGATCTCGCAATCGCGGCGACCGCCGACGAGCTGACCGCCCGCTTGCCGGAGCTGGCGCACGTGATCGAGGAGCCCAACGACGTCCAGGTGGACCGGGGGACCGGAGAGCTGATCGCCGCCCTCGAGGACGGTTCGTTCGTTCGCGTCCACCCCGAGCGCCTCGCGGCCGAGCCCCTCGACGGCGACGCGGTCGTCGACCTCGGCGCCCGCGGCCTGGTGCCCCGCGCCGCCTTCGAGGCCGCCGTGGAGCGTGCGGAACTCGAGGAGCCCAGGTACGACCGCGCGCACCCGTATGGCGTGAACATGCAGGACCCCGAGGTGTACGCCGCGGTGGTCCGCGACCTGCCCCGCATCCAGCGGGTGATCGCCGGCCCGAGGGTGGACCAGGGGAGCTGGGAGGACGAGCGCGGGCCCCTGCGCTTCGAGGAGGTGACGGGGACGCCTCGCCGCCGCATGGTCCGTGGAGGGTACGGAGAACCCGAACCCCGGTGGCCGGAGCTGGACTTCATCGAGCCTCGGATCGTGGTGGACCACCGCACCTGGGACCGGGTCGCGCTCCCCTCGAAGGACGCGCTGGTCGTGATGCACGACGAGCGATACCGCGACAGCCAGTCGCCGACCCTGCTGACCGCGGCGGCGGAGGAAGGACCGGTGCTCTGGGCCCGGTCCCTCGCCGCCTCGACGCTGGCGTTCGCCGTGGTCGAGGGCGATCAGCTGATCGTCGCGGTCCAGGGATGCGTGGATGGCCCCGATCAGCTGCGAGGCCTGGATACAGCCACCGGCGAGACGGTGTGGCAGCTGGACTTCTGAAAAGGAACGTGTTGCCGAGATTCGCCCACCGGTCGCTGATCCTGGTCGCCCTCGCGTCTGCCCTGGCCGGCTGCGGCCGGGTCGACGACCTGACCTCCCCCGCGCACCGGTTCGAGGGCGCCGTCACCATGACCCGCGGGGATGGGACGGCCGTCGTCCTGCTCCACCAGGAGCTGGAACACCGGCACGGCAAGGGCGGGAGCTGGGAGATCCCCCGCCGCGACCTTGTCGACGCCACCTCGGGTCAGCGCCTCGGAAGGGACGTCAACGTCCGCGGCGAGCCCCGGCGCACATGCCTGTTCGCCGGCCCCGGGCGGATGTGGTGTTCCGAGGGCGACCCCCCGGTCCCCGTCCTCCGCAGCACCGACACCCTGGAGGTGATCGAGGACGCGGCCGCGCTGGCCGCCGCGCTGCCCTGGCTGGCCGACGGCGTCGCCGACTTCGATTGCCACTGCGAGACCGGGGAGGCGGTGATCACGACCCGGGCCGGGTACACCTGGATCGTCGACCCCCTGACCCTGGAGGCGCGACGCTCCGAACTGGCACAGGCGGTCGCGCTGAACTACCCCTGGGATGGGCACTGCGAGGACGGCGCGACCCTCTCTCGCTGGACGAGAGAGCCGAACGGCCGCGGGGTCGTGATGTCCCTCACCGAGCATCCGCAGAGCTCGCGCCACGAGCAGCTGATCGCCGGCCGTGACCAGGACAGCAGGGTGCTGCTGGCGGGGCCGCTGTCGGACGCGGGGATCCTCTCGGCGGGCCCTCACGACGGCGGGGTCGTGTCGGTCCCGGGCCACGAGGCGACCGTGGTGGTCTACAGGACATCCGACGAACCCGACGCAGCGCTGGTGTTCGAGGCCATCACCACCGACGGATCGTCCCTGTGGAGGCACGAAGACCTGGGGCGCTTCGTCCCGTACTCGCGCCAGATCGACGATCTGTTGCTCGTGGGTGTGCGCACCGACAAGGGGGGCGCCAAGCAGCCCCACTTCCTGCTGGCCCTGGACCTGGCGAGCGGCGCCGTGCGCTGGCGCTACGAGATGTGAAGGTCCCACACACCGCGCCGTCGCCCGGATCGGTGACACCCCGAGCAGGGACGATCTTGTCCCGGGTCCACGGTTTTCGAGTTCGGTTACGATGGGGCCATGAGACACCGCCTCCCACGGGTCCTCCTGTTCGGTTTCGCCCTGCTCTCTCTCACCGTCGGCTGCCCACAAGGCGACGACGACGACTCCGCTGGCGACGACGACGATGCCACCGGTGACGACGACGACACCCCTGGATTCTGCGAGCAGCTGGGCTTCGAGGCCCGTGCGTTCGATCCCACCGAGCCCGAGGTCTACCAGCGCTGGCAGCCCGCCGGTGACTTCACGGTGCCGCTGCGTGGCGGCGAGGATTGGACCCTGTCCGAACAGTGGACCGGCTGCGAGAGTTACCTGTTCCTCCCGCACTGGCTGACGGTCAGCGAGGTCGACGACACCAGCTGGTGGCTCACGGGCGTCGGTGACCTGCTCGCGCGATCACCGCGCAACGTGCATTACTTCTTCGTGGCCGGCGGCAGCTCGGGCAACGACGATCTGCTCGGCCAGGTCGAGGACGAGATCGACGACGCGCTCGACGCGCTGGACAGCGAAGACGCCGACTGGTGGCGTGATCGTCTGCACGTGGTCGACGAGCCGTCGAGCGACCTGGGCGGGCTGGTGGAGGAGATGTTCGCCGGCAGCATCATGTTCAACAACATCCTGGGCTACTACGGCTGGGGCATCGACCGCGCCCAGCGGATCCGCACCCTGGGCTACCCGCCCGCCGTGGAGGCCTACGACGCGTCGCTCTCCTGGCCCTGGGAGACCCGCCTCTACTCGGCGGCCGCCGAGGCGGTGTACTTCAACTTCGAGGCCGAGCGGGAGGAGGCGCTGGCGGCGGTCGACGCCACGGTGGTCGAGGTGTTTGGCGGCAGCCTCGAAGAGGAATACGTCGACGGCACGCTGGCGTTGCCCGACGCGGAGACGATGGCGGGCTTCGACACCCTGGAGATCGACGTCCAGATCGAGTGCCCGGACAAGGACAAGGCCGAGATCGGCAACTGCGGCGCCTGGGACTACCTGGCGTACACCTGGCTCTACGACGAGACGAACGATGTCTGGCTGGAGATGGGCCGCTACATCACCACCTACCACCGGGAATCGCGCTGGGTGGTCGACGGTAGCCACTCCCTGGCCTGGCTCCAGGACGGCGGCGATCGCACCGTGCGGTTCTCATGGGCGCCGTCGTGGAACACGCAGCCGTCGTACATCACCATGAGCGTGCGGCTGTCCCACCAGGGCAAGCCGGCCGCGGCGCGCGAGATCGCCCCGCTGTTCACCGGTGGCGGGTTCAGCACCACGTACAACGACGACCGCCCACCGGTGGAGGTCGAGATCCCCGCCGACGCAGCCAAGGTCGAGCTGGTGTCCATCGCCACCGGCCACGGCATGGATAGCGGAAACTGCGCCGAGTTCTGCGACCACTCCCACACCTACGGCATCGGCAGCGACAGCTGGACCCAGGCCTTCGAGGACACGGGCTCGCCGACCGGCTGCTCGGACACCGTCGACAGCGGGACGGTCCCCAACCAGGCCGGCACCTGGTGGACCGGGCGCGGCGGCTGGTGCCCGGGGAGACGGGTGGATCCGTTCGTGGTCGATGTCACGGAGAGCGTCACCCCGGGGCAGATCGCGACGGTCAGCTACGAAGCCTCGGTGATGGGCAATCCGCCCGGCGACGGCATGGGCAGCGCCGAGCTGCGCTCGTGGCTGGTCTTCAGTCGCTAGAGTCGTTCCGCACCCCCGGTGCAGCCTCTTCTCACGGCTGCTTCTTGCCCTGACCGGGACCGCCCAGCTTCCCCTCGATCCGGGCCTTCGTCTGGCGGAGACGGTCGGTCACCTCGGCCAGGACATCTTCGAGGATGGTCTCGTCCAGATAGGAGATGGCCCGCTCGTAGGGCAGGTAGCGGTAGTCCTGTGCCTTCTCCTCGATCACCGGGAAGAGCTCCTGCACCTGCTCCAGGGAGACGTCGCGGTACACCACGACCTTGATGTCGTAGGGGTGATCGGGATCCGGATCGCCGTGCGTGTCCCACTGCCACCACGCCATCCCGAGGGCCTCGTGGGCAGCGACCTGGGGCCCGAAGTCGTCGTAGTCCAGCACCATCGTCGTCGGCTGCTTGTGGCCGCATCCGGCCAGGCCGACGGATGCGAGGATCACGGCCAACGCCATGGCGTGCCCTTGTCGTGCTCGCATTGCCCCGCGGAGAAGAACTGCCATGCCGCCTCCCGTCTTCCAGGGTCGTCAGGATATCACCGCGCGTGTCCCCGGCTACTCGAACACCATCACCCACCAGGTGTCCCCACCGCCGGCGTCCGACGCGCCGATCCCGATCTTGGTGAGCACCGGGCCGTCGCCGCCGTAGTCGTGGTAGTAGACCGCCATCCGCATGAAGCCGTTCTCGCGGCCCAGTGCACTCTCCTGGCTGCCCCAGATGTCGGCCTCCTCGGGTCCACCCACCATGTAGGGCGCGTCGTACAGGCCATCGATGAACAGGTGCGCCACGCCGGGATTACCCTCGGTCTCCTCGCCGGTGGGTGCGCCGCCGGCCGCGACCCGGTCGGCCTCGTCCTGGGCCAGGGCCGCCAGCCCCTCGTCCCAGGTGAAGTCCTGGGGCCAGGTGTAGTCCGTGTGGTACTCCCCACCGAAGAACGGCCAGCCCTTCCAGCGTTCGTGGCTCCAGTACCCCGCCCGCTGTTCGTTGACGTACGCCAGCATCCCCTCGACCGAATCGAAGTTCGAGCCGCTGCCGAAGCTGGGCTCGGCGGCATCGTCGTCATCTCCGGTGGCGTCATCGTCGTCGTCGTCGTCGTCGTCGTCGTCGTCTGAACCTGAATCATCGTCGTCGTCGTCGTCGTCGTCCTGCAGCGTCCCGGAGGGACAGCCGAACAGGACGAGGGTGAGCGCGAGCAGGGTGGCCAGGAATCGGAAGTAGAGCATCGTTCCTCCCGCCGGGGATCATACGTGTGTGGATGAGGGCGGGTGTCCGGCGGGGTTCGGCCCGGGTCGAAAATGGTGAGCCGGCCGGGAGTGGGGACGACGGGGGCGGAGACGCCGCGTAGGCGGGGATTTCCTTGATATCGTTGGGTTTCCGGGGGTGGCGACGACGCGTGGCGGGGCATGATGGTGCATCTCGGTACATCGGGGGGTGTCCGGAGAGTGTCCGCCGGGATGGGTCGATTTCGATCTGCCGTCGGGCCATCTCGTGGCCTTCCGGCGCTCCGCGGGGGCTGATAGGGTCGCCGCCATGTGCAATCACACAACCCCGGTGGGCGTCCTCGTGGCGCTCGTGGTGGCAGCGTCCGCTCAAGGTTGTTGTGGGGGGGGAGAGGAGGTGTCGACGTTGCCTCCCGTGGAGACGTCGCCTCCCGAATCACCGGGGCCGGCGCCCCCCCATCCAAGGCCGGGGGGCGACCCCGCGCCCCGTGGCGGTGCCCGGCGGGCCGCCCGGCCGGGGCCGGCCTGGGTAGCCATCCCCGGCGGCGCCTTCCGGATGGGTGCAGAAGACGGCTACGAGGCCGAGAAGCCGGTCCACGAGGTGACCGTCGCGCCGTTCGAGATGACCCGCAGCGAGATCACTGTCGCCCAGTACATGGAGTGCGTGGACGCGGGCGCGTGCCGGGAGCCCGACTGGCACAACGGGACCTGCTTCGTGCAGGGGGGCGCGATGAAGGGCCCCCTGCCCGAGTCGTACCGCCAGCCCGACCATCCGGTGGTCTGCGTGATCTGGCATCAGGCCCGGGATTACGCCGCCTGGGTCGGGGGGCGCCTGCCCAGCGAGGCCGAGTGGGAGTGGGCAGCCCTGGGCGGGCTGGACCCCTCCGGAGCGGACATCGTCCACGCCACCACCTGCTGGAACCGGATGGGCCGGGGCCTGTGCCCCGTGGAGAGCGGCGCTCCCAACGGGTTCGGACTGCACGACATGGCCGGCAGCGTGCAGGAGTGGGTCGCGGACTGCGGGCACCCTTCGTACGAGGGCGCGCCCACGGACGGCAGCGCCTGGGTGAGCGACTGCCCCGACGAGAGCCGGATGGTCCGCGGCGGCGCCTGGCCCACCTCCAAGCCGCGGCGGATGCGTGCAGCCTTCCGGATCCGCGACGACCCCTACCTGCGGCACGACCACCGCGGCTTCCGGGTCGCGCGGGAGGCCGGCGGCGAGTAGCCCCGCCGGCTGCGCTCCGCGAACGTTCAGCGCGCGAGCTCGTGAACGGTCCTGGAGATCTCGATCTCCAGGGTCTGCTTCAGGTCGGATCCCATGTCGGCGGAATCCAGGTCCACCAGCATGGTCGCGCCGACCCCGAGAGGTGCC